>NZ_JAILGZ010000162.1 GCF_024696245.1 Treponema sp.
TCATAGGTGATTCCCTTGGAAGTAATGGCACCCCAGTAATTTACATCAGACACACCACGATAATTCTGACCATAAGCAAAAGTTCCGGCGGTAGCTATAGTAGGATTTTTAAGTTCAACACCGGCAAGAGTTACGCTTAAATCAGGCTCTTCATCTTTTTTAAGAGGCTTTCTTCTTGGTGAAGGTTTTGCAAAGGAAATAATTTTTGAATCAAACACAGGTCCATCTTTACAAACTCTTTTTTTACCTAAAGTAGTATCGATTGTACAGCCAAGACAGGCACCAAGACCACAAAGCATTCTGTGTTCCATACTTATATAACACTGAATACCAAGTTCATCAGCTATGGATTTAACATAAGCAAGGGCCGGAGTAGGACCGCAGGCATAAATTAATTTATATCCGGCTTTTTCTACAGCTTCTTTGGTAAAGGCAACGGAAAGCATCCCCTTTATACCGGCACTGCCGTCATCAGTGGTAATAACAAGATTTGCAGGTTTTACGTGCTCAAGACCATAGTATCCGCTTTTAAAACAGGCATAAAAGTCATAAGAGCCGTCTGGTAAAGAAGAGGCAAGGTTTGCAACAGGAGCAACACCAATTCCTCCACCAATGATACAGATTTCGTTTTTACTTAAATCAACATCTTTTGCTTCCGGCCAGGGAGTCCCAAGAGGGCCGATAACCTTTATTTTTTCTCCGGCTTCAAGATGACAAAGTTCCTGAGTTCCCCTTCCTTTTTCCATTATCATAAACTGAACTGTAAATTCACTTTTACCTGTAGTTTTATTTATCTTTTCTTCACAACGATAAACGCTTATAGGCCTGTTATACTGAACATCTGATTTCTGACCCTTTATAAGATAGAACTGTCCCGGTTTAGGGCCTACCTGATTTTCATGCTGCTGTACAATAGTGGTCTGTAAAAAATAAATGTTAGGCTGACCTTTGATTCCATAACATTTTTCTACAGAAGTTTCACCGTAAAATAAAATACCCCTGCCCTGTTCATCAATTTCTGCTAAATCCAATTTAAATAAACCTCCACAGTCTGATAGCGTTTGCTAACTAAAGTTAATCAAAGCTAACTATATCAGAAAAAGGCCTGACTATGGAATACTTTTAAGGGTTGAATTTTTATTTATTTATTCTGCTTTTCTGCAGCTGCATCGGTCGCTTCTTTATTCTCACCTTCAGGTGCAGGAGCTGGAGCTGGAGCTGCTTTTGCCTTTGGAAGACGGGGCTTTTTCTTATACTTTATTACATAATTTGCAAGGGAAATAAAAACAATCATGAGGATAAGGATAAAAATTACATGCCAGTCCCTTAAGACTTTTAATCCAATTCCAATTGCTTCACCCATAAATATTCTCCTGCAAAAAAAATAAGGCTCCATGAAAATCTAAAAGAAACCTTCATGGAGCCTTTATTTATTTATCTTACTTTGACTGTTCTTCTACAGCATCAATGTAAGAAAGGTTAAGACGGCCCATCTTGTCAACTTCAAGAAGTTTAACAGGAACGCTCTGACCTTCCTTAAGTACGTCAGTTACTTTTTCTACACGCTGACGGCTGAGCTTTGAAATATGACAGAGACCTTCTTTTCCTGGAAGAATCTCAATGAATGCTCCAAAGTCCATGATGCGCTTTACAGTTCCCTGGTAAATTGTTCCAACTTCTGGATCTTCACAAATACCCTTGATTGCTTTTTTAGCTGCATCAGTAGCATTACCAGTCTTACCGTAAATTGTTACAGTACCATCATCTTCAGTATTGATTGTTACACCATACTGCTGGCAGAGAGCCTTAACATTCTTTCCGCCTGGTCCAATAAGGGCACCAATCTTATCAACAGCAATTTTCATTGTGTCAATTTTTGGTGCATAAGGACTGATTGGCTGTGGCTTGTTAATGCATTTTTCCATGATGCCAAGGATATGTTCACGACCACGCTTTGCCTGAGCAAGAGCCTTGCGCATAATATCCATAGAAACACCGGCAATTTTAATATCCATCTGGAATCCGGTAATACCGTCATGTGTTCCGGCTACCTTAAAGTCCATGTCTCCAAGGTGATCTTCTTCTCCAAGAATATCAGAAAGGATTGCATACTTCTTGTACTGAGGTCCGTCTGTAATAAGACCCATGGCAATACCGGCAACCATCTTCTTTAATGGAACACCAGCTGCAAGAAGGGAAAGACAGCCACCACAAGTAGAAGCCTGTGAAGAAGAACCGTTTGATTCCATGATTTCTGATACAACACGAATTGTATAAGGGAATTCTGCACGGCTAGGAATCATTGGAGCAAGTGAACGGCGGGCAAGATTTCCGTGACCGATTTCACGGCGGCCAGTTGTAAGCTTACCAACTTCACCTACTGAATATGGAGGGAAGTTATAGTGAAGGATAAAGTTTTCACTTCTGTCTCCTTCAATATCATCATATACCTGTTCATCCATTGCTGTACCAAGAGTTGTAACAGCAAGAGACTGAGTTTCACCACGGGTAAAGAGTGCTGATCCATGTGGACGTGGAAGAACGTTAACTTCACATGTAATAGGACGAATATCTTCTGTTCCACGACCGTCAATACGAAGACCCTTTTCAAGAATGCTTGAACGAAGAAGGTCGTACTGCATGTCGTCAAAAAGTGTACCGAAAAGCTTAGCCTGTACAGGATCTTCAAGCTGTTCAGCGTATTTTTCTGCAATCTGGTTCTTTACAGCCTTAACTGCTTCACCACGAGCCTGCTTTCCTTTAAGGAAGCATGCTGTCTGCATAAGTGGAAGAGCTTCTGCCTTAATTGCATCAGCATTTGCAAGTTCAACATTAAGAGGTGCAAGTGGAAGCTTTTCTTTTCCGGCAAGCTTAACAAGTTCTTCCTGAAGAAGACACATATCTGTAATAAAGCCCTGAGCCTTTTCAAGAGCACCAAGCATTACTTCTTCAGAAACTTCGTTAGCACCACCTTCTACCATTGTAAAGCCGTCTTTTGTTCCGGCAACAACGATTTCAAGCTGAACTTTTTCCATCTGTTCATATGTAGGATTGATTACATATTCACCATCAATATATCCAACACGACATCCTGCAACAGGACCGTGGAAAGGAATGTCCGAAATAGAAACTGCAGCAGATGCAGCAATAACTGCAAGAATATCAGGTGGATTTACACCATCAACTGAAACACAAGTTGGTACAATCTGAATTTCACGACCAAAAGCTGTTTCAAAAAGAGGACGCATAGGACGGTCAATAAGGCGGCTTACAAGAATTTCCTTATCCTTTGGACGTCCTTCTCTCTTAACAAATCCTCCAGGGATTTTTCCGGCAGCATAGAATTTTTCGTTGTATTCTACTGTTACTGGAACAAAGTCAAGGCCTTCCTTAACTTCACTTGATGCACAAACTGTAGCAATTACTGATGTTCCGCCAATCTGAGCATAAACACATCCGTTTGCCTGTTTTCCGATTTTACCAGTCTCAAGAATGAGTTCCTGGTCTCCGATCTTACGGGTTACTCTCTGTACCATAAAATTTTCCTTAATTCTTTTTTGTTCTTTTTTTTTCTGCAGCACTCAGATTACCTAAATCACTGCAAGGTATATTCCGTTTGAACAGCCGGAATCACCGTTTTTCTTCAGTATGGAAGCAAAATCACAGAAACTAAAAAGGCGGCACGATTAAAACCTAATCATAATGCCGCCTTCTCTTGAGAATTTACTTACGGATACCAAGTTCCTTAATAAGAGCTCTGTAACCTTCAAGGTTTGTACGCTGGAAATACTTAAGAAGCTTTCTGCGTGCACCAACTACCTTAAGAAGACCACGTGATGCGCTTGTATCCTTAGGGAATGCCTTGCAGTGCTCTGTGAGCTGCTTGATACGTTCAGTCATAAGTGCAATCTGAACTTTTGTGTTTCCGGTGTCATTTGCATTTGCACCGAATTTGCTTACGATTGAAGCAGATGTTTCTTTTGTAAGTGCCATAACTTACTCCTTTAATATAAATTACCATGTTACCTAGCTTTTTCTTCACAAAGTAACATTAGGTTTGTAAACAAACTTTATCTCTGTAAGACGCCTTGCAGTGTCCAGTGTAGGTAAAAGAACTTCTACCCTTGTACCGGTAACAAAAAGACTTGTATGGAGAATGTTTTCTCCAAGACCGGCAACTACATCATAAGTACCGTTCTGTGGAAGAAGCTGACCGCTTTTTACATCAGAAGCAAACCATTCCATCATAGGATCAGAAGATTTTCTCTCTGACAAAGTCATTTCCATCTGACTGCAATCCAGAGTAAAAACTCCGGCAAGCATTTTCTGAACAGAAGCAAAATCACCTTTTTTAACAGCCTGCCTTATTAAGGAAGAACTGATACTCTGCCCTTCTGCACAAACCTTTTCTACCTTACAGAAAAGAAATCCCAGCTTTTCAGAAAGTTCCTGTAAAGCCTGTGAATCAGTAAGCCCCTTATAGCCGCACCTGAAATCTGAACCTTCAGCCATCATTTTCATTCCTGCTGATGTTACCAGTGCAGAGACAAAAGACTCGCCGTCAATTTTACTGAAATCCTCAGAAAAGTCAATGAGCACGGCAAAATCAAGGCCGGCTTCTTCTACAGAAGCAAGTTTCTGTTTTAAAGTCATTACATCACCTTCGTAATGACCGGTCCTGTTTTTTATCAGATCACCAGGGCGGGTAAAAGTAACAAGCCCCTTAACAGAACAGGAACTTTCCTTTACCCTGTCAATTAAAGCCCTGTGCCCCCTGTGCATTCCGTCAAAATTACCTACAGTCAGGGCAGTTCCCATATTCTTCCAGATTAAAGGAAACTCTCCCCTTACCAGTTCTTCCCAGGTAAAGACCTTAAGCTTTTTTTTCTGTTTAGGAACAACAAATCCATAAAAAAGCCTGTGTTCAGGATTAAGCCTTATCATCCCTGCAAAAGTTTTATCTGAATAAAATACAGCTATTTCCTTATCTTTAATCGTACAGGGAGCTTCGTTAACGCCGGTAGTTATTCTGTTAAACATACTTCCGGATAAAGGCCTTCCGTTAAGATAAGATTTTTCTGCATCCTTTTTAAGTTCACTTATTTCAAAGCCGCAGGTCTGGGCAAGTTCAGGAGTAAAATCCAGAAAATGACTTCTTATGTCCGTAAATACAGATTCAGGAGTAAGGCGTCTTCCTGTATTTAAGCCTGAAAATTCCTTAGCATTATTTATACCATATTCAATAGTAAAGTCTTTAAAGGAAGAATAGCAGGAGGCATCTTTAAGTAAAAATGGTCCAACCTGGGTACGTCTTAAAGCACAAAGGTAAGCACAGCTGCCTGCTGCCTTAGCCATATCCCTTGCAAGTGCCCTGATATAGGTACCCTTTGAACAGGTAATTTCAAGAAGGGCATAGGAAAGTCCGTCATCACCTGCTTCCTTAAAATCAAGAAGCTGATTTTTATATATAAAGACCTGGCGGCTTTCAAGCTTAACCTGACCACCACTGCGGATAATGTCACTGGCTCTTTTACCACCTGAATGAAGGGCTGAATAAACAGGCGGAACCTGAAGCTGAACTCCTGTAAACTGGGGTATAATTTTTTCAAAATCTTCCCGGCTTACAGCAGGAGCTGTTTTTATAATCTGTCCTGAAGGATCAAGAGTATCTGTTTCTTTTCCTAAACAAACTACAGCCTGATATGTTTTTGTAAATCCTGTTATATGAGGTACAAGGTGGGTAAGATGTCCGCTAAGGACAACAAGAAGTCCTTCTGCAAAAGAATCCAGCGTTCCTGTATGACCGATTTTGTCAGTATTCAGGGCGTGCTTTATATCCCATAGTGAAGAAAAGCTGGTAATACCGGGAGTCTTTGCATAAAGAAGAATCCCGTCCCTTACAGAAGTCCTTTTATTTTTTTTCATTTATTTTAATTTACTCTTTATCGTCTGAATCTTCGTTTTCGTTTTCATCTGCCTGAGATTCACGGGCTTTTGATTCAGCTTCAAGGGCATTAAGCTTCTGAACCATTTTATAGCCTTCCTTCATGCTGAAATCTGCTACGAAAGTAAGACGTGGAAAACGGAAAACAGAAAGTTTTTTTGCTATTGAACACTGAATAAAACCAGCTGCACTCTGAAGTCCGGCAACACCTCTTTTTACAGAGGCATCGTCCATAAATGATGATACAAATACTTTTGCATAGGCAAGGTCGCCTGCTACTTCTACTCTGTCAATGGAAAGGAATTCACTTACGCGGGGATCCTTAATCTCATGACGGAGGAGCATAAGTGAAATTTCCTGTCTGAGCTGTTCACCCAGACGTAACAATCTGTACTGTCCCATTTAGTTTTCCTGACTTTCTGAAGCAGCCTGTTTCTTTTCTGCTTCTGCCTGCTCTTCTGCAAGAGTCTGGCCAAGCTTACGTTTAACTTCAATATATTCAAAGGCTTCGATTGTATCGCCAACCTGAATATCCTGCCAGTTTTCAATACCAAGACCACACTCAAAGCCTTCACGAACTTCTTTTGCATCATCCTTGAAACGCTTGAGGGAAGAAACCTTAGCTGCAGAACAAACTACTACACCATCACGGATAACATTTACGAAGCTTGATCTCTTAACAATACCGTCGCGAACCATACATCCTGCAATAAGTCCAACCTTTGGAACCTTGAATGTATTAAGAACTTCGATAGTACCTGTAACTTCTTCTTTTGTATCCGGCTGAAGCATACCTTCCATAGCCTGCTGAATCTCTTCAACACACTTGTAGATAATATTGTATTTGCGGATTTCTACCTTTTCCTGTTCAGCAAGAGCCTTGGCTTTTGGAGTAGGACGTACATTAAATCCGATAATAATTGCATTTGAGTCAGCAGCTGCAAGGGTAACGTCACTTTCGTTAATTGCACCTGCGCTTGAATGAATTACAGAAAGGCGGATTTCTTTAGTAGAAAGTTTTTCAAGGGAAGATTTAAGTGCTTCTGCAGAACCCTGAAGGTCAGCCTTAATAATAACCTTGAATTCCTTAACTTCACTGGCTTCGATTGTAGAGTAAAGATTATCAAGAGTAACTTTCTTAACAGCCTTTGCATCTTCAAAGCGCTTAAGTTCCTGACGTTTAGCTGCAAATGCACGGGCATCCTTTTCGCTTTCTGTTACCTGGAATGGATCGCCGGCATTAGGCATGCTTTCAATACCAAGAACTTCAACAGGGGTACAAGGACCTGCTTCTGAAATCTTCTGTCCCTTATCATTAAACATGGCACGTACACGGCCTGAATAAATACCAGCAACAAAAGGATCTCCAGTCTTAAGGGTACCACGTTCTACGATAACAGATGCTACAACACCACGACCCTGATCAATGCGGGATTCAATTACCTTACCTTCTGCACGACAGTCATACTGTGCCTTAAGTTCAAGCATTTCTGCCTGAATAAGAACTGCATCAAGAAGATCATCAATACCTTCACGCTTAAGGGCAGAAATATTTACATACTGAGTATCTCCACCCCAGGCTTCAGGAGTAAGTCCCTGTTCAGAAAGCTGAGTCATAACACGTTCCGGATTAGCATCAGGTTTATCCATCTTGTTAACGGCAACAATAATAGGAACCTTTGCATCTTTTGCATGGTGAATGGCTTCAAGAGTCTGAGGCATTACACCGTCATCAGCTGCAACTACAAGAATAACGATATCTGTAATCTGGGCTCCACGGGCACGCATCATTGTAAATGCTTCATGTCCAGGAGTATCAAGGAAAGTAATGTCTCCCTTAGGAGTAGAAACCCTGTAAGCACCGATTTTCTGAGTAATACCACCGGCTTCTCCTGCTGCAACGTTTGCATCACGAATAGCATCAAGAGTCTTTGTCTTACCATGGTCTACGTGACCCATAACAGTAACGATCGGAGGACGTGTACGTTCACCTTCTGCATTACCCTTATCACTTTCAATAACTGTTTCATCGTAAAGACTGATAAGGTGTACCTTACAGTTATATTCTTCTGCAAGAATTGTTGCTGTATCAGAATCGATTGACTGGTTGATTGTTACCATCATACCCATCGACATGAGCTTACCGATGATTTCTCCAGCCTTAAGGTTCATCTTGCGGGCAAGGTCAGAAACAGAAATTGTTTCCATAATATCGATTGTTGAAGGTACTACATTTGCAGGAGTAGCTTCCTTCTTTTTCTTGTAAAGTTCTTCCTCGTCGAAGAATTCTTCTTTATCCTTGCGCTGTGAATAATCCTGCTTCTTTCCCTTAAACTGTTTCTTAGCAGGAGTTTTGCCCTGTGGAATTGCTGAAGGAGCTGAAAATCCGCCGCCACCAAAAGAAGGACGGTTTCCTCCAAATCCACCCTGGCGGTTTCCGTTGTTATTGAATCCGCCCGGACGGTTATTGTTAAATCCACCCTGGCGATTTCCGTTGTTATTGAATCCGCCCTGACGGTTATTGTTAAATCCACCCTGGCGATTTCCATTATTATTAAATCCGCCCTGACGGTTTCCATTATTATTAAATCCGCCCTGACGATTATTGTTATAGCCGCCGCTGCGTTCACGGTTCTGATAGCCTTCACGGGCCTGAGCACCTGTAAAGCCTGAACCACGGTTATTTCCGTAATTGTTATTGTAACGGTTGCCATAACCGCCCCTGTTACCGGAACCGCTTAAGTTTCCGGCCCTTACATTAGGACGGGTTGTATTAAGTTCAAATGACTGACGCTGTGGTCTGTTCTGCTGAGGACGTTCGTATGAAGAATCTCCCTTACGGTCAGCTGATTTTTCCTGAGCTGAAGCAGGTTTTACTGCTGCAGGTTTAGCAGTCTGTGCTGACTGCTGTACAGGAGTCTCTGCTGCCTTTTCAGAGGCCGGCTTTTCTTCCGGCTTAGGGGATGACTCAGCAGGCTTCTTAGTAACGACCCTTACTGCTACTTTTTTCTGTTTATCAGAAGCAGCAGGCTTTCGTTTAACTACGACAACCTTTTTTTCAGACTGAGTTTCCGGTTTCTTTTCTTTTTTGATTACCACAAATTCTGGCTTTTTTTCTGATTCATCCGCCATGTTTCTCTATTATTCCTCTTCAAAAACAAATTCAGCACCGCACTTAGGACAATGTGTCATATCCAAAGTGATTTTTTCTCCACATTCAGGACAATAGTAACAATCTTCATCATCCTGAACTTCTTCAGATGATTCTGTTTCTTCAGCTACTGCTTCTTCTTCAGATTCATCTTCAAATTCAACATTTTCATTGATGATTTTGTTAATAGCTTCGATATCGTCTGCATTAACACCCTGAACCTTAATGGCAGTACCGTCTTCTACAGCAGCCATAAACTGTTCAATATCATCGATTCCTGCTTCCTTAAGGAGAGCAGCAATATCCTGATTAACACCTGGAAGCTGAGAAACTGTTGTAATCTCTTCATATGATTCTTCAGCAGATTCATTAAAGAGGGATTCAGCAGCCTTACGTGTATCTGTTTCTGTAAGGTCAAGTTCTGCAGCCTGTTCTTCTGTCTTAACATCAATGAGCCAGTCACAAAGACGGTTTGCAAGACGAACATTCTGTCCCTGCTTACCAATTGCAAGAGAGAAAGAGCTCTCAGGTACGATTGCAAGAGCTTCCTTCTTTTCTGCATCACGAATAACAACCTGTGTTACTTCTGCAGGAGAAAGGGCGTTTTTGATGAATACATGAGGATCTTCATCATATTTAAGGATATCAATTTTTTCACCTTCAAGTTCACGGATTACAGCCTGAATGCGCACACCCTTAGGACCTACACAGGCACCAACAGGATCTACGTCAATCTTGTTTGAATAAACTGCAATCTTTGAACGATAACCGGCTTCACGTACAACTTTGTAAACGCTTACAATTCCTTCTGAGATTTCAGGAACTTCATTTTCGATTGTATCCTGAACAAACTTAGGATCTGAACGGCTGAGAACAATCTGAATACCGGTATTTGTCTTTTTAATATCTACGATAAGAGCCTTAATGCGGTCTCCCTTACCATAAGATTCCCTTGGACTCTGAAATTTCTGAGGAAGCATACCTTCTACTTTTCCAAGGTCAACAAAAATATTTCCATTGCGTTCACGCTGATAGTAACCGATTATAATCTGTCCTATCTTATCTTTATATTCATTGTAAAGATTATCCTTATAGCGTTCGTTAAAACCCTGATGAGCCATCTGCTTACCGGTTGTTACTGCTGAACGTTCAAAATTATGAGGATCTACAAGAATATCAATTTCATCTCCGATTTCACATTCAGAGCTGAGCTTAAGTGCTTCTTCAAGCTCAATTTCCTGAGAAGGATCATAAACACCGTCAACAATAGTCTTGCGGGAATAAACCATAACGTCAGACATATCATCTGCAAATTTTACGATACAGTTGTCGGAAGTACCGAATGTCTTTTTGTAAGCCGCTTTAATTGTGTTTTCTACTGTCTGCCTGATTGAATCCTCACTAAGCCCCTTTTCTGCAGCCAGTGCCCGGATTGCATCTGCCATTTCTGACATATCAAGCCCCCTTATAAATTAAAAAATTTTGCCTTAGCAATATCTACATAGGAAACGGATTTTTTACTTCCGTCCTCTGATTCCAAAGTTAAATGATTATCGTCTGCCTCAATAAGTACACCTGCAACCCAGTCACTTACAGTCTTATCCCAGACACGAATTTTTCTGCCGGTAAAAACTGTAAATTCCCAGGCGTTCTTTATATTACGGTCAACACCAGGAGAACAAACTTCCATATAAAGATTATCTTCTGTAAGTGAGGAATACTTTCTCTGCAGAAGTTCAAGAATTTTAGGCCCTAAAAGATGGTGAACTTTGGAGCAGTCAGCAACACCAATATCCTTTTTTATATCAGCTGGTGAAATTACTGCCGTTACATAAAAATCGCCGTTTTTTGGCGCAACCTGAAGTTCAACAAGAACAAAACCAGCAGACAGAACACTCTCTGCGCTTTCCTTAAAATAAGGATTATTTTCAGGTGAATTAAACTCCAATCTTTACCTCTGTAATGCCTTTAACGATTAAACTAAAAAAAAGGAGCCGTTGTCCGGGCTCCACTTTAAAGTTTATTAAAATGTTACTTACATTAACATTTAGAACAGATTCTGTCAACTCCATGAAAAGCTCCGGAGAAAATCAGTGGGGAATCCATAAAAAAAGTGACATAACATTCAGTCTGAAAACTTATAGAAATGCTCCGGCAAATCAACCTGAAGAACCTTTTCTTTTCCATTAACAGGAATCGTAAGGCGAACGCAGGCAAGCTGGAGTTTTTTTATTCCCAGCTTCCTCAAAAGCTTGTTAAGTTTAAAGTTTCCATGCTGGTCATCGGCAGCAAGAGGAGCACCGTTTTTTGCCATCTGAATCCTGATCTGATGCATTCGTCCGGTACCAAGAACAATGTGAACCAGATTCAGCTTTACGCGGCTTTCAGTTTCCGGAATTTCAGCTTCAACAGACTTAACGACATCAAAGAACAATTCTGCATCCTGAACACGGCCGTGAGCTTCAACCTTAGAAACAAGTTTTCCTTTTCGGGAAGGCTTTCCGTTGCAGATTACCTCACCGCAGCAAACGCACATGTATTCTTTTTTAACTTCCTTTGTTCCTATTAATGTAGTCCATTTTGAAGCTGCAGCAGGATTTTTTGCAACTATAAGGAGGCCTGATGTTTCTTTATCAAGACGGTGAACAAGGTGAATTCTGTAACCTAAACGGGCAGAAAGTTCCTCATCAAGGGGATGTGCTATTCCCTTACCCCCCTGAACCGGAGTACCACAAGGCTTATTTATTACAAGGATTTCGTCGTTTTCAAAAATTATTGGAAAATCTTTCATGTGCCGATATTATATAAAAAGAGGTTTATTGATGACAAGAATGACAAGTATAAAAAGAATAATTATCTGCCTGATTGTGACATTGTTTACATTACCGGCTTTCTGCGGAAAAACTTATTTTAACAGCTTAAAACCTTCTGTATACATGGATTTACCGGAAGGCTTTGGAGTAAAGGAAACCGGAGAAAACGGCAGGTACTACATGCTGTCTTCTTCGATACTGCCGGTTACTGCCATTATAAGGATTTACCCCCAGGGCCGTTTTAATTCCAATAAAGAAGCCCTTGATG
Source organism: Treponema sp. (assembly GCF_024696245.1). Classification (GTDB taxonomy): domain Bacteria; phylum Spirochaetota; class Spirochaetia; order Treponematales; family Treponemataceae; genus Treponema_D. The sequence continues at coordinate 12,177 of NZ_JAILGZ010000162.1, forward strand.
ACGTTATGTCAAAATTTTCACTTTCTGCCCAGACCGGAGAATTTGAATGGGGGCAGTGTCTTTCTGCCATAAGCATCTTTGAAGGTAATATGCTGGGTATTCAGTCTTCCGGTTTTGCAGCCAGCACCAGTCTTCCTGACAACCAGGGAACTTTTCTTTACATGATATGGTCTTCATCAGAAAACTTTGAAGATTGCGCCGCCTTTATGGGAAGTTTTATGGACAGTCTTTACCTGAGTCCGGACAACAGTCTTGAATGCGGAGCCATGACTGCCTTTGCCTACCCTAAAGAAAGTGAAAAGGAAGAAATTACCGTAAATATTGAAGGAACAGAAGTAAAAAGCTGGATAAACCCGGTAGATGTAGAAGCCGCAGATTATCTGGTAAAAAGAGAATACAACACCCTCCTTAATTATCAGAAAAGTCCTGTATGGCAGCTTGCCTGGCAGCGTTACTACAGGATGATTTACAGGGATTCCTGCTCAAGGCTGCTGCAGTTTACCTACGATGCTTATAAAAGCCTGGCTCCCAACTGTGAAGACAACACGGATTTAGCCACAAAACTCCTTAACTGGACCCAGAACTTTGAATATACAAGGGAAAGCAGGGAGTCTGACTTTGTTTCCCTTCCGGCAGCGGTCTGCGGAGAAGGCTGTGACTGTGATACAAGATCCATGCTTTTATGTGTAATGCTTAACGGAATGAATATGAACAGCTGTCTTTTTGTAAGTGCATCTTACGGACACGCAATAGCAGGTCTGGTTTCTGAACACCCGGGATTTGCTTTTACTTTGGGAGAAAAGGCTTATCTTACAGGAGAAACCACAGCAAAAGGCCTGTCCTGGGGAAAAATAGCTTCCGACATGACAGACCAGTCACAGTGGATTCCTGTTCTTTTTTATTAAAATGAATTATTTAGTCAGAAGATTATAAACTTCTACAGGATCTTCTGACTTTAAAAGAGCATCCCTTAAAGCCTGATCCTTAAGTTTTGCAGTAAAGTAAGCAAGAGTCTGAAGATAATAGTTATGCTGGTTGTAAGCGGCACCAATCATAAGAACAATGCGTACAGGAACATCATCCAGGGATGAAAAATCCATAATATCACACTTGGAAATACCAAGACTAACTACAAGGTCAGTAATACTTGAGAGCCTTACATGAGGAATTGCAATTCCACGGCCAATAGCTGTAGAAACAAGTTCTTCCCTTTTAAGGATTTCTTCCTGAAGTTCCTTGGCATCCTTAATCTGAGGAGCTGTTGCCAGATTATCAGAAAGTTCTACAAGTGCATCATGTTTTGTAACGTGATTAAGGAAAATGATACGTTCCGGAGAAATAATATTCTTAACTTTGATTTCGCCATCATTTCTGGAAGATCCTGAGAGACGCTGATTAACCCAGTGTTCAATTTCATCCTTCTTAAAACGCCATACTGTGCCAATCTTTCCGCTGGGAATTTCACCCTTCTGAGCCCAGTCATATACAGTACGTTCACTTACGCGGAGATACTTTGCAACTTCTTCTATTGTAAGGATATCATCTTCCATTTTTTAAACCTCAAAACATTTTTCTTTTGTCGTATTTTGCAAACTTTACGTTTTTTTGTCAATGTTTACAAACAGGACTTCATAAAAAAATTACAGGGAGGCACATAGAACTTTTCTTTTTTACAATTATAAACTAATATCAGAAACATGAAATTAACATCTAAACACAAAATAGCAATAGGAGTAGCAGCCTTCTGTCTGCTTTATATAATTCTGGCCATGAGACCTCTTGGAAAAGAACTACACTTTATACCTGAATGGACCCAGGACATATTCCACGTAGAAGAAAGCAGAGAAACAGAAGAAGACCTTATACCATTCAAACTGGGACAGAACATCGGTTACTTTACAGAAGATGGCAGAATAACAAAAAACATACCTTTCCCATACAAAGCATCTATTTCTGACAGCTACTACACTATTTTTGGTGCAAACAATACCAGTGCAGATTTTTATAAGTGTGACGGAAGCAAGGCCGGCACTATAGAACTTTCCGGCTTTCCTTATTTTGACGGAGACAGGGTTTACCTCTTTTTACCGGGGGGAAATTCCTTTATAAAATGCGATGAAACAGGTAAAGCCCAGTGGAAATTTGAAAACTACGCTCCAATTACGGCATTCAGTTCAAGTAAAGGGGGAACAATTGCAGGTTATGCAGACGGAACCCTTATTTCCTTTAACAACGACGGCAGCATTAACCACCGTTTTTCACCAAAAGGAAGCAAATATGAAATTATCTTTGGAGCAGGCATTTCTTCTGACGGTTCATCTGTTGCCTGTATAAGCGGCAGGGACAGACAGAGATTTGTTGTTGCCAGAAAAGAAAAGGGTCACAGCAGGATTGTTTTTCATGAATACCTTAATGAAGAATCCTCTGAGCAGGAACTTGTAAAATACTCCCTTAATGACAGGGCAATTTACTACAGTTACAAGGATAATCTTGGCATATACAGCTTTAAGGACGAAAAATCCTTCCATATTCCTATGAAGGGAAATGTAGTTCAGATTGAAGAATCTGACAGCAGCGGCCTTGTTTTTGTATTAAGCAGGGAAGATTCAAAATATACGGTTACAGTACTTGAGAAATTTAACCATATTGCAGCAAAGTTCAGTTTTGATGCTGAATGTGCCTTTATTCAGGCAAGAGGGGACAATTTCTTTGTAGGAAGGAACAGTAAGATTTCCAGACTGACAGTTTCTAAAAAATAGGAAGGGAATATGAAAAAGATTATAGCTATTGCAGCATTAACGGCAGGACTTACAGCAGCAGCTTGTGTTTTTGGAGAGTTTTCATCATTTGACTGGCCTCAGAAGGAAACAGCAGCAGACTCTTTTTATTCATATTTCGGACAGCTTAGAGGGGGAACAATCAGTACTTCCCTTATCTTTAATGATATTTCTGACATTAAATCCGTTCAAAAGGGAAAAATCCTTCTTACCATGAGGGAACATTCAAACGACTTTGGCCGCTTTGAATCTACTTTAGGAAATGCCCTGCTTATTTCCCATGAGGATTCTTTAATGGGAATATACGGAAATCTTGATGAAGATACTCTGGAAAAAAATCTTCCTGATACAATAGAAAGCGGAACTTATCTTGGAAAAAGCGGAAATTCAGGCTGGCAGGACGGTTTAAGCTGTCTTGAGTTTCAGGTTCTGGATATAAAGAACTCTTCTGCAGTAAATCCCCGCATTCCAATGCCCCGCACAGGAACAGAACTTCCTCTTTATGCAACAAACATAACAATTCAGGATGAAAAGGGCATTTACCATAATCCCCTTACAGAAAAAAGACTGCCTTCAGGTACCTACAGCATTTATAAAGACAGGCAGAAAACAGCTGTTCCTGCAAAAACCACAGTTTCTGTTAATGGAGCTGCAGTTGAACACATTCAGTTTGAAACCCTTAACGAAATAAACGGTAAACTTTGTACTTCCGGTGATAAAAGCTATTCCGTAGAAGAACTTTATCCTGATGATAAGAAGGAGCTTTTAGCCCGTATTCCCCTTACACCAGGAAAAAATTCCATAGGAATTACAATCTCCAATATTCTTAAAGAAAGTAAATCCTACTATTTTACACTGGACATTTATTAATCATTAATTCTGATCTTCCATTACCCTGACAGCCCGGCTGATTATACCGCCGCCCAGGGTAACTCCTTCACTGTAAAAGACTACAGACTGACCGGGAGCAACTGCCCTTTGTTTTTCTTCAAATATAACCCTGCAGCAAGGTTCTTTAAAGGACTCCCCTTCTGCAGGAATATAAGGTTCAACCCTGGCCTTTACCGGTCTTGAAGCCAGACGGATTTTTACCATGGCATCAAAGGCACACTCAGGGTTATAGTCTCCTGCCCACACCAGATCATCTGCTATAAGTTCAGAAGAGAAAAGTTCATCATCATGACCAAGGACAATTTTGTTTTCCTTTTCGTCGATTTCTGCAACGTAAAGGGGACGGGTTGAACTGATTCCAAGGCCCTTTCTCTGACCAATAGTATAATGTTCAATTCCCCTGTGCTTTCCTAAAACATGGCCGTCCCTGTCTATAAAATCACCGGGAATGGAAGGCTTATCAGAAAAGAGAACTTCTATAAAAGGAGCAGGCATAAAATCCTGGCTTTCTGCCCTTTGAGCAGCTTTAAGATTCCATTCCCTGGCCATTTTAAATACTTCCTTTTTACTGTAAGAACTTAAAGGAAAGCGAACCTTTTCTAAGACAGAAGCAGGTATTCTATGGAGAAAATATGCCTGATCCTTGGAAATATCCATGGCTACTGCTACCTGTACAGGACGGCTGTGTCCCTGAGGACTATCTGCTGCCTCCGGTCCGTAAATATTGCGGATATCTTCCATAGGACGAAGGGATTTTGCATAATGCCCCGTACAAAAATAATCATAGTCAATGCCAAGTTTTGAGATTCCTGCTAAAAGGGCTCCGAATTTTATAAAACGGTTACAGCGGATACAGGGATTTGGGGTTCTTCCTGCCCGGTATTCTGATTTAAAATAATCCAGTACTTCTTTCTGATAGGCATCCTTAACATCAATAACATGATATTCAATACCCTGCTCCTTACAGAAAGCCCTGCATTCTTCTATATCGTTTTCTTCCCCAGGACCATAACAGCTGTCATGAAGCTTTACTTCTTCCGGAAGCTGGGGCATATCGTTTTTCCACAAAGCCATTGTAACACCAATAACGGTGCAACCTCTTTCTTTCAGAAGCTTTGCTGTAACAGAGGAATCAACACCTCCGCTAAGACCTACAACTACTACATCGCCTGCTGAAGGCTGTTCAAGTTCTTCATACTTCATATAAAAACAATCTATAGGAAAACTCAACTTTGTTAAATATGTAAAGAAAAGATTCAGCTGATTAATGGCAGGAATTAAAATGCGTAATGGAATATAAGGAGATAAAACGATATAATCCTTTAATTATGGAACACAACATGATTTTATCAGCTTCGGGCTGGCGTAAGGTATTTGTTGAATCAGGAGATCAGCATGATACCAGTGAAAATATTGGAAATACAAACAGCTGTCTTTCTGTTCTTATAGCAGAAAGCTTTATAAATTACCTTCAGGATAAATGTCATAAAAAAAGACCTGTAATTGTTGTAGGAAGGGACACCAGACCTACAGGCATAAAGATTGCAGAAGCAGTATTAAAAACCATGCTCTACTATAAAATAAAGGTAGAATATCTTGGCGTTACTGCTGCCCCGGAAATCATGGCCTACTCAAAAACTGCTGACGGTTTTCTTTACATAAGTGCCAGCCACAATCCTGTAGGTCATAACGGAATAAAGTTCGGTTTAAATGACGGAGGTGTTCTTGAAGCTTCCCAGTCTAAAATACTTGCTGATGATTTTAAAGCTAAGCTTCTTACCGTAAACTGCCAGACTCATGCAGAAAGCATTCTTAAGGCTGCAGGAGAAAAAGAATACTCTAAACTCCTTACAAAAGGCAGGGATTATAAGATTAAGGCCCTGGATTACTACGAGAACTTTATTAAGGAAGTAATTACCGGCAGCAATAAAAAAAGTGAAGAAGAAGACTTCTTTAACCTTCTTGCTGAATGTACAGCACAGAATCCCCTTTCCATAGTATGCGACATGAATGGCAGTGCAAGATGCCGTTCTATCGATGAAAGATTTATAAAAAGCTGTAAATTGAATTTTATTGCCATGAATAATACTCCTGGAGAAATAGCCCACGAAATTATTCCGGAGCCGGAAAACCTTGTATGGTGTGCAGGCAAAATGAATGAACTCCACCAGGCAGGAGATAATACAGTACTTTTAGGTTACATGCCTGACTGTGACGGTGACAGGGGTAACATGGTTTACTGGGACGAAAAAAAGGAAAAGGCTTTTCCTATAGAAGCCCAGACTGTATTTGCCCTTTGTGTTATGGCAGAACTGGCCTTTGAATACTGGAAAAATCCTAAGGCAAAAAAACTTGCTGTTGCCGTTAACTGCCCTACTTCCATGAGAATAGAAGAAATCTGCAAAGTCTTTAAGGCAGAAGTATTCAGGGGAGAGGTTGGAGAAGCCAATATAGTTAACCTTGCCAGGGAAAAAAGAGCTGAAGGCTATAATGTCCGTATTCTTGGTGAAGGTTCCAACGGAGGTAACATTACCTATCCTTCCTGTGTAAGGGATCCTGTTGCTACAGTCTTTGCAGCAGTAAAACTTCTTTCAATCAGGGATACCCTGGATAAAAAGGGCAAAGTTCACGAAGGAATATTCCATCTCTGGTGCAGGCTTTCCGGAAATGAAGACAGGTATAAACAGGATTTTACCCTCTCTGATATTCTTGAAACCCTTCCTGAATATGTTACTACAGGTGTAAGCGAAAGCAGGGCTGTTCTTGATGTTAAAACAGAAGACAAGGGACACCTTAAACTCAGATTCCAGAAGATTTTCATGCAGGAATGGGAAGAAAGAAAGGCAGAACTTCTTGAAAAATACGGTATTGCAGATTACGAATGCATTACTACAAACGGAACAAAAGAAGTAAGGAATGCCAGTGACTGGAACAATGGTAACGGAGGACTTAAGGTTCTTTTTAAAAACCAGAATGGAACTTCACTGGCTTACATATGGATGCGCCCAAGTGGTACGGAAAAAGTATTCAGGGTTCTCTGTGACGTAAAGGGCAAAAAGCCTCAGATGAGTGCCAGCCTTCTTGACTGGGAAAGAGCCATGCTGACTAAGGCAGACAGCCTGAAAGCCTGATAATTTTTTTTGCAAAATCCAGTATTCCACAATAAAATTATTATAAGCTTTAAACTTCCATTTATTGAATTATACTTTAAAGGGAAGAAAAAAAGGGGGAATACTGGATATATGGAACCTAAGAAAAAAAGCCTTATAAAAAAGATTGTTATTGTAACAGGACTTGCCATAGTCCTGCTCTTCTTACTGCTTATAGAACTTTCTGTTTATGTCGTAAACAAATCCTCAAGGGAAACTGCAGAAAACGACATAAGCATGATTGCTTCTTCCTATGCAAACTATGTAACTTCCTGGCTGGACGAAAACCTCAATCACATGGAGTTTTACACTCAGGCAGATGCCGTTTACAATTACAAGTCACCGGATGAAATTGCTAAGTGGCTTGCAACTACTCCACCCCGCCGCAGCAAAGAAATCGACTATGTTCTCTTTATTGATGCCCAGGGAAATTCCTACTACGATTCCGGAAAAAGAGGAAACAACTCTGACCGTGCCTATTACAAGGCAATTATGACCGGAGCTGACTTTTATATAACTGACCCTACCCTGGCAAAAGCAACAGGAAAGGTTTCCATTATGGTTGTTAAGGCAGCATACACTTCTACCGGCAAAAAAGTTGGTATGTTTGTAGGTGTTAAAACCATAGACAAGATTCAGGCAGAAATTCATGCCTTTACATTGGGAGAAAAGGGTTACGCCTTTATGCTGTCAGGAAACGGTACTGCCATGTGCCACCCTGATACAGAACTTCAGATGACGGCAAACTTTATTACTGATAATATTGAAGGTCATGCTGATATTAAGAAAACTGCAGAAAAAATGGCTGCAGGACAAAGGGGTGAAGCTACTGTAAACAGCTTTATCATGCCGGGAGAAAAGGATGTTATTTTCTATGCACCTGTAGAAAAGACAAACTGGTCTGTTGGTATCAGTATTCCTAAACCTCAGCTGGATGCATCTTCATTAAAAATCCGCCATATACTTATAGTTTCAAACATTATTATTGGATTAGTTATTATTCTTATTATCGTAACCCTTATGGTAATTGCCTTCAGGCCACTTAAGCTTGTTGTCCGCAGTATTTCCGGAATAGCCAGCGGTAATGCAGACCTTACCCAGCGTATAGAAATAAAGAATGCAGATGAAATTGGTTCTGTAGGTCTGGGATTCAACAAGTTTATTATGAAGCTGCAGGAAATTATCGGTCAGGTAAAGGAATCTAAAACAGCCCTTGTAGATGTAGACGAAAATCTTCAGGCAAGTATTCAGGATACAGAAACTTCCATTAAGGAAATACTTCAATGTATTCAGGAGCTTAAAAACCTTATCGGGGAACAAAACCAGAGCGTAGACGGAACAGCTACTGCAGTTGCAGAGATTACTTCAAATATTCAGTCCCTTGAGCATATGATTCTGTCCCAGTCTTCCGGTGTAAACCAGGCTTCTGCAGCAACGGAAGAGATGATAGGCAACATAAATGCAATTAATTCTTCTATAGAAAAAATGGCAGTTGAATTTAATTCCCTGCAGCAAAAGGCAAATATGGGTTCTTCAAAACAGCAGACCGTAAATGAACAGATCAGCGAAATAGAAACCCAGTCAGCCATGCTTCAGGAAGCAAACGTGGCTATTTCTGCCATTGCTGAACAGACTAACCTTCTTGCCATGAATGCGGCAATTGAAGCTGCCCATGCAGGGGATGCAGGAAAGGGATTTGCCGTTGTAGCTGACGAAATCAGAAAGCTTTCAGAAACATCTTCTGCCCAGTCAAAGACAATTGGAGACCAGCTGCAGAAAATCATGACATCAATTGACACTGTAGTAACTTCTTCAAATGAATCAAGCGATGCCTTTATTGCAGTATCTACAAGCATTCAGGAAACAGACCAGCTTGTCCGCCAGATTAAGTCCGCTATGGAAGAACAGGCAGAAGGTTCAAAACAGGTTCTGGATGCCCTGCAGATAATGAGCGACAGTACTTCCAGGGTAAGGGCTTCTGCATCAGAAATGAGTATCGGAAGCAAGCAGATTCTTTCTGAAGTTGCAAGACTAAAGGACAACTCAGGCAACCTTAACAGCTCGGTAGAAACAATTACAGGCAGTGCTACAAAAATAGAAGAAACAGGAAATGCCCTTACAGGTATATCTTCAGAAATGAATTCTTCAATTGCAAGAATCGGAAAGGAAATTGACCAGTTTAAGGTATAAAAATAAGGAAAAGGCCGGCGTAAAATACCGGTCTTTCTTTTTTAGTACTTTGTAAGAAACGGCTTTTTTTTATCAAAGACTAATATTTTCCTTGTCTTTTATACCCCTTAGATTTATAATGTTCGGTACGCGGTTTGGAAAAACCGTGGATCTAAAAAATAAACGCATTTAGAGAAGGAGAAATCACATGAAAAGACTTATTGCAGCTGCTTTAGTAGCAATTACTGCATTTGCCGGATTAGCATCTTGCTCTTCTAAAGACAGTGCTGATATCTGTATGGTAACAGACTCAGGAGATATTACTGACCAGTCTTTTAACCAGACAACTTATGAAGCTTGTAAAGAATTTGCAAAAGACAACAAGCTTAACTTCAAGTACTTTAAGCCAACAGCAAACACAACTGCTGCCCGCGTAGCATCAATTGACCTTGCTGCTAAAGAAAAGAAAGTTAAGGCTATTGTTCTTCCTGGCTTCCTCTTTGCAGAAGCAATCGTAGAAAGAGCAGAAAAATATCCTCACATTAAATTCATCGCCCTTGACGTTTCTGAATTTGACGTTATGAGTGCTGCTGAAGCAAAACAGAAGAAAGGTTACATACTTCCAAAGAACGTATTCTGTGCTGTATATGATGAACAGATTCCTGGCTACATGGCAGGATATGCTGCAGTAAAAGAAGGTTTTGAACACCTTGGATTCCTTGGTGGAATGGCTGTTCCTGCTGTAATCCGCTACGGATACGGATACGTACAGGGTGCTAACCAGGCTGCTGTAGAAATGAAAAAGACTGACAAAGTAACAATCGAATATGTTTACGGCGGACAGTTCTACGGTGACGCTCAGATTAAGGGTGTTATGGATTCATGGTACACAGGACGCGGTGTTGAAGTTGTATTTGCCTGCGGTGGCGGTATCTTTACTTCTGCATGTGAAGCTGCAAAAGATGTTGGCGGAAAGGTTATCGGTGTTGATACAGACCAGAGCGCACTTATCAACTCTACATACGTTGACGGAATGTGTGTAACTTCTGCAATGAAGGGTCTCGCAGCAACAGTAAAATCTAACCTTGCTGCAATCGTAGACGGAACATGGGATGATGTATACGGCGGACAGATTAACAGCCTTGGTCTTGTATCTTCTACAAACCTTGACCTTAACTACGTTCAGCTTCCTACAGACACATGGTCTATGAAGAACTTCTCTGTTGATGAATATAAGGCTCTTGTTGCTAAACTTTGCACTGGAGAACTTAAAGTTTCTGCAGATACAGACAAAGCACCTGCAGTTGCCGTTAAATTCAACACATACGCAAACATCAAATAATAAAAGCTAAAATCTAATGGCGGGTCATCATTCGGGCTAAGCACCCGGGTGGTGACATTTTTTTTCTAAAAAGGACTGCAACATGAGTGAATTCATTATCGAAATGCTCAACATTACAAAAAGATTCCCCGGAATCATTGCAAATGACAACATTACGCTTCAGTTAAAGAAAGGTGAAATCCATGCCCTGCTTGGTGAAAACGGAGCCGGAAAATCCACCCTTATGAGCGTTCTCTTCGGTCTTTACCAGCCGGAAGAAGGACTGATAAAAAAAGACGGTACGGAAGTAAAAATCAATAATCCAAATGATGCCACCGCACTGGGAATCGGTATGGTTCACCAGCACTTTAAACTTGTAGAAACATTTACTGTTCTTGACAACATTATTCTTGGTTCTGAACCGGCAAATCATGGTTTTCTTAACCGCAAAGAAGCTAAAAACAAAATCCTTGAACTTAGTAACAGATACGGTCTTTCAGTAGATCCTGATGCCGTAATAGAAGACATACCTGTAGGAATGCAGCAGCGTGTAGAAATCCTTAAAATGCTCTACAGGAACAACGAAATCCTTATTTTTGATGAACCTACAGCCGTACTTACTCCTCAGGAAATTACGGAACTCATGCAGATTATGAAAAATCTTGCAGCAGAAGGAAAATCAATTCTCTTTATAACCCATAAACTTGCAGAAATCATGCAGGTAGCCGACAGATGTTCCGTTTTAAGAAAGGGAAAGTACATCGGCACCGTAAATATAAAAGATACTAATGAAAACGAATTAAGCCACATGATGGTAGGAAGGGACGTTCAGCTTCAGGTAGACAAGACTCCGGCAAAAGCAGGAGAAGCTGTTCTTGAAGTAGAAAATCTCTGTGTAAAAAGCCGTATCCATGATGCCCTGGCCGTTAAAAACGTAAGCCTTACAGTACATGCAGGAGAAATCGTATGTATTGCAGGTATTGACGGAAACGGACAGTCAGAGTTTATTCACGGATTAACAGGTCTTGAAGCTCTTGCATCTGCAGATACAAAAATCATTCTTGCAGGAAAAGACATTACAAAAGAATCCATCAGACAACGTTCTATAGACGGAATGAGCCATATTCCTGAAGACCGTCATAAGCATGGTCTTGTACTGGACTATAATCTTGAACAGAATATTGTCCTTCAGCGTTACTGGCAGAAGGACTTTCAGAATAAAGGCTTTATTAAACCTGATGCAGTTACTTCTTATGCAGAAAAACTCATTGATCAGTATGACGTAAGATCAGGACAGGGATGTAAAACAACTGTACGTGCCATGTCCGGAGGAAACCAGCAGAAGGCCATTATTGCCCGTGAACTTGATAAGGAACATAAGCTTCTTATTGCAGTTCAGCCTACCCGCGGTCTTGATGTAGGTGCAATCGAATACATTCACAAACAGATTGTTGCAGACAGAGACAGGGGTGCAGGTGTACTTCTTGTTTCCTATGAACTTTCAGAAGTATTTGCCCTTGCAGACAGAATCCTCGTTATGTACGAAGGAGAAATCAACGGAGAATTCAAGCCTGAAGAAATTACCTTTAAGGAACTTGGACTTTACATGTCAGGTGCAAAAAGACAGGGGAAGGATAAATGAACAAAAACTTATTAGAAAAAGAAAGCGTAAAATCAATTGTTTCAGCAGTTTTCTGTGCACTTCTTGGAATCATTGCAGGTTTTATAGTGCTTCTCTTTATAAATGCTGAACATGCAGGTGAAGGTATTCAGACCATTCTCCTTAACTTCCTTAACTTTCCTACAACAGAACTGATTCTGGAAAATCTGGGAAACACACTGGTTCAGGCAGTTCCACTGATTCTCTGCGGACTTTCAGTTCTCTTTGCCTACAAGGCCGGACTCTTTAATATTGGTGCCGGCGGTCAGTACTGTATTTCCATTGCAGTAACCCTTACCTGTGCCATCAGATTCCACATGCCCTGGTACCTCTGCGTTATTTTTGCAATGCTTTCAGGTGCAGCATGGGGAGCCCTGGCCGGTATGTTCAAGGCTTTGTTTAACGTAAATGAAGTAATTGCCTGCATCATGCTTAACTGGATTGGTCTTTACATTACAAATACAGTACTTAAAAACCCTGTTGTAATGAACAGCTCAAAATCCCTTACCTACAACATTACTACTGTTTCTCCGGATTCCCTGCTTCCAAACATTGGTCTGGACAAGCTTTTAAAATGCAGTTACGCAACAATCGCCATTCCACTGGCTATAGTAGTTGCAGTAATCATCTATATCATTCTTACCAAAACTACTTTTGGTTACGAACTCAGGGCAACAGGCTTTAACAAAAATGCAGCTAAATATGCAGGTATGAAGGCTAAGACCAACATCATCATTACTATGGCAATTGCCGGAGCCCTGGCAGGTATGGCAGCAGGTCTTTACTACCTTACTGACATGCAGCAATGGGAAACAAGTTCAGCAGTTCCTGGTATGGGATTTAACGGTATTGCAGTAGCCTTCCTTGGCGGACTTAACCCTATTGGAGTTGTTTTTGCAGGATTCTTTATTCAGCATATTACTTCAGGCGGTGCAGCCCTGGATACTACCTACTACAATCCTCATATTGCTGACCTGATTTCTTCTACTATTATTTATCTCTGCTCATTTGTACTTATCTTTAAGACAATTATTGCAAAGATTTCCCTTAAGAAAAAAACAGAATCTACAAAGGAGGGTGAATAATGGCCCTTATCATACAGTACACATTGATTTTTGCTTCAGTACTTGTACTGGTAGCTTTAGGCGGTATGTTTTCTGAACGTTCCGGTATCATAAACATCGGTCTTGAAGGAATTATGGTATTTGGTGCCCTGGGAGGAGCCTTTGTACTTTCTCAGATTCCTCCTGGAACAAATGCCTTTGTTATTGTACTTCTGACAATTCTTGTAAGTGCAATCTGCGGAATGATTTCTTCTCTTTTACTGGCAGTAGCAGCCATTAACTTTAAGGCAGATCAGACTCTTGTAGGTACTGCAATCAACATGCTTGCAACTGCAGCTGCAACAGTAATCGTTACTTCATTTAATACAGCCCGTACTGCAAAGGCAGCCCAGCAGGACTTCTCTGACATCCTTAAATACAATGAAACCCGTGAATCACTGCTTATAAACATTGGTTCCCTTAAGCTTAACTGGTTTATTGTCATTGCCATTCTTGTACTTATTGCCGCTACAATTATTCTTTACCGTACAAGATTCGGTTTAAGGCTCTGGTCCTGCGGTGAACATCCACAGGCAGCTGATTCAGTAGGTATTAACGTTTACAAAATGCGTTATGCAGGTGTAATCATTTCCGGTATTCTTGGTGGAATCGGAGGTATTACTTATATTTCTTCTGCTTCTGCTGAATGGAAATTCTCCAACGGTGTAACAGGGGCAGGATTTCTTGCCCTGGCTGTAATGATTTTTGGTCAGTGGAAACCTCTTTACATTGCAGGCTCTGCCCTTCTCTTTGGTTTCTTCTATGCCCTGTCATTTACTTATTCAGCCTTTGACTTCCTTCTTAAGGCCCTGGATGTACTCCACCTTCCAAGTGAATCATTCCAGATGCTGCCTTACATTATCTCCCTTATCGTACTTGCCCTTACATCAAAGAAATCAAGGGCACCTAAGGCAGAAGGTATTCCTTATGACAAGGGAAGCCGCTGATAAGTACTTGACAAAAAGTGGTAGCAGAAACTAACTTATTCTGATATATTTTAGACGGATGTCTGAATATCTTACGGTTTTCAGACATCCGTTACGTTTGTATACATTTTTACAACAAAAGAGGATAAACATGAACGAACAGGAAATCATCTCTAAAGCACAGCAGTACATTGCAGAAGAAAAAGATGAAGCATTCCGCTCTCAGGTAGAAGAGCTCCTTGCTAAAAAAGACATGAAGGAACTTGAAGACCGTTTCTATCAGTCACTTGAATTTGGAACTGGCGGTCTCCGTGGTGTTATGGGCGGTGGTACAAACCGCATGAATACACTTAACATTTCAAAAGCAACACAGGGTCTTGCAAACTACCTTATTAAAGCTTTCCCTGAAGAACACAAAAATGGAACTCTCAGTGCCTGCATCGCTTACGACTCAAGACACAACCATGACAAGTTCTCTGACATTACAGCAAGAGTATTTGCTGCAAACGGAATCAAGGCTTACCTTTTTACAGGAATGAGACCAACTCCTGAACTTTCTTATGCTATCCGCGAAACAGGAAGTAAAACAGGTGTTGTTGTAACAGCAAGCCATAACCCACCACAGTACAACGGATACAAAGCTTACTGGGATGATGGTGCTCAGGTTGTAGAACCACATGACAAGGGTATTATTGACGAAGTAAATGCCGTTAAAGAAGTAAAACTTATTGACCGTGAAGAAGCAATTAAAGAAGGAAAAATCGTACTTGTAGACAAGGAACTTGATGATAAATTCCAGGCTATGATTAAGAGCCAGCTCTTCCGTCCTGAACTTATTAAGGAAAAGGCAAGTTCTGTAAAAGTTGTTTACACTCCACTCCACGGAACAGGTGCAATGCACGTAGAAAAAGTTCTTGGTGATCTTGGACTTAACGTTATTACTGTTCCAGAACAGCGCGAAGGAAACGGTGACTTCCCAACTGTAGAAAAGCCAAATCCAGAAGAAGCTCCAGCACTTAAAATGGCTCTTGACCTTGCAAAGAAAGAAAAGGCTGACGTTGTAATGGCAACAGACCCTGATGCAGACCGCTTCGGTTCAGCATTCCCAGACAAAGACGGAAACTACGTTCTTGTTACAGGAAACCAGATGGGTGCCCTTCTTGCAGACTACGTTCTTCTTTCTAAAAAAGAATTCAACAAAATGCCTGCTAATCCTGTACTTATCCGCTCAATCGTAACTTCACCATTTGCTGACAAAATTGCAGCACATTATGGTGTAAAGAGCCAGGAATGTCTTACAGGATTTAAGTGGATTGCATATGACGAAGGTCAGATGGAAAAGAATGGTACAGGAAACTATGTATTCGGTTTTGAAGAAAGCTATGGTTACCTTATCGAGACACAGATCCGTGATAAAGACGGTGTAAGTGCAGCTGCAATGTGTGCAGAAATGACACTTTACTGGGCAAGCAAGGGAAAATCACTTCTTGAACGCCTTAACGAAATGTACAAGGAATACGGTCTTTACCAGGATGTTTCAATCAACCAGTACTTCCCTGGAATCTCTGGTCCTGGCATTATGAAGGGTATTATGACTAAGCTCCGTTCAGAAGGACTTAAGACTCTTGGCGGAAAGAAAGTTCTCAAGATTCGTGATATTCAGGAAAGCGTTTCTTTTGATCCACTTAACCCATCTGTCAAAGAAGCAGTTAAACTTCCAAAGAGCAATGTTCTTCAGTTCTTCCTTGAAGGCGGTACAGTTGTAAGTGCCCGTCCATCAGGAACTGAACCAAAAATCAAGTTCTACATCAACTCTACTGTACCAGTTGCAGAAAAGACAGATGCAGCACTTGCAGCAGCTAAAAAAGAAGCTGATGATCTTTGCGGTAAAATCTCTGCAGAAATCAAGGCTGTACTTGACGCTGCACAGTAATTTTCAGTATCTATTAAATACTGACAGACAACTGCCCTTATAAAGGCGGTTATCCACATACAATATCCCGTGGCTGTTTTAGGACACGGGATATTTTTTTTAGGGAGGAAGATTTTAATGGAAGACAGGGCAGCAATTCATCTGTACACAAAATTCAATAACGTTGCAAAGGAATACTATTCAGGAAGGACTTTTGTAGCCTTTGATACAGAAACAACAGGCTTAAAGGCATCCCAGGACTTTATGATGGAAATAGGTGCCGTTAAATTTAACTGTGACGGCCTTATAGGAGAGCCTTTTAACATGCTTATTAAGCCTCCGGTACCTGTTCCCCCAATGCTTACAGAGCTTACCCATATTACAAACCAGATGCTGGAAAACTGCCCGGCAGAAGATGTGGCAGTAAAGGCTTTTATGGAATATATAGAAAACAAGGACACCATGCTTATAGCTCATAATGCACCTTTTGACCTTTACTTTATAAATGCAGCTTTAGACAGACTGGACGGTTCATCTCTTGGAAACCTCTGTATAGACACCCTGCCCCTTTCAAGATGGGCTTATCCAAGTCTTCAGGCTATGAATATAAAGGGAACCTTTAAGCTTCAGTCACTGGCAGAGCGCTTTTCAATTAAAGTTACAGCTGCCCACAGGGCCCATGATGATGCAAGAGTCTGTATGGAACTTCTAAAAAAGATAATTCAAGACACCCTTCCCCTGCAGAAGGATTATAAAAAGGCTATAGAAGAAAAAAATCAGCTCAGTCTTTTTTAAAAGCAGCCCTGACCTAGCCTCTAGGAGCCTTTGCAGGATCTACAGGCTGGGACTTAAGGAATACCATAAGGCAGATCTGTGATGTCTGTTTAATTGAATCAACACCGGCTGTTCCAATAACATCACCAAAGACAACATAGTCGCCTTTCTTTACTTTTATTGAACCAAGACCTGAATATGAATAAATATGGCCTGTTTTAGACTGAATAAAGACAACCTGACCGTAACCCCTGTAATTACCTACATACATTACAGTTCCGGCACGAATGGCTGTTACGCTTTCGTTTTTTGCAGCACTAAGCTGAACACCACTTACCTTGCCTTTAATATAAGTAACCTGTGGATTTTTTACCGGCCAAACAAGACTTGAGTCACCTTTTTTACTGGAATACTTTCTTGGATCACTGGAAGTAAGATCAGGAAGGGTAGTTTCTTTAACGTCTGCAGCTGATGAAGGAATCTTAAGCTTAGCCCCAACCTTTAATGCAGAAGCATCTTCAAGGCCGTTAAGTTTTTTTAATTCGTCTACAGTAATGCCGTTAATCTTTGCGATTCTGTAAAGGGTATCTCCCTTCTGAACTGTGTACAGGTCGTATTTTCTTGCAGCCGATGTATCAGACTGCCCCTCTTTTGAAGGAATCTTAAGGGTCTGCCCGGTTTTTAACACATCGTTTTTTGTAATACCATTGGCCTTACAAAGTTCATCTACTGTAATTCCGTATTTTTTACTTATTGAATAAAAGGTCTCACCCTTTGCAACTTTATGGTCAAGGGCAAAAAGAAGACTGACGCCCATTGCCAGAGATAAAATGAGTTTTTTATAATTAAAATTAATTTTGCCGATTTTCATACTCTTCAAATATCGGCATTTAAAGTGGCTAAAATTACTTATTTTTCGTAAGTTAAAGGTATTCCATAAAAGTCTTCATATACCTTCTTCCAGACCTGGTAGTTTTTATCTTTCATAAACTCTACATTTTCTTTGGAAGTCTTTGATTCATCAGGATATATGGCTTCTTCTATGTTTATAGTATATTCCTGTACAGGAAAGCCGTCTGGACCGATTTTATCAGAATCTGTCATGGTAATAAAAATCGGTAAAACAGGCACCTTATTCTTAACGGCAAAACGGAAGGCTCCGTTTGTAAGGGGACGGGGCTTGCGGTAATTCCACCACATACCCTGTTCAGCGTAAATAAGTATTTTTTCTCCCCTCTTAAGAAGAATATCTACACTTTCAAGAAATTTCTTCATTGTGCTTGGATTCTGACTTAAAGGAAGAGTATTGCAGTTTCTGAACATAAGACCATAAAGACCAGGAAAAGAAGTAAAGTTGCCTTCACGAATTACCTTGTACATGATTTTATGTTTAAGCTCATATTCCAAAGCCTTAAGAACTGCAAAATTATCAAAGGCATTAAAATGGTTGCAGGTTAAAACGGCACCGGAGGCCTTAATCTTACGGAAATTTTCAAGACCCTTAACTTCCTTAATAACAAGCCAGCCCTGCTTAATCATTTTGTTAATAAAATGAAGGGCTATGCCGTTAACAATAAAAGTCTTTATCTTAGACGAAAGCTTTTTGCCAAGATAATCAACCTTATCAGGAGTAAGGGGAACTGTTGGAGGATCAGGCTCTACATCTTCTGTAAAGCGGCCTTCCCTTTCCAGTACCTTAATTTTTTCTATAACTTCAAGACGTCCCTTATCTTTTTCTATAACTGCTTCCATTTATTAAATCCTTATGCCGTACGGAAAAGTGAACGGCCTACATACATTACAAAGCGGCCTACATAAGTAACTTTACCCATAGCATGTAAAACGTTGCGGCGTATTTTTGTAAAGCCCTTCATTACTTCTGCATTGCGGTAGTTATAAGGGTCTACAACATCTTCTTCTATCCAGCTGAGAAGGCGGTGGAAGTCCTCTACATCCTTGCGCTTACGTTCATCTGAATAAGAAGCCTTTCTGTCGGCAATAATCTGACCATAAGGTGTCTTAGATGCATAATTCCAGAAGTGATCTTCATAAAGGGCATCATCAACCTTCCATGGCTTCCAGTTAAGCTTATAGTGAATAATCTTAAGGTTCTTTTCCTTAAAGGATTTAAGGGGGAAAGCTCCCCTGTTCCATCCCAGATTAAGAAGACGGGTTCTGCCCTTACAAAGTACATTAAGGTAATCCTCATCCTGAGTAATACGGAAAGTATACTTTGACATAAGGTTAAGGAACTTTCTTGAAAAAGCTTCCTTTCTGAAAAGTTTAGTATTCATAAGAAGAATACCGGCAGAAAAATACTTTCTTGGATTACAATCCAGGGCATATCTTATATACCTGCGGTAAACTTCAAGAATGTCTGCAACATCTTCGTGAGCTGCAGCTACAAGATTATTGCCGAGATTTACGTTATAAAGCTCTGCAATATCAGTTACTGTAACTACATCACAGTCCAGGTAAATAACCTTGTCATACTGAGGGAAGAGATCTGCAATAAAAATACGGTAATAAGTTTCTATTGAATAATAATCCCTGATAGGAAAAAGTGACTTAATCTTTTCTATCTGATCTTTCATAGAGACAAACTTAATTGAAGAATTTTCTGTCTTAAGGGCATTTATTTTTTCTTCATTATCTTTGGAAAGATCTGTAGAAAGAATTATTATTTCATAGAAATTGTCAGCTGATGCGTGGTCAAAAATCGACTTTAAAGTAACCGCAAGAAATGGTGCGTAATTATCATCGGATGCCAGAAATACAGGGATCCTCTGTCCTTTTATCTTTTTCATTCTATAAGTTTATATCCATTTTATTTTGTAAACAAGCTATTTTTATTAAGTAAAGGCAAATTTTCCGTAAAAAGAGGGGCAAAACTGAAGAATTTTCCCCATAATCTATTGGAATTTTATTTATTTTTCTATAAAATGACCATACTTTCAACGGAACTACCGGAAAGAGGAGGTGAATATACATGGCTACAATCAGTGTTGACGACAATGAAAACCTTGAAAAGGCAATCAAACGTTTTAAGCGCATGGTTGAAAAGGAAGGCATTATCCGCGAATACAAAAAGCGCGAATACTTCGTTAAACCTTCTGCTACTAATCACCAGAAAAAGACTACTCTTGAGCGCAAACTTTTGAACAAGAGACGTCAGTCAGAAAGAAAAGATCACTAATTTTTTATTGATACATCTTTTTGAATAACAGGTTCCGGCTTAGGCTGAGAGCCTGTTTTTTTTTGCCCTGAGCGCCACTTATGTAAAGCAGGCCTCTGTTACGTAAAGCCGGGCACTGTTACGTATAGCAGGGCGCGGTTACGTAAAGCCCTCCCCCTTTATGTAAAGCTCCACCTGAACAAAAAAAAAGCTGCCACCCGGACATATTAAAATGCAGGCAGCAGCTTATTTAGTATAGAAAATTCTTTTATCCGAGACAGGCCCTGTTTACAAAGCCAATCCTAAAAGCAGACTTATACTTATTTTTTCCATGGATTAGCACGGATGAATGTTTCATCACGTTCATAACCTACAGAAATAATTGTTACTGGAACACCAGTGTATTCTTCGATATATTCTACATATTCCCTGGCTTCCTTAGGAAGTTTTTTATAGCTCTTTACTTCTTTAAGAGGTGTTTTCCATCCCTTAAACTTTTCAAGAATTGGTTTAGCCTTATTCATCTGATCAACGTTTGCAGGGAAGTCTGTAACGATTTTACCATCAATGTCATAAGCAACACAGGCTTCAATCTGTTCCATTGCATCGTAAATATCAAGATGTGTAAGAACAAGACCATCAAGGCTGTTTACGCGGCAGGCATAGCGGAGGGCTACAAGATCAAGGTATCCACAGCGGCGGGCACGACCGGTTGTAACACCATATTCACGTCCTGTATCACGAACGTACTGACAAAGTTCACCTTCGCTTTCGTTGTTGAATTCTGTAGGCATTGGACCGTTACCAACACGAGTCTGATAAGCCTTAAATACACCAAGAATCTTATCAAGGTCATGAGGGCCGATTCCACAACCTGTAGCAGCACCGGCAGCACAGCTTGCACCTGAAGAAACATATGGATATGTTCCGGAATCAATATCAAGCATGGCACCCTGAGCACCTTCAAAAAGAATATTATCTTTGCGTACTTCCCACATTACCTTTGTAAGGTCAACACGCATTTCAATAAGCTTGTCCTTATATTTATCAAGATATTCCTTGTCTTCTCCATCAAACTCAGCCATTTTTTCTGCCCAGTCAAGGTCAGCAAGGCGGAGTCCGTCACGGTGTGATTTTTCTGAATAAGCAATACCAATACCACTTCCTGTTGTTCCGATAGGACGCTTTCTCTGAGCATCACGGTCTTTATCCATCTGGCGGTATTTAGGAAGAATAAGCTGAGCACGGTCAGAAATAAATACACGACCTTCCCAGTTGATTCCGTTTTCCTTAAGCATGTCAAGTTCCTTGAAAAGCTTTTCCGGATCAATAACCATACCTGCTCCAAGGTAAACCTTTTTATCGCTGTAAAGGATTCCACTTGGAACCTGATGCAAAGCAAACTGTTTGCCATCTACAACAATAGTATGACCGGCATTTGGTCCGCCTGAATAACGTACAACGTACTTTGCATCTTCTGCAAGGTAATCAACAATCTTACCTTTTCCTTCATCGCCCCATTGTGCACCGATAATTACAACTTTCATTTTTTTACTCCCAGTATGCGTTTGATACCTTATTATCCGGTAATTGCAACTTGACAAATCCTACCACTTTTCGCTCAATTTGACCATAGAGGCAGTTTATAAAATACAGTCATTCGCTGACGTTAAAAAAAAAGACTGTCTGAAAAATTCAGTACATGGCGGTTAAATCTGTCAAAACCTCCATATATGCTGAATTTTACAGGCAGCCTTTTGCAATTCAATTAAATTATCTAGTCAGCCCAAAAAGAATAATAAAATTTTTTAAACTCAGCATTATCAGAGCTTTCATAATCCCTGAATTCATGTTTTAACAGTTTTTGAAGTGCAACTGTCTTTTTTATTTTTTCACCTGTAAAGACATCTTCAAAAGTTTTTTCGCTGTGTATTCCAAACCAGGAAGAATCAGTACATACAAAGAACGGATTGAATCCTTCTGGAACATTTATTTCTTCAAGTTTATCACAATCCTCAAAGGCCATATTTCCTAAATATTTTAATCCTTCAGGCATTGTAATAGATTTAAGATTTGACTTTTCAAAAGCACGATCAGCTATACCAACAAGGCTTTTAGGGAGTTTAACTGATTTAAGAGGTGTACGTCCAAAATCAACAAACAAAACGCCTTCAGGAATATCAACAGACTCAAGAACATTAGAGTGAAGACTGATAAACTTTAACGACGAAGGAAGTTTTATATATTTCAATATTTCAGAACGAACATTAACGACTTCAACACCTTCTGAAATTACAAGGTTTTCTATTTCAGGCCATTCATCCGGACTAAAATTCACAACAGGGCAGCCCTGTATTTCAGACGGAACAACAACATTTTTTGATTTTCCACTATAGTAATCAATGCGTATAGCGGTACCGTTTCTTACCAGACTAAATTCAAAATCTGATTCAGGATTCGGTTTAGAAAAATCAGGTTTACTTCCGGCTGATTCTTTACCTTTACAACTTGACATTGAAAAAACTGCGGCAAACAACATTGCAAAAAGTTTTACAGATTTACTCATTTTCATTTAAACGCTCCTTATAAAAAAGTTATATAACGCAAAATGCATCATGCATTATAAAAATCAGTATTCAACTTCATGTTTTCGAAGACGGTACGGTTTTAAACCATCTAGACCAGCTTGATCCCACTTTTCAGCTTTAACAATATCTTCCGGTGATACATCTCCGAAGTTTTGCCAGCCAGACAGAGTACCATCACCACTACCTGACCCAAAATTCATTTGCTTATACCAGTTTTCAGGATCTTCGAAAGAAATTTCAGTAAGACCTGAAGAGCTAAAAGCGAAATCTCCAATTTCTGTTACAGAAGCTGGAATTAAAATTTTTGTAAGAGACTTGCAGCTAGAAAATGCTGCATGGCCTATAGTTTTTACAGTTGAAGGAATAACAATAGAAGTAATTTTTGAATCTGTAAAAGCATATTCACCGATTATCTGAGTTCCATTTGGTATGGTAAATTCAGTTCCAGTTACCGGATACGCAACAAGAGTTTTTTCATCCTTTGAATAAACGGCATTATTCTTAACAATAAAATTTTTTGCTGAAGGGCTGATAGAAACCGATTCAAGTTTATCCATGGAATACAAGGCACTACCCGAAAAAGTTTCAAGAGAAGCCGGCAGGTTAAGAAAAGTCAGGCCAGTTTCTTTAAAAGCTCCCTGTTCTATAACTTTTACACTGTCAGGAATTTCAATATTTTTAAGTGACCTACACTCGCAGAATGCAAATTCCCCTATACTTTCAAGTTCCGACGGAATAACAACTCGCTCAAGTCTCCAGCATTGATAAAAAGCATGTTTACTAATTGTTTTTAGTCCAGCAGGCAATACTACGTCTGTAATATTCCATCCGGCAAACAGACTTTTACCCGAAACAGCTTCTAATTCAGTAATACCGGTTGTTGCACTTAAATCAAGATTAATTTTTACACTATCACTAGATAAGTTAAAATCTCTAATTAAAGCCGTTAAATCATTAAGGAAATCTGTTGTTATAGGTCCGCTTACTTTTATGGTTACAGTCGCAACAAGTTTATCCTTTGTAATTTCAGAAAGTGCATTTTCTGCAGTTACGTCAATCTGATGTTTATAAAGATATTTTCGATAAAAGCGGAAAGATAAATCCAAATCACTTTTTGCATGATAATTATCAGCTTTTTCCAGTTCTTCTTTTGTCAGACAATCGCTAGATTTCCATTGGTTATAATAATCATAGCTAAAGTTTTCAGTTTCAAACCAGCTGTAAGGATCTTTAAAAGTAACTTTATAAAGGCTACAGCAATCTTCAAAAACATTTCTAGAAATCTTTTTAACTGAAAAAGGAATAATTACATCACAAAGGTCAACACAGTTACGGAATGCATAATAGTCTATTTCTTCAACACCTTCCGGAATCTCAATTTCAAACTTTGCTTTTGCAGCAGGCCATAAATAAAGAATTTTCAAATCTTTTGAATAAATAACTCCATCAACACTAGCATACTTTGTATTTTTTTCATCAACAATGATGTTAGAAAGAACATGAGAATGAGAACAGCTTAATGCAAGAATAAAACTGCCCCTGTAGTTTTCAGGAACTGTTATACTTTTTAAATTTGAACAGTTATAAAGAGCAAAATCGCCTAACTCTTCAAGTACATCCGGAAGAACAAGAGAGCCTAATTTTTTGTTTTTCTGAAGCATAACATTATCTGAAATAGAAGGATCCATTACTGTTAAACCGGTTGCCTTACTTAAATCAAGATTTAATTCTTCCACCTTCGAACTGTCTACTACAGCTTTTGAAAACTCTGTCAGAAAGTCTTCTGTAATTTCACCAGAAATTTTAATTGTATAAATACTACACTCCGGCAATTTTTTAATTACATCAAATGCGTCTTCTACTGTTACTTCATATTCACTTTTAAGTTTCCAGACTGGAGAAAGAACAATATCTTCTGTCTGTTCATAAGCCTTCCAGCCTTCAATTCCCCCACTCCATCCTATAAAAATATAACCGTAACGTTCAATTGATTCGAGTTCAACATCTTCATTTTCAAAGAAAGATGTTCTGGACGGTGCAGCAGAATCAGAAGGAATATCGTTATAAATAATATTATGACTTACATACGGAAGGAACACCGCATAAATTTTTATTAAAGTGCAGTCATAATTTCCCCAGCAGTCTAGATCACTAAGTTCTTTTACTTCTTTTCCAGCTCCAAACCCTATACTGCTTCTAGTTCCTGAATCACTTGTAGACCAGCCTGCAAAATAATGATTATCAGGAACTTCGAATGTACATTCTGGAATTATAACAGGCTTTTCTACAGTAAAAATAATATCTTCCTTTTCTGCATTTTCTGTGCCGTCAGAAAGAAATTCAAGAACATATTCCTTTACAATCCATTTTGCCTTTACAGTGATATCACCAGAAATAACTGTTTCAAGTGTAAATTCACATTCATTTTCTTCACCAAGATTTAAAAACCATCCGCCAAAAGAATAATAATTTTTTACAGGTTCATCAGGCAGATACTGTAACGCATAATCTTCTTTAACTGATACAACTTTACTTGTTTCATCATACTTAGTTCCGCCATTATAATCAAAAGTTATTCTATAAGTACCATCCTTTTCTCTCCATTTTGCATACAAAGTTAAAAAAAAGTCTTTAGCAGGAGTATTCTTAAAATCAAAAAGCGTATCACTGACACACTGTTTTTCCATATCCCATTCAGCCCAGCCTAAAAAAACATAACCGGCTTTATGCGGCACATACTCTGGTTCTACAACATAGTCACCTTGCACAACTTCCTGTTCAAAAGACTCAGAACCGTCATCAGGGTAAAAAGTTACCCGGCATTTATACTCAATATAAGGTTCAGACGAACCTTTACCGTCTCCATCTGACGAACATGACACAAAAAATGAAATAAAAACTGCAGTTAAAAACAATAAAAAAAAGTTTACTGCCTTTTTTAAATGTTTCATAAAATCTCCTTATAAAAAAAAACATAATTTTTATACGGAGAATTATATAAGACAATTTCTTATTTGTAGTCAGTATCAACACACTTAAAAGTTGTGAAAATTTCACAAACAGATTTTTAGAGATATGGCAGGAAATTATCCAAAGTGAGAGATTATTTCTTCGTGACCACGGCAGCCGAGTTTAGAATAAATGCGGCTCATATAATTTTCTACACTGCGGATGGAAAGATTTAATTCTTCTGAAATCTGAAAATTATTTTTACGCTCAATGATTTTTTTAAAGATTGTCTGTTCCTGTTTTGTAAGACTCTGCAAAAGATTTGAATATGTGTAAAGTGAAGCTGCAAGATTCTGATGAATAAAAAGTTTTCCGTTTATAATTTCACGTGCTGCTTTTATAAGTTCATCTTCAGAACCGTCCTTACAGACAAAACCATCAGCACCGTATTCCAGTGCAAGCGAAACAATTCCGGGATTTGTAAACATTGAATACACGAGAACTTTTAATCCGGGAATAATTTTTTTTACTTCCTTCAAAACATCAAGTCCGCTTTCATTTCCAAGATTCAAATCAAGAATCAAAAGCTGAAGGTTTCCTTTTAAGCTTTCAAGTTTTGAAAACGTCTCTTTTTTTGTAGAAGCAAATCCCGCACATTCAAATTCCTTAAAGTTAATAAAGAACTGTCTTATTCCAAGATTTGTAAGGGAGTGATCTTCCGTTACAAAATAATTTATTTTTTCCATCACAAAGATTCCTTCAGTTTTACAATCTGAATACAGGTACCTTCCCCTGCAACGCTACTGATTTCTAATTGTGCACCAATCAGTTCGGCTCTTTCTTTCATGCCGGTTATTCCAAAGTGAGTGCAGTCTGAACCGCGGCCTTCTACTTTAGAAACATCAAATCCTTTTCCACCATCAGTTATGAAAACATAAAGCCCTTCTGCTTCATAGTCAAGTTCATTACGGATTAAAACCGTAACTTCAGAAGCCTCTGCATGCTTTTGAATATTTGTAAGCGCTTCCTGAACGATTCTATAAAGATTAAGATTTTCATCGGCAGAAAGAAATTTTGTATCAAGCTCAGGCATAACGGTAAGACGGAATTCAACTTTATTCAATTCCGAAAAATTCTGGCACAAATTTAAAACATTTGCATGAAAATCATTTTTTATAATATCTGGAGGTGCAAGATTCAAGCTCAAACTTCTTACCATTTTCAAAGTTTTTGAAACGACTTCTGAAATTTTTTTTAATTCATCTGTATTCTGTTTTTCAAGAACATTTTTACACCAGCGCAAATCCTGTGCAACCGTATCATGAAGTTCACGTGCAATACGGCTTCGTTCTTCTTCCTGCCCCTGAATTGCATAACGCAGATAGCTGTGACTTTTTTTAAACTGCTCACGCGATTTTAAAAAATTGATTGCAAGAATAATCGCAGTAACGGCTACAGCAAAAAACACAAAATCAAAAATCAGAAAAAATGTCGTGTAACCTTGAAGAATCGAACGAAGCCATTCAACTTCTTCTTCAACAGATGCATACGAGCGGGCAATATTATAAACTTCTTTCATCAGTTATTGATCTCTCCAAAAAAGCGGACTGCAAGTTTATAAACTCCAAAGCCTGCAAAAGTTGTAATAAATCTGTCTGAAAACGAAACCGGAACCTGACCCAAAATGCAGCTTGCAAAAAGACTGAACTTCTGAGAAAGAAAACTCATCGTAAAATTTTTAACAGGCGCAACCATATCCGGAAGATTAAAATACATATATTTATAGTAATCAATAATTCCGCTTATAAAAACCGAACAGAACGAAGTAATAAATACAATCAGCAGAAGATACAAAAACGTAATGGCCGGTGAAATTTTAAATTCACTTTTGTTACGGGCAAAAAGCCATGTAATAAATGCGATTGAAATTCCGCACAAAGAAAAAAGCATCGTAAAAGCGCTGAACGGATATCCGTATAAAACTGCTATGAATGAATCAAAAATATTATATCCTGCTGCAACGATCAGGCCCGGAACAAGTCCTGCATAAAACACAACTGCAACTGTAAAAATTGTGTCCATAAAAAGAGGAAGATGCAAAGTCTCGTAAAAAATAAAAACTGAAAGAAAGTTCAGAAATTCTGCCACGGCACAAACCGCAGCAGTTTTAAAAATATATTTCATAAAGCATTACGAATTAATGCTTGTATTCTTTACAAGAACGTCGTGTGCACTACCTTCACTGATTGTAGTTGAACTTACCAGGGTAATTTTTGCCTTTTCCTGAAGTTCAGGAATTGTAAGGGCACCACAGTTACACATAGTATGAATTACTTTATTCATACTCATGCTTACGCCGTCATGAAGATGTCCTGCATAAGGAACATAGGAATCTACACCTTCTTCAAATGCCATTCCTTTTTTACCACCAAGATCATAGCGCTGCCAGTTGCGGGCACGGTTACTGCCTTCTCCCCAGTACTCCTTAACATAGTTACCGTTTACGATAAGTTTGTTTGTAGGAGATTCTTCAAAGCGGGCAAAATAACGACCCAGCATTATAAAGTCAGCACCCATGGCAAGGGCTAAAGTCATATGATAATCATGTACAATACCGCCGTCTGAGCAGATAGGTACATAAATACCTGTTTCTTTATAATATTCGTCACGGGCCTTAGCTACTTCGATTGTTGCAGTAGCCTGTCCTCGGCCAATACCTTTCTGTTCACGGGTAATACAAATTGAACCGCCGCCAATACCAATCTTTACAAAGTCTGCACCTGCTTCTGCAAGAAAGCGGAATCCTTCTGCATCTACAACGTTTCCGGCGCCAACCTTTGCCTGAGGCCACTTTTCATGAATATCATGAAGGGCTCTTCTCTGCCATTCGGAGAAACCTTCTGATGAATCAAGAGTCATAATATCAACCCCTGCTTCAAGAAGGGCTGGTACACGTTCCATATAATCACGGGTGTTAATTCCTGCACCTACGATATAACGGTGCTGGCTGTCAAGAAGTTCCTTTGGATAAGATTGATGGCTGTCAAAATCCTTTCTGAATACCATAGAAACCAGGCAGCCATTTGCATCAATAACAGGAAGCTGATTTACTTTATGAGCCCAGATAAGGTCGTTGGCATCACTTAAAGAAATACCATCCTGACCTGTAATAAGATCCTTAAAAGGAGTCATGTATTCACTTACTTTGGAATTTGCAGGAACATGATCAATGCGGAAGTCACGTTCTGTAATAATACCGGCAAGTTTGCCGTGAGCAGAACCGTCTTCTGTTACTGCAATTGTTGAATGACCTGTTTTTTCTATAAGGGCAACAACTTCTTCAAGAGTCTGATCAGGGCGGATGTTAGAATCAGAGGTTACAAATCCAGCCTTGTAAGACTTAACACGGGCAACCATAGCTGCCTGGTCCTGAATTGTCTGGGAACCGTAAATAAAACTGATACCACCCTCTTTAGCAAGGGAAATTGCCATTCTGTCATCAGAAACTGACTGCATTACGGCACTTGTAAGCGGGATGTTCATTGAGAGAGGTGACTGTTCGCCGGCTTTTTTATTAAAGCGGACAACCGGTGTTTTTAAGGAAACATTATCCGGAATACAGTCTGCAGAAGTATAACCTGGAACCAGGAGATACTCACCAAAAGTGTGTGAAGGTTCTTCGTAGAAGTAAGCCATTTTATGGACCCCTTATGAAAATTATATAATTTTCGCTGTATTATACTGAAATAATCCGGCGATTTCTACAGTTTTTGCAAATGAATAAAAAAAAAGCACTTACAGACACAAAGCCCGTAAGTGCTCACAATTATTCTTCAGTCTTAGCTTTTCTTGTACGGCGCACAGTTTTCTTACCTGAGTCAGTAGTTTTTTCTGCTGCTGCCTTTTTTACGCGGGGAGACTTTTTATCCGAAGATTTTTCTTCTCCCTCATCATCTGCCTTTACGCAGTTTTTTTCTGCATTGACGATTTCATAGAACTCTTTACCATCCATTGTTTCGATTTCAAGAAGACGGTCTGCAACATACTGCAGGAGATCCTTATGTTTTCCAAGAAGATTAAGGACGTAGTTATAGCGTTCATCCATCATGGAAGCAATTTCATCATCAATATATTTCTGTGTTTCTTCAGAAAATTCCCTTACAAGAGTAGGTTCTGCAGCATATCCACCGCCACGCTTACCCAGGGTAACATTCTTAAAGCGGTCACTCATTCCGTAGACAGTAATCATGTCGTGAATGATATCTGTTGCCCTCTGAATATCATTTGAAGCACCGGTAGAAATCTCTCCCAGCATAATCTGTTCTGCAGCACGGCCGCCAAGACAGGTGTCGATTTCGTTAAGCATATCCTTCTTTGTACGGAAGAATCTTTCTTCTTCTTCCCTGTACTGGGTAAAGCCACCAACTCCCCTTGAACGAGGTACAACAGTAATCTTGTTTACCGGAGGATAATCTGGTGTAAAGGCTCCTACAAGGGCATGTCCTGTCTCATGGAAGGCAACAAGCCTGCGTTCCTTCATATTATCACGGCGGGTCTTTTTCTTAAGACCGATACTTACCTTATCAATTGCTTCATTAAGGTCTACCATGCATACCTTTTTACGGCCGTTACGTACTGCAAGAAGGGCAGCTTCATTAATAACGTTGGCAAGATCTGCTCCTGCAAAGCCGCTTGTACCATGAGCAATGGATGTAAAGTCAACATCATCATCCAGTTTTACGTTCTTGGCATGAATCTTAAGGATTTCTTCACGACCCTTTACGTCAGGACGTTCAACAGGAACCTGTCTGTCAAAACGGCCAGGCCTTAAAAGGGCAGGATCAAGAACATCTGCACGGTTTGTAGCTGCAAGAAGAATAAGTCCCTTTTCGTTATCAAAACCATCCATTTCTACCAGAAGCTGGTTTAATGTCTGTTCACGTTCATCATTACCGCCAAGATTATTTACACGGCTCTTACCAATAGCATCAAGTTCGTCTATAAAAATAATACATGGAGCCTTTTCCCTTGCAGCACGGAAAAGATCACGTACTCTGGAAGCACCCACACCTACAAACATTTCTACAAAGTCAGAACCACTGATTCTGAAGAAAGGAACCCCTGCTTCTCCTGCAACTGCACGGGCAAGAAGGGTTTTACCTGTTCCAGGAGGTCCTACAAGAAGAACACCCTTAGGAATTTTACCACCAATGTCTGTATATTTTTTTGGTTCCTTAAGGAAATCTACAACTTCAATAAGTTCTTCCTTAGCTTCGTCAACACCGGCTACATCTGCAAAACGGGTCTTTACCTTACCTTCATCTACAGCCTTTGTTTTACTGCCATTACCGAAAATAGACATTCCGCCTACTCCGCCGCCGCCCATTTTTCTGAAAATAAAGAAATACATAAGAAGAAGGAAGGCTACAGGAACTGCAAGATTAAGAAGGAGCTGAAGGAAGTAATTGTTCTGAGGCTTTATAAAGGAATATTTAACTCCCAGCTGATCAAGCTGATCAAGGAAGGATTCCCTCAAATAACCCCTTGTTCTATATACACCTCTGTTTGAGGCAGAAGAAAAAAGTCCCCCGGAAGATCTGGAAGAAACACCATCTGCTGTATATCCGGTAAATACGTTTTCTCCAAGTTCAATTTCTACAATTTCATTGGAAAGAATCTTACTGCGGAATTCAGAAAAAGGAATCTCTTTTCCTTCATCTTTGTCTGTAAAAAGAAGGTTAACTGCAACAAGAATACCTAAAATAATGAGGAGAAGGCCCCAGAAAGGCATCTTTTTTTTGCCGTCAGGAGTCTTTTTATCATTATTATTGCCGCCAGTACCAGGATCCAGCTTAAAAAAATCATATGGATCGTTTTCATTGCGGTTGTCATTGTTTTTTTTGTTGTTTTCGCTCATACACACCTACATTAACAAAGTATCATCAATATACAATATAAGCATTTTTTTGTCTTGTGTGGGGATTAATTTTATACAAGAATTCAGCTAAAAAAGCTAAACTGTAATAATTTAATTCCGATAATCTTAAAAACTGAATAAAACAGAGGTGAATCATGGCTTATAACAATCCATACAGCGGGTACAATGCATATAAATCAGTAGGCGTAAGAACTGCCAGTCAGGGCAAACTTGTTGTAATGCTCTACGAAGGCGCTGTTTCGCACCTGGATAAAGCCATTGCCCTTATTGAATCCGGAGATAAAATTCAGGCAAAGCAGATAGAAAACTTCGGAAACCATCTTCAGAAGGTAATGGATATTATTACGGAACTGGAAGTCAGCCTTGATATGGAAAAAGGCGGAGAAATTGCTAAAAACCTTATGGCACTTTACATTTACTTTAACAAGGAAATACTTGATGCCAGCATTTCTCATAACAAGGAAAAACTCAGTTCAGTTAGAAAAATGCTTTCTGATCTTCACTCATCATGGGAAAGTGCTGCTGCTTCTACTGCAAACACTCAGAATGCAGGACCCCAGCACTCATCACTTAACATACAGGGCTAAAAAAGTCCCCTGGGGAGAAAAACCATGGAAAATCTTAGTCAGGAAGAACTTAACGAAAGAATTGCAGTTTTAAGGCGCTTCAGGACCCTTCTTGAACAGCAGAGGGCTAAATTTGCTGAATATCTTAATGTACTTGAATGCCAGGAAGCTAAAATCAGTCAGGAAGACACCCAGTCCCTGATGAATCACACAGAACTGGAAGGTCAGATTGTTTCCAGTATTTCTTCCCTTCAGAAAGTAATCATTCCTATCAGGACCATGTATGAAAAAGAAAGAAGTTTCTACAGTCCTGAAGATGCCGTACCGGTAGAAACAATTCAAAAGGAACTTGATTCCCTGCAGCAGAAGGTTATTGCCCAGAATGAAAGAAACAGAAACCTGCTTAAAAGCCATTTAAGCCAGATAAGGCAGCAGATTGACAGCTTTAAAAATCCATACAGAAATGCAGCTTCTGTTTATGCAAGAAACTCTGCTTCTGCAGGAACAAGAATAGCTATTGAGGTATAAAAAAAGCAGCCCCGGTTAAAGGGCCGCCTTAAGCAAAGGGACTGATTCCTTAAGTAAAAGGAAGCCAGTCCTTTTTTATTTACCGGCTTTTATTAAAACTTATTTACCAGACAAGGGAGTCTTCAAGAGAAAGGCTGCCTTCTTTTCCCTCTGTATCAAAGATAATTACAGTATTTTTACCTTTTTTAAGGACAGGTGCCGGAATATAAAGACGCTTCTGAGGTCCGATATTCCAGTAGCGGCCAAGATTAAAGCCGTTAACGAATGCTACGCCCTTTTCAAAGCCCTTTGTCTCAAGGAAGGTGTCGCAAAGTTCATCAGCGTCAAATTCATACTTATAGAAAGCAGGACGACCCTGAGTATAGCCCTTTGTAAAGTCAATTTTAGCAAGCTGTTCTTCATCAAGAGGAAGGTTGTAAATATCATAACCATGCTGAAGGTGGTCATTTAAAATCATGTAACCTTCAATACCCTTACGCTGAGTCTCTAAGGCAGGACCGAAGTTTACGCGGCCATAGTTTTCAAAAAGCATGTCGATTACTGAACCTGCAGGAGCATCTTCACGCTTAAAGGCTTCCTTCATGTCTTCTATAGCAGTTGCAAAAAGCTGTTTCTGGTTTTCGTATACATTCACCCTGTCACCAGCACGGTCAAATTTAATGCTCAGGGCCTTTTCGTATTCAGGGAGACGGGTTCTGTAAAGGATAAAACCACCGCTCTGGTCCAGATCTTCCATTGTAAGAGGATATGGAGATGATGTTTTTTTACTGATGTCATCAAGAACGGCAAAAAGGTCTGTTTTAGCAGTGCATTTAAGCTGTCCGTAGGCCTTACGGCTGATTTTTGTAGAAAGAGGAACTTCTTCTATCTTACGGCTTTCTGAAATAATCTTTTTAAAGGCTTCATATTTTGGTGTAATCTGACCGTCTTCTGTAAGGATTGCATCGTAATCATAAGAAGTAATGTCGGCATTTTTTACACCAAAGTTACGTCCGGCTGTAAAACCAAAGTTTGTACCGCCTTCAAACATATAGAAATTAACATGACCTGTCTTAATTACATCAGCAAGGTCCTTTTTATTCTGTTCAAGATCTGAAGTATGGTGAGGTTCACCCCAGGCATCAAACCATCCGCACCAGAATTCCATGCACATTTTGGCCTTATTGCCACCTACATAGTTTTCCATAGCCTTAAACTGAGTTTCTACCTGTGAACCAAAGTTTCCTGTAGACCAGGCGCCTTCTACCCTTCCGTTTTTAAAGGATGCTTCTACCCATGGACCATCTGAAGTTACAAAAGGCTGGGTTACACCAAGGGAACGCATAGTATCTGCAAGGAAATTCATGTATGCATGGTCTGTTCCATAGTAGCCGTATTCATTTTCTATCTGGAAAAGGATTATATTACCACCCTTATCATGCTGATAAGGTACAAGTCTTGGAATAAGTTCTTCGTAATAAGATTTTATTGCATCAAGATAAGGTTTATATGAACAGCGGAGTCTCATTCCCCTTTCTTTAAGGAGCCAGTAAGGAAGACCGCCAAATTCCCATTCTGCACAAATATATGGTGATGGTCTGATAATAACGTAAAGACCAAGTTTAGAAGCAAGTTCTATAAACTTAAATACATCATGACCACCCTTCCAGTTAAACTGTCCTTTTTTTTCTTCATGGAAATTCCATGGAATATAGGTTTCTACAGTATTACAGCCCATATTCTTAAGCTTTTCCAGGCGATCCTGCCAGTATTCTGGTACTACACGGAAATAATGTATGGAACCAGAGATAATGCCAGTTTCTTTTCCGTCGATGCTTACTTTTTCGTTAATTTCTACCATATACATATCCTTTTTATTGTTATATTAAAAGTATAACATTTTTGAAAACGTTTTCAAGAAAAAGAAAAAAAATTATGTTTTTTTTTGTAGTATCATAATATCCATACCGCATTTATTCAATAACAAAAAACGGCGGATATTATATAGAAGAAAACTTTCCATAAATATCCGCCGTCATAAAATCTCTTTTATTCCTTCAGTTCAAAGGGTAGTTAATAACCTTAAAAAGATTAATCCCTGCCCCCTGCCCGGCCAAAATCAGGATATCCATTGGATTTCCAGGTAAAGGACTTGGCATAAAGGGCCCTGTTTTTATCACTGTAGGAATCTGTACCTGTAGAACCTGTACTTGTAAGGCTTAAGCCGTACTGAAGGCGGGCACTGTAGAACATAACGTCATATCCGTCATCAGTGGTAAAGCTGCAGTGACCAGGTCCATAAGTCTGGTAGGAAGTGTCAGATTCAAATACAGGGGAAGAAGATTTTGTCCAGTTAGCCATGCTGGTTAGGTCAGAAGTATTATTACACTTCATGATTCCCATACAGTAGCTTTCATCCATATCACTGGCAGAGAATACTACAAAGAGGTCATTTCCGTGAATAAGGGCCTGTGGTGCGTTATTGGTGTTTCCAAAACTTGTGTCTGAATGTTCTGAATAGATTCCGCATTCCCAGTCATATTCCGGAACAGAAATAATCTTTGCATCTGTTACCTGGGTAAAGTCATCAGGAGAAGTCTTACCTATAAAGATACAATCCCAGTAAATATTTGTGTCGGTATTTGGGTTTGTTTCGTTATAAGAAGTCAAAGTTGAATGAGCAAGATCCTCATAGGTTTTGTTTTCACCATCGATTTCCAGGGTAAGGGTTGTGTCATCATCGTCAAGATCCCAGTCAGAACCATTGGCAATTCTCTGGCTCCACATCATGTACCACTGATCATCATATTCAAAGACAGTTGTTCCAAGGGAATAGGAATCAATAATGTCATCATAAGTATTAAACTCTGAATCCGTTACGGCTTCTACCTTTCCTAAAACTGTCCAGGCAGAAGTAGAAACAGGGTCTTCTTCATCACACCTGGCAACAAAGGGTCTCTGTGTCCATGATGAAGTCGATGATGTACTTGCTGAATAGAACATGTACCAGCTTCCATCAATAAAGCGGATCTCCGGTCCAAAGAAGTATGCATAGTTTGCATCTCCCTCTGATGTTGTAGAAGCAGAAATTACAGCTGCCTGGTCATCAGTAATTCTAAAATTATTGATGCAGTCTGTTCTCCTTAACTCTATACTGGCCCAGGTTCCGTATTCGTAGGCAAGGGCACAGTAATAGTTTCCGTCAGAATGCAGGTATACTCCTGGTTCTGAACGTCTCTGTACAAGAGGACCAGTGTATACCTTGTAGTTTTCAACATCTTCACTGCAGGAAGCAAGGAAGGATGCAGAAAGGATAACGGAAGCTGCTGCGGTAATAATTGAAAGTAATTTTTTCATTCCGTTCTCCTATCTGATTGTTGCAAGGAAAGAAAGTCCCTTGATGTTGTAATGATTGACAGTTGAACTTGTATATGCTGAATCACATTCTACAGAGTTCTCGTCTCCAACCTGCCAGCTGAGGAAAAGTTTTCCTCCCTTTATAATTGATTTTTTGTAGTTACCTGTTGTAAGTCCTGCAGAAGAATCAAGAGTAAAGGTACGCTGCTGATAAATATCAGAAGTATTTCCGTTCTGCTCAAGGCGGTCATAGAATACTACAGTCAGATATGGGCTTTCGTTACCACTTTGTGCAGGAACAAAAAGCACTTCTATTGACTGAAAAGGATCGTTATAACCGTTCTTTGCCTGAATCTTATATGCCGTTAAAGAAGCATTGTCTGCTGCTGTTGTAGTATCAGCATAGATGTCATCTTCTTCGTATGGCAGTGTAAATTCATACACAGTATCATCTGTTCCCTGAGTAAAAGTTATGGTGGCGTAATTTCCCTCATAAGCCTGGTCTGTTTCACATGACATTACAAGAAGAGAAAATGCAGCCGCTGCAAGGACAGAAGATACAATCTTTTTCATACTGAAAATTTTCAATTTGCTCTCCAATAAAAAATGTCACAATTAGAAACTAACTTTTACAGTTGTTTCGAATTTTCCAAGTTTTGTATATTCTTCACCGTTGTTAAATCCAGTAAGAAGGTCGTTTGATTCATATTCAAACTTAAGGGTAATTCTTTCATAGCATACTTCGATACCGCCCTTAAGGTAGCAGTAGTCATTTTCGTCATTGTAAGTATCGTGGTAGCGGGTAAGAAGAGCCTTAGGCTTAAGTCCGAATCCGTGATCTCCAAGTGGAAGCCAGTAAGCTGCTCCAAGAGTACAACCCATAACGCAACGGTCAGAAAGAAGGTTAACAAGATCAAGGGCACCAACAGCTTCAAGATTCTTTACAAAAAGATTGTTTCCTGTGTTGAAAGAAGCGTGAAGGATAAGCATATCATCATTGAAAGTATCAAGAGTGTTTGTACCTGTAAAGATTGTTGAGTTTTCTGCAAGTTTTTCATCTGCATACTGAACTGCAAATGCAAGACCAGGATATGGACCATAATCATCTTTAGAGTATTTGCATCCCCAGTAATCAAATGCACTCTGCTTGTCTTCCCAGCCCAGCATTACACCGGCAGAAACAAGTGGATAGAAATCTCCCATAGATTCTTTCTGAATCATTGTGAATCCTGCTGAAGGCTTAAGGTAATAGATGTCATAGAAATCCCACTGATAATCAGCCTGAGCACCAAGACGAAGGTCTTCCTTAACCTGAGAATCCTTTCCAAGGAAACCATTAGAGAAACCAGCCTGAATGCTGAGATTGTCGATCATATTGAATTCACCTGACAGCTTATAAAGATAATCAGTTGCATTCTGAGAAAGATCTGCTGAATCAAGAGTTGTATCTGAATTACCTGCAGACCATTCACTTGTAGAAGCAATATCTCCTTCTACCTTAAAGATTCCAGGCATTTCGTATCCTGCACTAAGACCAAATACTGTTGCATCTTCATCAAAAGAAGAAAGATAGGTATGAAGGTTGCGCTTTGTAAGATGACCATAGCGGTAATCAGGATCTGCAGCCATAAAGCTGAATGCTACATCACTTCCTGTTGTGTAGTTGATGTAACCCATGTCGGAGTATTCCTTATCAAACAAAGTAAGGTAAGCATTTCCAACGTGAATCTTTGCGCGGTCTACAAGAATTGCAAAATCTCCATCATTTGTATAAAGGTCTGTATCACTGTCTGAGTCTACCATGTAGCGGAGAGGATCACCTTTTGTATAAATACGGATTTCTCCCCAGATAGGGATACCATCTTTGTTTTCTCCAGCCCATACTTCACCGAGGTTAAGAACATCAAGCTTAAGTTTTACATTCTGGTCTGTAGTAAATCCTGACTTACCTGTATCAAGGTCAAATCCCCAGGTAACACTTGCATCACCAGTAAGACCTGTAGAAAGATTAAGTCCTGCACTTGCTGGTTTTGGTCCATACTTTGTGATTTCTACTTCACATTCTGCTGTAGAACCATCTGCAGCTTTTGCAGTAATTGTTGCCTTACCAAGTCCCTTAGGGAAAAGACGTCCCCTCTGGTCTACCTTTACAACTTTCATGTCACTTGATGACCACTTAAGGTCACGGCTGTTGTATCCCGGAACAGAAAGTTCAGGAATTGAATTATCCCAGTCAGACTGATTAAGGGAAACTTCTTTTGTAGAAACATTCATTGAAAGTTTTTTAGCTGATGAAGATGATGAAGTTACTGCAGGTCTTCTTTCTTCTGAAGCTGCTGCAGTTTCTGCATCCTGAGCAAATGCTGCACCTGTTAAAAGGGAAGCACATGTTAAAGCTGCCGCTGTTTTTATAATCTTTTTCATTTTATATCTCCTCTCTTTTTTATTCAATAACTTTATAAGAAACGGCCCAATCACCATTTGTCGTACCAATATCTGAATCCATACTTACATTGTAGTTATTGGAATACAGATTATAATCTGGAGCTCCAACAAGGTTCATGTTTGTCCAGTCACAATAATCTTCATAACCGGCAGTTGCAGAAGGCTGAGCATAAGAACCGGATATATCCATAGTCTTAGTACCAAGCTGGAACATGGCAAAGTTTGTATTATCACCAATTATATCTGCAGACACATACATACTCTTATATGTATGTGCACTGTCTGTATAACCCCATGAATTATTACCGCTGTTATAATTAGCAGTACCGATTAATGTCGTGGCAAAATACAGGTATAGTCCAGAACCATTACCTTCACTGTCTGCGGCTTCAAGATAGAATTTAGAACTGTCATCAGAAGAAGCCGGATGCATTATCCAGTAAGGATAAACAAAATTATCCGGAGAAGCATTAATTATTACATTTGCGTATTCAACCTCTGACGTCTTAAAAGGAACGACCCGCTGCTTGCTCCACGGCTGAATAATTGCCCACAATTCAGTTTTAGGAGTGGTAACCTCAACAATATCCAGTGATGTAGATTTATACAGAATGGTTACGCCGTTAATGACACTGCTTCCTGCAATTTCTACAGAATAAGAAGCATCAGATTTTAATTCTGTAAGTTTAATGGAATCGACCATACCAACGAACGTATCAGAGTAAACCTTATCTGAAGCATCTGAAGTGTTTGTTGCAATAAGCTGATAAGAAACTCCATCAGAACAACTGTTAACAGTAAATGAATACTGACCTGTCATTGCATCCAGCACAGGTGTACTTACATAAGGAGATTCTCCTCCTGAAGTTTGGAAAACTGCCGTTACAACCTGAGATTTATTGCTGTCATAATCAAGTACATAAACTGAAACTTCATTATCACCTGAACTGAGAGTAAAGGAACCTGATGTAAGGTCAATTGAATTTTCAACAACTTTTATACTGTTGCATTCAACAACGACCGTTCTGGCATCTTCATTATCAGGAACTGCATATGTAATTTCTGCATTCAGATCATTAACAGTTATGTAAACATCAGTAACAGCATCAGGTGAAGTTTCATCATCAGCCGTCGTAACAGTAACTGTCAGAGAAGCATCAGCATTATTAGAATCTCCCTGAATATTTCCATACTTATCTTTTGTTGCAAAAGTAAAGACATATTCAGTAGAAGCCATAACCTTTGAATAGGTAATTGTCTTCTGGCCTTTTTCATATTCAACTGCTTCAAGGGCTGTACCATCATAAGTCTGACTTCCGTCAGCAGGTGTAATGTTTACTCCTGCATAATCAGAATCTGAAGGTTCTGTCCAGGTAAGTTTGATTGTATGATCTGTAACTGTACTTGTAACTGTAACAGAAGCCGGAGCTGTAATATCTGCCTGAGTTGTTGCTGTTACTGCATCCGTATAGTCAGAAGCATATTCTTTTGTACTTCCAGGATTGTTAACTGCCCTTGCTGTAAAACTGTATTCTGTAGAAGGTGAAAGACCTTCCAGAACTCCGGCATTATCAGAAGCTGTAAAATACTGACTTACAGTATCTGTATCATCTGCTGTTGAAGTAGCAGTAACCTCTACTGAACCTGCACTTGAAGGAGCAGTCCATGTAAGGCTGGCACTTTCTACAGTTGTTGATGTAACGGCAAAATCAGAAAGGTTTCCACAGGCAATGGTTCCCAAAGTTACTGTTACAGTACAGTAAGCAATAAGGGCATTATCTTCTGTATAAGCGCTGATTTTAGTACTTCCATCACCGGCTGCAATTACAGAAACTGTATTTGAAGAAAGTTTTTCTACAGTAACAACATCAGTGTCATAACTTTTAAAGCATATGTCACTGGAGTTACCTGTAAGGCTTACAGAAAGCTGAGCAGAGGTAACATTGGAAAGTGCATCTGTAATTGCAAGGCTTGATTTGTTAAAGGCAATTGATGCACTGGAATCAGGGCTTGCAATTTCTGTACAGGAAGCAAGAAGAGCTGCTGCAGATAAGGTCAAAAATATTCTTGAAAATAAATTCTGTTTTTTCATCTGTTTACTCCTCCTTAGTCCTCAGTTGTTGAATCTTCTTCTGTGACAGTCCACTGCCATTCAGCATATCCAGGACTTCCGCTTGAATAACGATACCGGATTAC
Organism: Treponema sp.; assembly: GCF_024696245.1. GTDB lineage: Bacteria > Spirochaetota > Spirochaetia > Treponematales > Treponemataceae > Treponema_D. The sequence goes on from NZ_JAILGZ010000162.1 coordinate 52,580, forward strand.
CGAAGAAGCTGATCCAAGCTGATAATAATCTTCTACAAAGCGAAGGGCATAAGTTCCACTTGCATTAGATTTAGCATTAAAGAAAGTAGCAAAAGAAATCTTATCAGCAGAAGTAATTGTTGATTCATCTGCAATTGTTACAGGGGCTTCAGCTCCACTTCCATTTGAAGAATCTGCTTCAGTCATATAAAGATAAAGACCAGAAGCTTCTTCATTTACAGTCTGTGCCATAATGGAATAGGTTGAACCTGTTTCATCATAAGTTCCTGAGAAATCATAAGTTGTACTTCCATCAAGGGCAGGCATCTTGAGCCACTTATATTTATAAGCTGCAGTTGAGCCGCTCTGTGTCTTTAATGCATAAGCACTTGTTACAACCATAAAGCCTGAAGAGTTTGAACTATAGAACCTGATTTCAATTTTAGAAGCATGAGCCTCAGTAGAAGAAATACCAATATTTTGACCTTCTGAATCCACAAGGGCAACGCATACAGTATAAAGGGCATCAGGAGTAAGTCCGCTTATAGAGCAGGATTCAGTTCCGGCAGCAATATTATCTACGCTGACAGGATCTTCACCATCTGCAACTACAGTAACTTTAATATGGTCAAAGTCACTTTCAGGGTCAGTCCATGTCATATTGAGGATACCTGAATAAGAAGTACTGTGGCTTACAGTAAGATCACTTACATGTTCTCCATTTTCATATTCAATACTTGCCGGAGCAGAAATGTTATAGTTATCATCAACAGAATAAACTTTTACGGTAAAGACAATGTCCTCTGCAGCAACATCTGATAGAACTGCTGTAGTAGCAGAAGCATCAGCTGTTACAGATGAAAGTTTATTACCATCTGAGTCATAAGCATAAATAAGGTAATACTGAAGGTCACTGCTTGCAGAAGCTGTCCATGAAATGGTAGCTGTAGAAGATGTAATCGAAACAACAGCAAGATCTGTTACGGCATCCGGTGCAGTAATATCAGCAGCAGCAGTTGTTGTTGTGGCTGTTATACAATCATCAGAAATATAACCGTTTACAGTTTTAGCATAGGCTTCTACATAATATTCAGTAGAAGAAGAAAGCTGGTTGATTCTTCCGCTGCAGCTTGCACCGGAACCACTACCTTCAAGAATATCTTCAAGAACCTTTGTTCCGGTGTTGTCGCTTCCTTCATACACATAAACAAGAATACCTTCAAGAGCATCAGCATTTACGCTAGCATTTGTCCATTCAACTTCAATATTGTTTGAATATGGAGTAAGGCTGATTGCAGTGGGAGCAAAAGGAACAGTAGAAGAAAGACTTGTTGTAACAGTACAGCTGGCAGAAACTTTTCCGCTGTATGTTGTAGCTGTAACTACAGCACTACCTTCACCCTGAAGTGTAATTGTACATGTCGAAGTTGTATCTTCTGAAACAGTAACAATGTCTTCATCAGAAGATGTCCATTTAATGTAAGTATCCTGTGCGGCTTCCGGATAATATGTAGCAGTAATGTCTACTGTATCTACACCCTTATTGCCGTAAAGATAAATATTATCCTGACTTAGTTCCAGAGCCTGTATTACAAGACCCCTGTCAGACTGAACGGTTAATTCTGTTTCTGAAACATCACAGGAAGCAAAGACAAATGCAGCTGCAAGTAAAAGTGATGCTGACTTTAATAATTTTTTCATCATATCCTCCTACTCTGCACTTACTGTGCCCTTAGCGGCATCAATTGTAATTGTGTCATAATCATCAAAATACGGTTCATCAAATGTTTGGGTAACCTTGTTAAAGAAAAGTGGCTGCCATACGTAAGCACTCTGACTTAGATCAGATGAATCCCACTGGTTAAAAGTAAGCATGTAACTTATACCTTCACTGCCCTGAATTTTAAAGCAGTCAGAGAATTCATAATCTTCATAATCAGGCCCGAATGTAGAAAGTCCGCTCCATGGTCCGTCAAGGCTCTGGGCTGAACAGTACATTACACCGGTATAAGCCTTAGGCGTGCTGACACTTGTTCCTCTATAGAAATCATAATAAGTAAAGTGATAATCAAGCCAGCCGTCTGCAGAAGACATACTGTTGGCACCGTTATCAAGATCACCATAGAAAGTTGCACCAATGAGATAGTAATAACCATTGTGCTTTACGATTGCTGAACGGCCTACATAGGTCTCAGGGAAAAGCATTGCTACATTTGAACTTACTCCCAGATAATCATCTGTAAGCTTGTTGATGTAAAGTCTCCATGAGTTGTTATAGTTAGCCCAGTCAAGACAATAAGCTGAGCCATCATCATCAACAAAGAGACTTGTAATTGCAGCACCACCATTTACAGTAAAGTATGAGTTTGCAACTTCAAAAGCTTCGTATGGTGTATCTGCTGTAGCACAAAGGTTTGCATTAAGATAAAGCTTGTTGTGAGAGCTTCTTAATGTCCAGTAACTTAAAGAAGTTCCGTACATGTAAGTTGTGTTGTAGCCCATCCACATTACAAACTTATTTGTGTTTTTATTGTAAATAACACGGACGTTATTTACGTCAGCTTCGTTAAGAGCGACGCTTGAGTTTGCAGTAAGAACGTTATTCTTAAAAGTCCAGTTAACAAGGTCTTCTGATTCATAGCATTTTACAGCTTTAAATCCACCGGAACCTCCGTTAATAAGATTTTGTGAATAATCAAGTCCGTACCAGTAATATTTTCCCTGCCAGTAAATAATTCCGTCATGAGTCTGAATGTCTTCTCCGGAAGTATCCTGCCATACACTTTTATTTACCTTATCAACTGTATCTGCTGCAGAAGAAGCAATTACACCAGTTGAAATATCAGATTCACTTTTACAGGAAACAAAAGTCAAGGCTGCTGCAAGACAGGAAAGTAAAATAATATTTTTCTTCATCAGTTTACTCCTAGAATGCCGCAATGAGGGTGTTAAGTTCATCTTCTGTAATTCTACATACCGATGCATCAATATTGCTGTCAGGTAATGTAAAACTAAGCCCCAGGCTACTTGCTTCTACCCAGCTTGAATTATCAGAAATATCTGTTGTTGCGTAAGTTGACCAGGTAGTAGGACTGTTTTCCTGATTTACAATCATTACCCATGTTGCATCATCTTCAAGTTTGAAAACACATGGATATTCAACATATTCAACTGAAAGCTGATCAGAAACACGATTAATGTAACGGTCTGAAATACGGTTAAAATGATTACCCCATGAATCAGTACTTGCTACCTGAATGTCACCACCCTTGAAAGTTGCATAATTTTTGTCAGCATCACGGGCAAAAAGATAATAGTCACTGTCCTTAACAATATAAGCTGCAGTAACTGAATATCCAGGTGAATAAATCAATTCAGGAGAAAGAGACTTTACACTGTAAAAGTCATAAGTCTGGGAAACATAAACCATGTTTGTTCCGTCATTGTTATCTCCAACCCAGTAGATGTCGTAACACTTGTACTGTTTGTTGTACATTGCACGTGGAGTCCATACATGGCGGGTTGCTCCGTCTGTACCTGTGGCATTTGTAATCTGAAGCTTGTGTTCGTTTTTCCAGTTAACAAGGTCATCTGAAAAGGCAACGATAATACAGTTACTTGGATGATTCCAGTAATTGTTTACATCTGAACGGCTTCCAAGATCCCAGTACTTTCCGCTCTGAGTAAAGTCAGCAGCAAGAAGTACAAATGATCCATCGTTAAGACGGAAGATACATGGATCCCTGAAGTGACAGCTTCCAATTGTAGATGTAAAAACAGGTTCATTGGAATTTAATGTTGTCCATGTAAGACCATCTTCTGAATAAGAAAGATGAAGGGCATCACTTTCTATATATTTGTTTGGACCGATTGAACTCATAAGATAGGCAGAAGTTGTCATCTTGCCTTCACTCCAGTCTGAAGGTTCAACCTTAACATCATCAGCAAGATCGTTACAGGAAGTAAAAAGAGATGATGCTGCAAATACCGCTGTTAAGGAAAGAACGGCAAAAGTTTTTTTATTAATTTTCACTTTTCTACTCCTTACGGTGCGATTTTAAATGCCATGTAATTAATACGGGTCTGATAATCAGCAGCCGTAATGATTGAATCTGCAGTCCAGTAAGGATTGCGGTATGCCCATGAAGTCTGAGCAACAGATCCGGAAAGTGGATGACTGTCAGTAATGTAATATCCGGAACACTTGTTCCTGATTTTGTAGTAAGGACTCATATAGTCATCAATGTACCAGAGCTGTTTAGTATCAGATGAATTACGGGTAGAAACTGTAAGAAGTGAATTAAGGGCATCATCTGCAGATGACAAAGCCATTCCACTCCAGCGGTTGATAATCATATAGGCATCACCTACAGGATAGAATCTCCACTGTGATTTATAATAATCCGAATTGCTTACAGAAGTACTTCTTTCAGGATTCTGTCCTGAGAATGAAGTAGAAGGATTTACAATATATCCACCACCCAGATCGTTAAGCTGATAGTAAGCAGGACTTGAAATTTTTCCGTGTTCAATATCAATCATCAGGGCTTCTGAGAAGTACATGTGACTTGAACCTAAGTTAAGATAGATATCGCACCATACATACTGGCTGTCATAAGGAGAGCTTCCGCCAAAAGCAGGACCCCAGCGGTCACCCATATAAAGCCAGTCATGATCACCTGAACCATCAGTTGCTTCCAGCTTGAATACAAAAGCTGGCTGTGAACGGTCTGATTCAGTAAGCTGACCGGCACTTTCTGTATCACCAATTGTAAGGGTGCTTGACCATGGTCCCCTAAGGTCATAGGCATACTGAATTGTTGTAACTGTAGAAGTCCATCCTGCAGTTCCTGAAGTTACGCAGTAATAAACATCGCCTTCTTTAAAAATACATGGTGCTTCACGGCTTGATGTATTAAGAACATTGTCTGTAGGCCAGTAAGTTTCATCAATGTGAAGGTAATCATCTGTAAGACGATAGATATGGATGTAAGCATTTTCGTTATATGAACTTGCAAAATATGCAGTACCGTCATCATCAACAAACAAAGTTGAGTCACGGCTCATGTAACCGTATGGATCTGCATTGCGGATATCTTCTTCACTGTAAACATATCCTGCAGAATTATTATCATGAACATTGAATTCAACTCCGTCAAAAGGCCTGAACCAGTCAACGTATTCCCAGCTGCCGTCTGAATTGTCAGGGCTGTTTCCCTTACAAACAACAACGCCGGCAAGACCGTAACCAATATCCAGGTGTCCCCACATTACGTAGTATCCCTTGGCTTCGTTGTAAATAACCTTAGGACGTTCAACGATTACAGAACCACTTGGACCATAAGAAAGGATTGTACTTGAATCAGCAATATCCCATCTTACAATGTCACCAAAGTTTTCCCAGTTTACCAGGTCTGTAGAACGGTAGCAGCTTACACCGTAGAAACCATAGTTGGCAAAACGGTGCTCTCCATACCAGTAGAAATATTTTCCTACCTGAAGAAGACATCCGCCTGAGCCGAATACGTCGTTTCCGTCGGTATCCTGCGTCCTGACACCTGTAGCAACTACACTTGTTCCGTTCTGACTTACATATCCGTAATTTGAGTAAGTGATAACCTGATCATCACTGTTGTCAAAAGCGGAACAGCCGGAAAAGAAAAGAGCTGCTGCTGCAAGAAGAGCAAGAAGCTTTCTCATTTTTTTTATTTCCTCCTTTTTTTATATTGCAAGCCGCCTTTTACAGCGGCTGTCAACATCACAATTTTTTATTAAATTGAATTTACAAGACTGGTATCATCTGCCTCAGTGTACTTCCACTCCCAGTATGTATTTCCCGGTGTATCCTGAACTGATCTGTAATTAATTACAGAACCATTATTACCAAGCATGAAGAAGCAGCTTCCGTTATTATAGAAAGTACGGAGGGCGTAACATTCAGAGTCATTAGCAGTATCAAGGAAGAAGGTAGCAAAGATTCCTGTGCTTACTTCTGTACTGCCATCAACAGTGCAAACCATTGCAGTTTCTTCTTCTGCCACCGCAATATCAGCAGCTGTAGCTGTAGAACCAACACTTGTAGATACAGAAGCAAGATAAAGGTATTCACCAGTTGCCTTACCATCTGTATCCATCATTTCAAGACTGAAGGTATCGCAGTCCCTTGTTCCTGGATTATCACCTGTTGCTGTAAATGAAACGGAAGAAGTTCCATCAAGAGCCTTTCTTTTAAGCCAGTAGTACCTGGTGGAGGTTGCAGTTACACTGCCATCGCTTACAAGTAAAAACCTTTTTGTTTCCTTATTGTAGAATCTGATTGTCATTTTTGAAGGCTGTCCTGTAACAGAGGCTGCACCAATTACATTACTCTCAGAATCAAGGCTCTTAACTGTAAAGGTAAAATCACTTCCAACTTCTGCAAGATCTTCAAGTGCAAGAGTCTGAACTCCGGAAGCAACTTCTACGTTTGTATAATTTTCTCCGTCACAGCTATAAGAAATGCTTATACTGTTAAAATCAGTATCCTCAGGATCTGTCCATGTAAGAGTTATATATCCTGAATAATCAAAATCGGAATTTGTTAATGTAAGGTCTGTAACAGGACTGGCACCAGAAATATAAAGTGCATCAGAAGTAAGACCACCAGATACATTGTCTGATTCATCCTTAGTCTGAATTAAATATTTGTAATAAGAAGCTGGTGTAAGATCCGTAAAGTCATAAGATGTAACACTTGTATCAGTAATTGTTACGGCATCAAGAGCTGAATATGCACTTGTTTCTGCGGCCTTTTGATAAGGAGTAATTACAATTGCTGCAAAGTCATCATCAGAAGGATTTGTCCATGCAAGGGAAACACTTGCACCACTTGTACTTGCAGAAGTAATTGTAACCTCTCCAGGAGCAGTAACATCTGCATTGATACAGATTTCATCACTTGTAACCCCGGCAGAAAGATTACCGGTTTCATCCTGAGTCTGGATTAAATACTTGTAAGTAGAACCTACTGTAAGATCCGTAAAGTCATAAGTTGTAACACTTGTATCAGTAATTGTTACGGCGTCAAGAGCTGAATATTCACTTGCTCCGGAAGCCATTTCGTATGGTGTAATTATAATTGCTGCAAAGTCATCATCAGAAGGATTTGTCCATGCAAGACTTATAGTTGTACGATTTGCAACAGCAGATGTAATTGTAACTTCTCCAGGTGCTGTAATATCACCTGTAATGAGTAATTCATCTGTTGTTACACCTGTAGAAATATTGTCATTTGTATCCTTAGTCTGAATCAAATACTTGTAAGTAGAGGTTACAGTAAGGTCAGTAAATTCGTAAGAAGTAACACTTGTATCAGTGATTGTTACAGTATCAAGGGCTGTATATTCACTTGCCCCGGAAACCATTACATAAGGTGTAATTACAATTGCTGCAAGGTCATCATCAGATGGATTTGTCCATGCAAGACTTACAGTAGTTTCATCAGCTCCTGCAGATGTAAGGGTAACATCTCCAGGAGCTGTAATATCATCTGTTGTAGAGAAACTTACAGTAGAAAGGCCGTAAGAAGTAAGGTTATCTTTTGTAAATACTGTATAAACTTTTGCA
>NZ_JAILGZ010000012.1 GCF_024696245.1 Treponema sp.
TTTGATTACACATTATTATGTGACCGTCCAATTATTTATGCAGACACCAAATTTGACCCACGTCCTTATGATGCCGGATGTCTTGATCACCCAATGTGGCGTTTTGAAATTTTAAAGGATCTTGGTATTAAACTCGATGAAAAAGATTTTCCTGATATTAAGACAGTAATCGAAAAGACAATTAAAAGTGAAAATCTTGCACAAGGTCGTGCAAAAGCAAAAGCACAGGCATGGATGCATATTGGTGAAAGTGCAAAAAGAACAGTAGACTTTCTTGAATCAAAATATAATGAAATTAATTCAAAGAATAATAATCAGGAGAATAAATAATGATAATTGGTATTTTAGGAGGAATGGGTTCCTACGCTACTTTAAATATCTTTGAACGAATTTTAAGTCTTTTCCCAGCAGAAAAAGAGTGGGACAGACCTCGTATTCTCATTGATAATAACTGTACAATGCCAAGTCGTGTTGTTGCAGCTCTTTATGGTAGAGACAGAGATAAACTTGTCAAAGAAATGTCCTCTTCCGTAAAGCATTTAATTGAAAGCGGAGCTACTCATATTTTTCTTGCCTGCAATACCTCTCATATTTTTCTTGAAGATGTATATAAAAATGTTCCTGAAGCAAAAGGTAAAATTTACAGTATAATTGAGACTCTTGCTCAAGATATTAATGAAAAAAAGATAAACGAACCATTTGCTTTAATCGCAACAGAGGGAACTTTAGAAACTAAAATATATCAAAAAATTTTTGAACCTTATCACATTCAAATTATTCAGCCAGATGAAGAAAAATTTTCTCTAATGAGAGAATTAATTGAAGCTGTTAAACAAAATAATTTATCTAACGAACACTGTAAAAAATTCATTCAACTTATTAAGAGTTTCAATTTAAATAATATAATTCTTGGTTGTACCGAATTTCCAGTATTATATAGTGCTTTTAAAAATGAAATTGATTCAACAGGCTTAAATATTTATGATCCTCTTGAATCTACAATTCAAAAACTTCATAAAATATATGTATCGGAGGCAAAATAATGCAGGCAATGATTCTGGCGGCAGGTACAGGAAGCCGTCTTCGTCCACTTACAAATGAAGTACCTAAATGTATGGTAAAAGTTAACGGCGTTCCAATGATTGAACGTGCCATCGATGCCCTTGTTGCAGCAGGTATTAAAAAACTCATTATTGGTCTTGGTTATAAAAGCGAAGTTCTTAAGGATTTTATAAGAAAGACTTTTGACGAAAAACGTCTTAATGGAATGACAATTGAATTTGGAGAAAATCCTGATTACGAAAAGACAAACAATATTTATTCACTTTATCTTTTAAAGGACTTCTTTAAGGCAGACGACACCCTTCTTTTAGAAAGTGACCTTGTTTACAAGCCTGAAGTTATTAAGGACCTTGTTAATTCAGCAGAAAAAAATCTTGCTGTTGTCAGCCACTGGGAAGACTGGATGGACGGAACAGTTACACTTCTTGATAAAGAAGATGGCATTACAAACTTTATCGTAAAGAAAAATCAGAAGGCAGAAGAAAAAGCTTCTTATTATAAGACAGTAAACATTTATAAATTCTCAAAGGAGTTTACAAATAACTACTACCTTCCTTTCCTTGAAACATACATGAATGTTTTTGGAAAGAACTCTTATTACGAAACCTGTCTTAAATTCATTGCAGAAACAGATTCATCTCTTCTTAAGGGATTTAAGATTGACCAGAGCGTCTGGTACGAAGTTGATAACGCTGATGACCTTAAGGTTGCAGAAAGTCGTTTCTAATTAATATAAAGTCTGATAAGGCTTAAGGAGAAATATGCTGGGAATTTATCTGAACCTTGTTCTTATAGCTCTGGCAGTCCTCTCTCTTGCTGCAGGAATTTCTTTCTGCATTAATGCAAGTTCACCCCGATACATCAGGCATTATACCCTCTTCTTTGGAATAGCTTCTGCCCTTATCTGCGGGGGCTATGCCTTAATGGCCTTTACTCCAGATACAGATAAAGCCTGGATTCCCCGCTTAGTAGGTTTATACGGAGTGGATGTTTTTCTGCTTATGGAATTTACTTTCCTTATGACAGATATGAAAATTCCTACGTCAAAAAAATATTTTCCTTCAGGAGCCTTTGGAGTCTATCTTATTCTTGACATGATGATTCACGGGGACAAAAATACGCTGGCCTTTATAAGGGATTTTGGTTTTACTTACTATGTCCCGGTTAATTCCTCTTCCCATCTTTTTCACTACTCATACGTAACGGTAATTGGCATTACTCTTTTTGTCTGTGCAATTTTCTGGTACAGAAAGGCAAGTATCCGCAGGGATAAACTTTTTATCATAAAAATTGTCAGTGCCAACTTTTTAATTCTCTTTAGTGCCATTCCTGATATTATGGGCAGCCGCATTGATTCCTGTTACAGAAGCGTTGGTTATTGCACAGCCTTTGCTATTGTATTTTTTATGTGGTGGCAAGCTGTAAGCATTCAATCGGAATTTACGCCTACAATTAAAAACATCAGCAAGGATATCTTTAACACTCTTGATATTCCTGTTTTTATTTTTAATCTTGATCAGAGTGTTACAGTCTTTAATCTTCAGGCAAAAAAACTTCTTCTGGATTGTGACAGTCAGTCTGTAAATGAATGCAGTCTCAGCGATATTTTTGTAATGACAGATGTAGAAATCATGCATCTTCTTGCCAGGTCCCGCCGGGGTGAAGACAGTTTTATTACAGTTACTTCCAGACTTACCCAAAAGAAACTCAACCTTAAATGCACTGTAAAACTTGATTTTACAAATGAACCTTATTGTGTAGTAGGAACGATTTCCCAGCTTAAGGAGGAATATAAAAAAGAATGAACAGGTATAAAAATTCACAAATTGTTTTTATAACGGCCTTCAGTATTCTGGCAAATATTTTTCTTCTAAATATTGCAAGGTATCTGTCACTGCCTTTATGGCTCGACACCCTGGGAACCTTTTTTGCCGCCTATGCCCTGGGTCCCTTCTGCGGCGCCTTTATCGGATTTTCTACAAATATCATTCTTTCCTTTTCTATACCCCTTTTAATTCCTTATTCAATGATCGGTATTATAGCCGGACTTATAACCGGACACATGGCAAAGCATGGCATGATGAAAAACATGTTCAACACAATGACACTGGCTGTGCTGGTAACAATTATAAGTGTAGCAATTTCTTCGGTTCTTGCCTTTATTGTCAGAAATGGTTCAACAGGAAACCTCTGGGGAGATGGTATTATTGCCCTTCTTGAATCTATGGGTGTAAATAAAATTCTTGCTGTTGTTACAGGTTCTTTTTATGTTGAATTTTTAGACAAGATGCTGTCTCTGGTAATTCTTTATGAATTCCTTAAACTCTACAGAAACATAAAATCTCTTATTCCGGATTTTTTTAAAATTCAAAATAAAATTACTGATGAAGAAAAAACAAAGCATGGTCCCCTTTTAAAAAGCCTTCTGCTTATTTTTACGACAGGTCTTACACTTTCTTCCTATAAAGCCAGTGCCCAGAATGTAAATTATAATTCCTATGTAAGGACAATCTATAATAATTACAACGGTCTTCCTGGTGGAGTTGCAAATGATATTGCAGCAACCAATGACGGTATTCTCTGGATAGGAACTTATGCCGGCCTTTACAGGCACAACGGCAGGGAATTCCGTCTTATGGATGACTATCCGGAAATTAAATCCGTAAGGTGTCTTTATGTAGATGACGAGGGCCGCCTTTTTACAGGAACAAATGATTCAGGTCTTTCCATTATTATTAACGAAAGCGTTACAAACACCCTTCAGGAAAAAGACGGGCTTCCTTCTGATTCTGTCAGATGTATAGTAAGAAGTTCAGACGGCTATTATTACGTTGGAACTTCCAGGGAAACAGTTGTTCTGTCTATTTCAGACGGTCTTAAAATAAAAACTATTTTCAGTGATTTATGTGAAGGCAGAAGAATTGCAGCAGATTCTAAAGACCATGTTGCCCTTGTTACTTCTGACGGCAGGCTTAGTATTTTAAAAAATGCAGAAGTGCTTTATTCATTTAAGGAAGAAGAAGATTTCTTTACGGCTGTTAATTTTAGTGAAAATGGAATTCTTTACGCAGCAACAGGTTCCGGTATTCTTAAGTCCTATAGTCTTTTAGAAAATGGCCGTCTTAAAAAATTAAATGAATTGAACTGTAAGAATCTGCGTCATATTAATTCAATTGATTTTTATGATTCAAACATAATTCTTTGTTCTGATACAGGTGCAGGATACATAAAGGATGAAACTTATTTTACAATAGAAACTTCTTCTTTTAACAATTCCATTGAACACATGATAGAAGATTATCAGGGCAATCTCTGGTTCTCTTCTTCCCGTCTTGGTATCCTTAAATTGTGCCGATCTTCTTTTACAGAGGTTTATCTTTCTGCAGGATTTGATGAAGCTGTTGTAAATACAATTACAAAATTTAACGGAGATTTATATTTTGGAACAGACAAGGGGCTTTCCGTAATTCCTCAATCAGGCAGTCAGACAAATAATCAATCTGGTAAAAATTCCCTTACTGAATATCTTGAAGGAACAAGGGTCAGATGTCTCTATCCTGATTCAAAGGGAAATCTCTGGATATGTACAAAAGGAAAAGGACTTATTTGTGCTGATAAAAATCTAAAAATAAAAAGCTACGAAAGTAATGAGACCATGAGGGTTGTAACTGAACTTTCTGACGGGAGTATTGTTGCCGGCAGCAGCAGGGGAATTATTTTTTTAGAAGACAATAAAATTACAGGAAGACTTACTCAGGCGGACGGGCTTGAAAACCCTACTATATTAACTTTAAGTCAGGCAGCAAACGGAACTATTCTTGCAGGAACTGATGGTGGTGGTCTTGCCATTATTAATGATAAAAAAATTTTCAGAGTAATCAAAAAAAGCAATGGTCTTTCTTCAAATGTAATTCTAAGAACAGTCAATGATGTAAAAAACGGCAGGCTGACTGGGGGAACTTTTATTGTTACCAGCAGCGGTCTTTGTTATACAGAGTCCAGCCTTAACTTTAGTGTAAAAAAACTTTCCAACTTTCCTTACTTTAACAATTACGATCTTGTAATAAATAATGATTCAAATATTTTTGTTTTAGGCAGTGCAGGAATTTTTGTAGTTAACAGGGAAGAACTGCTTTCCGGACAAAAAGTTGACTACGAACTTCTTGATCTAAAAAAGGGACTCAGAAGTTCCCTTACAGCAAATTCCTGGAACTATATGGATGAAGATAAAAATCTTTACCTCTCATGTGACAGTGGTGCCAGCTGTATAAATCTTGATGATTATGATAAACATGACAGGTCTTACCGCATTCAGCTTAAGTCAATTCTTATTGATGGAAAACGTCATATCGTACAAAAAGATATTCCTTTTGTTATTCCTTCTGATGCAGTCAACCTGGAAATTTTTCCGGAAATAATTAATTATTCCATTAACAATCCTTACATAAAGCTTTACCTTGAAGGTGCAGATTCAAAAGCCCTTATTACTTTACAAAGCAGTATGTCAGGCATAAGTTATTCTGATTTAAAGGCAGGTTCCTATAAATTCCATATCAGCCTTTTAGACAGCAAGGGTAAAAACGTAACGGAAGAAGCTGTTTACGAAATTAAAAAGACCTACAGGATTTACGATAACTGGTGGTTCCTTCTTTATGCTGGAATTGTACTTATACTTGCAGTAGCCTGGGTATCATGGTTTTTAACCATTACTCTTGTGCACAGGCGAATTCAGATTCAGACCAGGGAACTTGAGGCTGTTAAAAAAGAAGTGCAGATGGGTAACGAAACAATTTTCTCTATTGCAAATGCAGTCGAAGCCAGGGATAAAAGTACAGGAAGACATTCCTACCGTGTTGCAGAGTATGCCGTAAAAATTTCCCAGGAGCTGGGCTTTACACAAGAAGAACAGGAAGAGCTTCGTAAAACAGGGCTTCTTCATGACATCGGTAAAATCGGTGTACCTGATTCAATTTTAAATAAACCTTCTCCCCTTACTGATGAAGAATATAAAATTATGAAAAAGCACGTGGACATTGGTGGAGAAATCTTAAGGGACTTTACTCTTATTAAAAATGTTTCTTATGGTGCAAAGTATCATCATGAACATTATGACGGTTCCGGTTACAGTGAAGGCTTAAAGGGAGAAGAGATTCCTCTTAACGCAAGAATTATTGGTATAGCTGATGCCTTTGATGCCATGACTGCAAACCGTGTTTACAGAAAAGCCCTGGATATGGAAAAGGTAAAGGAAGAGCTTAGAAAAAACAGTGGTACTCAGTTTGATCCTGAACTTACAAAGATTATGCTGGAGCTTATTGAAAATGGAAAAATAAATGTTCATTCTGTAATAGAAGCCAGTGCAGAACCTCTTAACGATAAAGGAGAACAATAATGACTTGTCTTTTAAAAAACAAATATTTTATATGTGCCCTCACCTGCATGACTTTAATTTTTATTGCCTTTACTGCCAGACAACTTTTTTACACTGATTATTCCAGAAGAACAATTAAAGCAGGTTTTGTTTACATTGGAGATCCGGGAACTGCCTACACAAATAATTTTTGTCGTGCCCAGCTGGAACTGGAAGAAAAATATGGTGACAGGGTAAAAACTATTGCCAAATATAATATTTCTGAAAAGTCCTGTGAAGAGGCGATTCTTGATCTTGTAAACGAAGACTGTGATATAATTTTTACCACAAGTTATGGCTACAGTAAAAAAACAAAAGAAATAGCAGCCAGATATCCCGGCATTCAGTTCTGCCAGGCAACAGGAGACAATGCAAAGGAAGGTCTCTACCTGTCCAACTACCACAACTTTATGGGGCGTATTTACGAAGGCCGCTATATTGCAGGAATCACTGCAGGGTTAAAAATGCAGGAATTAATTGATCAGGATAAAATTAAAGTAGATCAGGCTATTGCAGGTTATGTTGCAGCATTTCCTTATTCAGAAGTTATATCCGGTTATACTGCTTTCTTTTTGGGAATAAGGCAGATTGTTCCTCAGGCCAGGATGAAGGTAATGTACACCAACACCTGGAGTAATCACAATGCAGAAAAAAAATGCGCTTCTCAATTAATAGATGAAGGCTGTGTAATAATCAGTCAGCATTCAGATACTACAGGAAGTGCCATGGCCTGCGAAGAAGCTTCTACTAAAAAAGGTAAGACAGTTTATCATGTAGGTTACAATCAGAGTATGACAGACATTGCCCCAACTACATCTTTAATATCCTGCAGAATTAACTGGGCCCCTTACATTCTTACGGCAGCAGAAGCAGTCCTTACTAATAAAAAAATAGAAAAGTGCATAAAAAGCCCTCTTAGCGGTAATGACAGTGCAGCAGGTTTTGACAGGGGCTGGGTAGAAATGATTGGCCTTAACAAACTGATTGCAGCTTATGATACGGAAGATATAATTGAGCAATACATTTCTGATTTTAAGGAAGACAAAATAGAAGTTTTTAAAGGCAACTATATTGGTATCAATCCCTTTGACCACAGTGATACTTACAATCTTCGAACTCCTTATAAAGAAAACTCCAGAAAATCATCTCCAACTTTTTCTTACGTACTAAAAGATGTAATAGAAATCTGTAACTAAAATTTTCACACGAAAATGCAGACCTTCAACCGAAAAGTTTAAACTTTAAAATCATTAAGGCTCCATTTAAGATAATTTAAACACTTTTTAAATGGAGTCAAAATGAAAAAAGTTAAAGTACTTGCTGCAAGTCTTGCCTTAAGTCTTGCAGCTCTGTTCACTTCCTGTAACAGTGAAATATCTGTTTCAGAAAGTTCCATTGGTTCTGTTACCGCAAATAATGCAGTTAGCAGAAGCAGCAATTCCAGTAGTCCCGACAAAAGAGTAACAGGTTACTTTTGTGAATGGGGAATCTATGCAGGACACGGAAACTATTTTCCCCAGTATATTCCTTATGACAAACTGACTCATATTAATTATGCTTTTGTGGGACTTAATCCAGAAACCCAGGCTGTTGAAATTTATGATTCATGGGCAACTAATGAAATCGTAAGCGATGGAGAAAAATGGGATTCTCAGTACAAAGGTTGTCTTGGTCTTTTAAAAAAGTACAAGGCAAAGTATCCTCATGTTAAAGTTCTTATTTCTGTTGGAGGATGGACTAAATCTCACGGTTTCCATAATGCCGCAGCAAATGAAGAAAGCCGTAAAAGGGCTGCAGAAAACCTCCTTGACTTTGTAAGGAATAATGATCTTGATGGTATCGACATTGACTGGGAATATCCTGGTGTAGATCGTGCAGCAGATCAGAATGACCAGTATGATAAAGGAGCACCAGGAGGAATTGAAGACAAAGAAAACTTTACACTCTTCCTTAAAGAACTCCGAAATGCTCTTGACCAGCAGGGAGCAAAAGATGGTAAGCACTATGAACTTACAGCTGCAATTGGTGTAGGTTACGATAAAATTGCAGTAACTAATCCAGGTGAATACAGTAAGTATCTTGATGCCCTTAACCTTATGAGTTATGACATGCATGGAGCTTTTGAAGCTACAACAGGTCACCAGGCACCTCTTTATCCAAGTCCTTACGATAACCATGCAAATCCAGAAATAAGGGAAAAATATAACATCGACTGGGCTGTAAAAGAATTTATAAGACAGGGTGTACCTTCAAATAAAATTGTTATTGGAGTTCCTTTCTATAGTCGCGGCTGGGACAATGTAAACGGTGGCTGGGACTTTGATGGCAACGGAAGTCCTGACGGTATGTTTGGAACAGGCGGTTCTACTCTTCCTGGTTCCTGGGGTCCTGGAGGACAGAGTCCTTACTATGAAATCAAGAAACTAGAAAATACCCAGGGTTGGGATAAGTACAGGGATCCTTATTCAAAGTCCTGCTGGCTTTACAACCCTTCTTTAAAACAGCTTTACACATACGATGACGCAGAAAGCATTCGTGTTAAAATGAACTACATCAAGGATAACAATCTTGGTGGAGCAATGTACTGGGAACTTGACGGTGACGACTGGCAGAATGGTTATGATCTTGTAAACATAATATCAGATTCAATTCTTGAAGGAGTTGTATTTGATGACGATCCAAATCCTGTAGAAAGTCCTGATCTTCCACCTTCAGGTGACAATCCTTCTACAGAAAAGCCTTCAACTGAAACACCTGCAACAGACACACCTTCTACAGAGATTCCTGACAGCAGTAAAGCTACAGGACTTCCTTCAGTTCCTTCAATTGAACAGACAAGCTGGAACGGTGAATCTGATTTTTCTATCCGCATGAATATGTGGTGGGGTCAGAATGGTACTCTTGCTGAACTTCTTGAAAACGGCAAAAGCATTCAGTCTTTAAAACTTACAGATAATTCACCATCTGCTCAGAGCTGTACATTTACTGTAAAGGGAAAGGCAAATGGAACTTATGAATATCAGGTAAGATTATCAAATAAGTTTGGTTCGAGTCTTTCTAACAAAGTTAAATATACTGTAACTAAAGCAGGCTCTTCACTTCCGTCTGAAAATAATGATTCAAATAATGATTCAAATAACGATCAGCCTGACACTAACCCATCAGAGGATACTCCAGTAATTATTCCTCCAGTTTCAGGGGGTGCCATTGAAGTAGAAGGTCTTCCTACTTATGTTCTTACAGGTTACTGGCAGAATTTTAATAACGGTGCAAAAGTTCTCCGCATTCGTGATGTTCCTGAAGCTTACAATATTATTTGTGTAGCTTTCGGTGAATCTACATCCCTTCCTGGACAGGTTGTATTTAATCTTGACAGCTCACTTGGTTTTTCAAAAGCAGACTTTATTGCAGACATAGCTTCAGTTAAAGAACGTGGTCAGCATGTAATTCTTTCTGTTGGTGGAGAAACGGGTAATGTTCTCATTAACAGTGATGCAGCTGCTTCTAACTTTGCTTCAAGCATTACAGCCCTTATGAATGAATATGGATTTGAAGGTGTAGATATTGACCTTGAACATGGAATCAACGCAACTTATATTTCAAAAGCCCTCCGCGCAATTCCAAAAGGTTCAATCATCACTATGGCACCACAGACCATAGACATGCAGTCAACAGGAACGGAATACTTTAAGCTTGCCCTTGCAATTTCTGACATTCTTACAATCAACAACATGCAGTACTACAATTCAGGATCTATGCTTGGAGAAGACGGAAAAGTTTATTCCCAGGGAAATGAAAACTTCCTTACAGGTCTTGCAGCAATTCAGCTTGAACATGGTCTCAGACCAGATCAGGTAGGTCTTGGACTTCCTGCTTCAACTCGTGGTGCCGGTTCCGGATACGTAGATCCACAGATTATCATTAACGCCCTTGATACTCTTATTCACGGAAGAAGACACGGCTCATACATGCCTCCACACACATACCCTGGACTCAGGGGTGTAATGACATGGTCAATCAACTGGGATGCTTCAAACAACTGGAACTTTGCAAGAAAAATAGGAAACTATCTTGCAGAACTTAACAACACTGATCCTGTTGAACCTTCAGATCCTGTAATTCCTTCAGAACCTGATACTCCTGATACACCTGATACTCCTTCAGAGCCTGATACTCCGGATCTTCCTGAAACACCTGAAACACCTGAAACACCTGAAACACCAGACACTTCTGCATCATATCCTGCCTGGTCTGACAATAGTGTTTCCTATGCAAAAGGTGATCTTGTAATTTACAATGGTGCTGTTTATGAATGTGATTATGCCCATACATCAAATTCAGCATGGATTCCTGGAACAGCAGGACTCTGGTTCTGGAAGCTTAGAACAGACCTTGATGGTTCAAAAAGCCCTGTTACAGTAACTCCTTCACAGCCTGATACTCCTGATATACCAGATACTCCGGATCTTCCTGAAACTCCGGATACACCAGATACTCCTGAAGGTCCTGTAAACACAGAACTTCCTGCAAGAATTATGAGTGGTTACTGGCATACATGGGACGGCAACAATCCTTTTATTAAACTCAGAAACGTTGATGAAAACTGGGATGTAATAAATGTTTCTTTTGCTGAACCTGTTACTCCAGGAAGTGGTAACGGTAACATGAAGTTTTCAGTTGCAACAAAAGACGGATACAGCCTTAGTGAATTTAAAAGCGATATAAAGAAACTTCATGCAAAAGGTAAGAAAATAGTTCTTTCTATCGGAGGTTATGAAGGTTATTTCTATCTTGAAAATCAGGCTGCAGTTTCTAATTTTGTTTCACAGATTAATGCACTTGTAGACGAATACAACTTTGACGGAATTGACATTGATCTGGAACAGTCATCTGTTCAACTTAACAGTGGCGCTGACCCGGATTTTAAAAATGTTAAAACACCAAGAATTGTAAACATGATTTCTGCAATAAGACAGATTTGTGATGCTCACGGAGATAACTTTATTCTTTCCTGGGCTCCGGAAACATTTTACATGCAGCTTGGACACCAGTTTTACGGTGGAGCAAATTCTTATGTAGATAGTCGTGCAGGAGCTTATCTTGGAATGGTATATGCCCTCAGGGATAAGACAACTTATGTACAGACTCAGCTTTACAATTCTTCACCAATTACCGGTCGTGACGGCAACTCTTATAACATGGGAACAGTAGAAGGTATTGTAGAAATGTGTAACATGCTTCTTGAAGGATTTACTGTAAACAATAACAGCCACTATTTCTTCCCTGCTCTCCGTCCGGATCAGGTAGTAATTGCTGTTCCATGTTCTTCTGGTGCTGCAGGTTCAGGACAGATTTCCAATGCAGGACTCCAGGAAGCATTCAAAAAAATTAATGCTAAGCATCCTGGTCTCAGGGGAATTATGACCTGGTCAATTAACTGGGACAGTCTGCAGAACGGAAACTCCTTTGTAAAAGAAAACAAAAGGTTTCTTAATTCACTGTAAGTAAAAAAGAAAATTCAGATTTCTATATACTCTGATAAAAAAAATGCATCTCCTTAATTCCTAAAAAAGTCAGAAGTAATCTTCTGTTAAAGAATTAAGGGATGCATTTTTTATTTGTATAAAACTATTTATAAAAAATATTTTATTATTTAAGATTGTACCTTACAAAAAATCCTGTTGAATACATAAGTGAAACTACATCAGGATAAGAGTCAAAGCATGACCAGGCAGCATACAAAATATTTTCTCCACCAAGACTGATTTGTGAACTTACAGGGAATGTAACTTCACATCTAAGGTAGTCAAATAAAGAAAGTCCAGGTTCAACTTCATGTTTGGCATCCTTAAAATCATAGAAGGCATAAAAGTGATTGTTCAATACAAAAGCCGGTCCATCGTTAAACTTATAGCGCAAGGCTGCAACGGCTTCTCCACCTACAGAATAATTGTAAGCCTTGTAGATTTTATCTGAATCAATAACCTGACGGCGGTAATACCATACGTCATGTGTTCCAAGAAGAACTGCATCAAGGTGAAGTTCCCATTCAGCTTTTGCCCTGTCTCCTGCAAAGCGCTGCTTGATACCAAAACCTGGAGCAAGGGTAGAAAAGTTCATAAAGGAATGCCAGAGGAAGTCATAGTCAAAAATAATACCAATGCTTGTATCCCTGTCTTCGTCAGCAAGAACTGAACGTGAAATTACCCAGCCGTCAGAAAAAATGTAAAGGTTATGCATAAGGTCTTTTTCAAGAGACCTGTATCCCTGACCGCAGCCCTTTCCCATGGAACCGCCTATAGAAAGATTAAAGGCAGAAAAAGGATCATTGGAATTATGATTAAAGGAATCTCCGTAAACTATATCAAGTCCAAGGCTTCCAAAAAGTGGATAGGTTTCCCTTGACTTATCATAAGTATCAGCATCGTTTACACCGTTAGCTGCTCCAAAACCTGTATAAAAAGAAAGTTCCTTTATGTTGCCGTGACTGCCGTATGGCTTTTCTCCAGTAAGGCCTTCGTTCCAGAGACGCATTGGTGTAATAAGAAAGCGCAGTGGTCCCCAGGCAGCATCTGCTTCAAAAGAAAGACGGTGAAGCATTTCTCCCATAGGCCAGGCACCAACAGAAGTATATACCATGTCATTAAGGGAAGGCGTATTGTTTTCGCACATTGTTTCCCAAACAAAAGAACCAAAAGTAGCAGCAAGCATACTTTCAAACTGAGAAAAATTTGCTGTCCTGAATGCTGAATAAGAAAGCTGCCCCTGATATGGATGAAGAACAAAGTTAGTCCAGTACCAGTCAGTATCCCATTCCCATTTTACAGTCCCGTTCTTAAGCCTGTTAAAATTTCTTTTGTAGTCAACCTTAGCCCAGCCTGATCCGGAAGCATAGCGGTTCCACAAAGAAAGAACTACAGTTGGAACAAACATTCCTGTAGAAGCTGTCAGAAAATGACGGTCACCATGATGGGTAAATAAATTGTCATCATCAAAAAAATCACTTGAGGCATCAAAATTATTAGTCAGCCTTGAAGATTCAGATTCCGATTTTGATTCAGACTGAATTACTTCTTCCTGGCTCCATGCAGGTAAAGCTGCTGTAATTGATGCAATAATTAAAAATAACTTTAAGCTTTTTTTCATATTTAAAAGAATACGATATTTACACTTCTTTATCAACAAAGGGCCATTTGCTATAATAAAGGAATGAAAGTTGCAATTGTACATGACTGGCTTACTACTTACGGCGGTGCAGAACGTGTAGTAGAAGAAATGCTTAAGGTTTATCCTGATGCAGATATTTACACTCTTGTTTATGATAAAAAAAAGATGGCAAAACATTTTCCAGAAGAAAAGGTTCATACATCTTTTGTTCAGAAGATTCCCTTCAGTAAAAAACTTTATACCAAGCTTTTATTTTTAATGCCTAAAGCTTTTGAATCCTTTGACCTTACCTCCTATGATCTGGTTATTGCAAGTTCATCCTGCTGTGCCAAAGGTGTAATTACAAGCCCTGATACCAGGTTTATTGCTTATGTACATTCTCCTATGCGTTATGCCTGGGACCTTTACTATGATTACTTTAAGTCTTCAGGATTTTTAACCCGCTTTTTTATGAAGCGCATGATGCCAAAGATTCGTCTCTGGGATTATATTTCAAGTCAGAGAATTGATGCAATTGCAGCAAACTCTTCTTACATTAAGCGCCGCATTAAAAAATTCTGGAACAGGGATGCAGAAGTAATTTTTCCACCTGTAGATACCGACAGACTGGGGCCGGACGGACTTCCACCAGAGGATTTCTATGTTGCATTCAGCCGTTTTGTTCCATATAAAAGAATTGACCTGGCAATAAAGGCCTGTGGTGAATTAGGAAAAAAACTTGTTGTAATAGGAAGCGGCAGTCAGGAAGCAGAACTTAAAAAACTTGCCGTCCAGTACAAAAAAGCATCCATTACTTTTACAGGCAGAATCAGCGACGAAGAAGTATCAGCCTACCTTCAAAAATGCAAGGCCCTTATTTTTAGTGCAGAAGAAGACTTTGGAATTATTCCTGTAGAAGTTCAGTGCTGCGGCCGTCCTGTTATTGCCTACGGAAAAGGTGGAGCCTTAGAAACAGTAAAAGACGGAATTACCGGAGTTTACTTTGATAAACAGGAAACTTCTTCCGTTAAAAATGCCATTATAAGATTTGAAGAATTAGAAAGACAGGGTGCCTTTGACTTAAAGACAATTACTGATCATGCTTCAACTTTTAGTGCACAGAGATTCAGGGATCAGATTAAGGAACTTGCCGAAAGGGGTCTTAAATGAAAATAGCCATTGACTGCAGGATGAGCGGTAAAAGCGGAATCGGAACTTTTTTAGACGAGATACTTCCTTTTTTCTTTACAAGCGACCACAGCTTTTTTTTATTCGGTTCAAAAGAAAGCCCTGCCTGTAATCTTGCAAAAAGCTCTGATTCAGAAAATATAACTTTTTCAGACTGTCAGGTAAAAACTTTTTCACTAAAAGAAATGTTTGCTTTTCCAAAAGATATACTTGCTCAAATTAACAGCTGTGACCTGTATTTTTCTCCCTACTGTAACCTTCCACAGGGAATAAAGGTGCCCGTATTTACCACAATACACGACATAGTATTTTTAGACGTAAAGGGCCTTACAGGAAGCCTTGGAAAAGCAGCCAGAAAGTTTTTTTACAAAAGGGCTGTTAAAAAGTCCGCCGGAATCTTTACAGTTTCTCAATTCAGCAGTCAGAGGATTAAAGAAAAGCTTAATTGTAAAAAAGACATTACCGTTGTATACAATGGAATTCCATCCTACCTGCAGGACAAGGGCAGTAAAATTCCATGGGATAAAAAAGACAATACAGTAATTTTTATTGGCAACATAAAAAAACACAAGGGATTAAAGACTCTTCTTAAGGCATTCCCTCTTTTTTGCTCAAAAGCAGCTGTATCTGCTCCGGACTCCTGTCCAAAGCTTATAATTGTTGGCAGTCAGGACAATTTCAGGACAAAAGACGACAGCCTTTCAGACCTTATTGCAGATATTCCTCAAAATCAGCTGGAATTTACAGGTTTTATCAGCAACCAGAAGCTTAAGGAACTTCTTTCTTCTGCAAAACTTCTTGTACAGCCATCTTTATACGAAGGATTTGGCATTCCACCCCTTCAGGCCCTTTGTGCAGGAACCCCGGCTGTAATTTCTGACATTGATGTCTTTAAGGAAATCTATGGAGGGCTTCCGGTAAGCTTTTTTAAGTGTCAGGATTACCAGGATCTGGCAGAAAAAATGAATGAAAGCTGGAATAATGAAAAAAACTTTTCAGAGTTTGAAAATCCCTATTCCTACCAGAAGACAGCTTCCCTTATACTGGACAGATTGTGCCGCAAATAATTCACGGTTATTAAATAATGCAGACTTTTAACTTATGTTAAAAAGCACTTTTATTACAGGCCCGGCTGTGCCTTAATCACTGCCGGACTTAAACACTGACAGGCTTAAGGAGAGTTGAGCCTTAAAAAAGAAGGACCAATTAAAAATAGTCTTAAAAATATAAGGATTTAATACCCTCTCCATCATTGTATAGTTAACTTTTTTTCTATATAATTATTTTGATATTATGAGCAATAACGAAGAAACATTTAAAACACAGTTACGTTCAAAGTACAAATATACAAGCTCATTTGTAACAGGACTGACACTGTTTTTCTTTGATGCCCTTGCTTTAATGATTTCTATTGGAGCAGGCTTTTTTATCATTAACTTTATAGATCCCTCTTCAATTAACTTCCGTTCGTTCATAAAATATTCAATTTTTATGCCTTTTGCAGCTGTTGCCTTTTATGCAGCAGGTCTTTATCCGGGCATTCTTCTTGCTCCAGAAGATGAGGTAAAAAAATTCTCTACCTGTTCCTTTCTCTGTCTTATGGGAATGGCACTTGCAATCACAACAATAAAATCCACCAGAGACTTTATTCCTATAGCACTGGCTCTTGTTACGGCATGGCCTTTTGCTACCCTTTTTCTCCCTCTTTTCAGGGAATGGGCAAGACGCTGCAGCTGTAAGTTCTCCTGGTGGGGCGTTCCGGCAGTTATTTATACCCATGGTAACAATGGTCACGAAATCGTAAAGCGTCTTGTTGAACACCCTAACTTTGGTTATATTCCAATACTTATAATTACTGACGACAAGGATGCCTCAGATACTTTTATGGACATTCCTGTCAGGGTAATCAATGACCAGATTAAACAGATTCTTAGTGAATTAAAGATTAAAGTTGCCATTGTATGTGACTACAAAAATGACCTTGAAGCAATTCAGACAAGATACCGTTATATGATCAGGGTTCCAAGAAACCAGCTTGCCACCACCCTTTCTTTAAAAATGAAGAATTTTGGTGGAATTTTAGGATTTTCTTCAACAAATTACCTGACAAAATTCGGCTCCCTGCTTTTAAAAAGAACAATTGATATTTTACTCTGCCTTTCTGTTGCACCTTTTGCCATTCCTGTAGGAATTTTCTGTGCCCTGGGAATAAAACTTACTTCAAAGGGACCGGTTTTTTACGGCCATAAAAGGGTTGGACAGAACCATAAGCTTTTAAAATGCTGGAAATTCCGTTCAATGTGTATAGACGCAGACGAAAAGCTTAAGAAAATTCTTGCAGAAGATCCTGTAAGGGCTGCTGAATGGGAAAAAGACAGAAAATTTACAGATGATCCCCGTGTTACAAAGTTTGGTAAATTTCTTCGTAAAACAAGCCTTGATGAACTGCCCCAGCTCTGGAATATTTTTACAGGTTCCATGAGTTTTGTAGGTCCACGTCCTGTTACAGAAAGCGAGCTTTCTAAATATGGAAAATACAGCGACTATGTTCTTTCAGTAACTCCGGGCTTAAGCGGAATGTGGCAGATTTCTGGCCGCAGTGACACAGGTTACGAAGAACGCATTTCACTTGATACTTACTATATACAGAACTGGTCTATCTGGCTGGATATCTGGATTATAATTAAAACCGTATGGGTTGTACTTAAAAGAAAAGGAGCTTACTAATCCATGAACTCAATTACAAAAAAGTTTCTCATTGCCGGAACACTTTTCGTTCTGGCTCAGGCCGTTTTTTCTCAGGAAACAAAAGGCTTTCAAATTAAAAGCGTTGATTTTGACATTGACGGACGTACTCAAAAGTCTGCAATCCAGCGCAATATTACAGAAATCAATTACGACAAGGTTTTCAAAAGCCAGGAAGAT
This sequence comes from Treponema sp., assembly GCF_024696245.1. Classification (GTDB taxonomy): domain Bacteria; phylum Spirochaetota; class Spirochaetia; order Treponematales; family Treponemataceae; genus Treponema_D. Next base: position 17,732 of record NZ_JAILGZ010000012.1, read on the forward strand.
GCAGATGCCTACCTTAAGGATATTGAACAGGAACTTGAAAACACCCGTCTTTTTGCTTCTGTAGATTACAGCTACACAGTTGACGAAGAAGGTAAAATTTCTGCAACTTATAAACTTAAGGATTCCATGTCCCTTATTGTTTTTCCAAAGCCAAGTCTTGACTCAAACTCAGGTTTTGAAGCAAAAATCAAGCTTAAGGACAATAACTTTTTAGGCCTTATGGAAGGTTTAAGCATTGATTTTAACCTTCAGCTTGGTGATGAAGATGATCCGGAAGATTATTCTAAAGTTTACGGCGGCTTTAACTTTGATTACGACTACCCTTTTACTATAGGTAATACAGAAGAAACCTGGTCAAACGACTTCAGCTTCTCATGGCAGATTGGAGAAGACAAACCAGAGTTCTCTTATGACACAGGAATTACTGTAGCCGTGCCATTTGGAAACTATCATAATAAGCTTGAGTTTAATTTTACCCAGTCGGTTATCAGGGATGCTTCTTATCTTGAATTTGGTGACGAATTCTACTTTAAGGAAAAGGCTTCTGTTTCTGTACCAATGGTTTTAGGCTATATCGGTAACACCACCCAGGTAAAATACACTCCTAAGCTCAGCTGCACCCACTACTGGGACCTTAACGGCATTGATAATGAAAATACAGATTTAAGTAAAACTCCTGTAATTGAACTTTCCCAGACTTTTGAACTTTCACGCATTAACTGGACAAAACAATACAACTTCCGTGACGGTTACTCAATTTCTACAACCCAGGGAATCGGATGGGACTACAGCGGTGATATTATCAGCGAAAAAGTAATGCCTTCAGTTAAGGGGGAACTTCAGTTCTTTAAGAGCCTTAACTTTGTTGCCCTTGCAGTTGACGTAAACTTCTTTGCAGGACTTAATAGTACTACAAAAGTTGGTTCATACATCCGTGGTGCCGCAGACAATCAGACTTTCAGCAGTAAAATCGGAGAAATTGACGCCAATAATTATGCTCTTGAAACACCGGCTGCCATTGTATTTAACTTTGACATGCCTGTTCATATTATTACAACCCACTGGCTTGACTGGAGTTATGCTTTATTCGGTTCTTACGAAACAAAACCTGCAGCTGTACGTGCAATTGCATCAGTTCCTCATTTCCTTATGAAATACCTGGACTTTGAAATGCAGTGGTCACCTTTTGTTGATGTAGGTCTTATTAAAAACAGGGGAACAAAAACTACCTTCTCCCTTAACGAAGGTATTTATACCGGTGGTCTTGAAGTTCTTATTTACCCTGCAAGATGGAAGAGCTTTGTTATCAGGGCCAGTGTTGGTATTGATATTTCCAAAAAGATTCTTGACGGAAAGAGGGACTTTGACAGTTCATGGAGAAAAGGCGGTTCCCTTGAATACTTTATCGGTTTAGGCCGCCATTTCTAATAATTCAATTAATCAACATTCATATTTACACGGCGGGCTGCCATTTTGCGCCAGAAATTGTCACCAAGACAGCCTGCTAAAAGTGTAAAGAGTCTGGAAGAAAAGTTAATCCTTCCCTGGGCTGCACTTATATCTGCAAAAGAATACAAAGTTTCCCAGATACAGTTTTTACTTCCCCACACAACAATATCTTCATACCTTGCACTTTTTATAAGCAGGTCCTCAAAAGTTGTATAGTTATAGTCAATTATTCTGTCTTTAAGGGTTTCTTCTATTTTAGTTACAATTGTAATGCTTCCCAGTGCTGAACATTCAAGAGCCTTTTCCTTTTCTCCCTTAGCAAGATAATAGCGGGAAAGTTTTGACAAAGCCTTTATTGAATCATAATCCCTGTTTCTGTAAAGCAGGAAAAACTTTTCTACGGCTTCAGGACTGTCATTTTTTACAAAGGCGGTAAAGGCATCCATAAAGTGCCTGTCTGTATAGCTTTTATTGTCTTTAAGAACAGAAAGAAGGTATTTTTCGTAGTCATCTTCTGAGTCAAGATCATGGGCAAGGTCAGCTAAAGCGTAAAGAATCTCGTATTTCTGGGCAGGCACAATAAGATTATCTGAATATTCATAAGCAAGATTCATATAACGGAGGGAAAGATCAAATTCACCTTCCAGCTGATAAACCCTGGCTATAATATAATCTGCTTCCGGACAGTGGGAAAAATACTCTTCCTTTTCCATAAGGACAGAAAAACTTCCGTTAAAGTAATCTTCTCCCCTTTCTTCCAGCTGTCTGTCTATTACAGCAGCCGCATCATTAAGGCCAAGTTCCTTCATTGCAGCCAGAACTTCAAGAAGGTTGTCTCCGGCTTTACGGATTTTTTTCTTTTTCTGTGTATTCTGAAGAAGGTAAAGTTCCCAGTCAGCGTTCTGCTTTTGAGAAGCTTTTGCAAGTTCTGCATTTTCTATTGCAGCTGAATACTCTCCGCTGTCCAGGTTCTGTCTTGCCCTGATAATGTAACGCCAGGCTTCTTCGCCCTTTTCTACATGTCTTACTACAACCTGAGAAAATAATGGTAAAAATACAAGGGATGTTAAAAATACTGCTGCAATAAAAAATTTCTTCATTCTATAAAGACTCCAGTTCCTGCCTGAATACATTATCGGCATCTTTTGAGTCTATCGTTCGTATTATTTTGCCTTTCTTAAAGATAATGCACTTGTCTCCACCACCTGCAATTCCTAAATCAGCATGTTTGCCTTCTCCAGGACCGTTTACAACACAGCCCATTACGGCAATAGTTACGTCCTTTTTCATGGATAAAAGTTCTGCCTGCCAACGTTCAACAAAGGAATGTACGTCAAAACCAATACGTCCGCATCTCGGACAGCTTACAAGAGTAACTCCACCCTTTCTAAAACCGCATTCATGGAGGATTTCCCTGCCTGTAATTACTTCATTTTCCGGTGTAGAAGAAAGGCTTACCCTTATTGTAGAACCGATTCCTTCCTTTAAGAGGGCCGAAAATGCCAGTGTGGACTTTACAATGCCTGTAATAAGGGGACCGGCTTCCGTTACGCCAATATGTAAAGGGGTATCACTTATTTTAGCAAAAGCTTCATTTGCTTCTATAGTCTCTTCTACAGAAGAAGCCTTCATGCTTACAACATAATTGTTAAAATTAAGTTTTTCAAAAGCTTCACATTCCCTTAAGGCGGTCTGAGCTAAAGCTTCACTTCTGGATAAGGTTCCTGCTTCTACCTGAACTTCCAGATCCTTAGGGAGGCTTCCGGAATTAACGCCAATTCTTATGGCAACATTCTTTTCCTTACAGCCTTCTACGACTGCCTTTACCCTGTCAAAAGAGCCGATATTACCCGGATTAATGCGGATTGCAGCTACAGGGCCTTCAAGACAGGCAAGAGCCAGTTTATAATCAAAATGAATGTCTGCAACAAGAGGTACATCTGTTTTAGACTGAATCAGGCAGAGGGATCTGGCACTTTCCATATCCGGAACTGCAAACCTGATGATGTCACAGCCCAGGGATTTTAATGTATTAATCTGCTTAAGGATTGATTCAAGTTTTTCGGGCTTATCACATACATCAGTAATACCATCCTTCCACATAGTCTGAATGGTTACAGGATTATCTCCTCCAATAAGAATCTGACGGATGGAATTAAAGCCGCCAAGCTTTACTATACGGGGAGTTTTATAAATACTCATAAAAATGCCGCCTTAAAAAACAAAATATGATTCTTAAAGAATACCTCTTTTTTACGTTTAAGTCATCTGCCGGTATAAGTTGCATTATGCCAGTTTACGCTGATTTAAGCCGCATGATTCCAGCCTCTTCCTGCTGACTTTTCCCGCTTACTTCCAGAGCCACCTTCGACTGGCTTGATTCAATAAAAATAAAAAAGCCTGCATCCTTATAAAGAACACAGGCTCTTAAAAACTAAAATGGAGTTTTTACAACTTAAGCAATCATTCCGAATACCATTGCGAACAAAGCAACAGTTTCACAAAGACCTACTACCATGATGTAGTTTGTAAAACCTTTTCCTGTTTCACCAAGAGCATCAGAACCTGCAGCACCGGCTTTTCCCTGTGCAATAGCAGACATACACATTGCAAGACCAGCTGCAAAACCAAGACCAAGAAGGAAGAACTGACCAGCTTTATCAGCTACAGCAGCTGCTGCCTTCATTGAATTCATAAGAAGGAATCCGTAAATAGTCTGTGTAAGAGGAGCACCAGCAAATACAACCAGAAGGAATGGTGCCTGCTTATTGTTAAGATAACAGCGCTTCCATGCTCCAATTGCACCCTGTCCGGCAATTCCAATACCAATTGCGCTACCCATAGCAGCAATACCCATAACTACACCGGCTCCAATCATTCCCCAGTTCATACTTTTCTCCTTTATACGCTTTAAGCGTCTTTTTTACTATATTTTATTTAAGCAGTGACCAACGGTCACCCAAACTACTGTTTTTCACTGAATGGACTGTATTTAGTTCCACTCCATGCCATACCAAGGTGCTGTGAGAACTCAAGAGTGTTCAGACGTACACCGTGAACTATTACTGAAAGCAGGTTCAGTATAAGGTTAAGTCCGTGTCCAAATACTAAAAGTATTACGCCGAATACTATCATTGTAAACTTACCCAGCATAGGACCGGCCATTGTGTTGATTGTACCGCTGATTGCAGCACCTGCAAGAGCTACTGCCCAGAGGCGGATGTAAGAAACTGTATCACTGAATACGTTTACTACACCAAGTACAACACTAATAATGTTCTTGCAGCTTTCCAGTATAGAAGCCTTGATACTTCCCTCATAATTAGAGAATACAAAGCTTAAGGCAAAGCCAAGAAGTAAAACGCCTATAGCAAGATATGGAAGCGGAAGTCCCATAACGTAAATAGTTGATTCATTTACGCCAAGAGAGAATCTGTCCGGATCACCTACCATAGCCATTACTACATAGAACATACCCCAGAGTTCAATAAGTGAACCAAAATCTCCGATTGCCTTTAAGGACTTTCTGTTACGCAGGGTACACATAATGTGTGCAACGCTTAACTGAAGTACCGCCAGTACAAAACAGAATATCTTCTGGTTCAGGTTTGCATAATCTTCTGCAACTGTAGAATCAAAGCCCAGACCATTAACCATAGCATATTTAGCTTTGGAGAAAGGCATAAAGGACATGTCTATCAGCTCCTTAGGAAGCTTTGCTGCATCAATACCAAACCATGAACATGTCATTACACCCCAGACCATAGTACACAGTCCAAGAAGAATTACAAACATGTTTATAGGTGCAAAGAACTTACCCTTGCCTAAACCTTTGAATGCAAGACCTATTCCTAAAAGTGCAATAAGGGCACCATAAGCTGCATCACCAAAAATCATGGCAAAGAAAATACAGAAGAACATAAGGAACCAGCCGGAAATATCAAATTCATGATAACCCGGAGTTACGTCAAGGAAGTCTGTCAGCGGATAAATAAGGCTGACTACCCTGTTGTTCTTAAGTTTTGTAGGAACCATATCTTCGTCAGAAGGATCATCACTGGCATAAGCCCAGCCGTTTTCTGCACAGACAGACTTAAACTTACTCATGGAATCTACAGGTACATAACCTGTAAGCCAGGCAAGACGTACTGTCTGAGTTTCTGATTCTTCTTCATGAGGCATACCGCTTCTGACATTTTCAAATTCAATATCAGAAAGAAGAGCCTTCTTATATGCAGCAAGTGATGCCGCATATTTTTTTGCAATGTAAAGTTCCCTGTTTATCTTGTCAATTTCCTGCTGAGCCTTGCGGATATCATCTGCAATAGTTTCAGTAGAAGCCCTTGGAAGAGGCACTGCATATGCTTCCGGTGGAAGTCCTGCCGGTCTTTCTTCTATTTCTGTATCAGAAATTACAAGGAATCTTGCAACCTTTAATACAGTATTTACAAGAATGGTCTTAACTTCTTCGCCGATTTCTGCATATTTTTCTGCAGGAGCTTCATACATATAGGCATAAAGGGATTTTCCTGCAAGGAATTTTAATTCCTCAGGGTCTACAATACCCCAGCTCTCAAGACGGGAAAGTTCCTGTGTATCCTGATTAATGGAATCGTAAAGGGACTTTTTTCTGTCATTAAGGGCAAGGATTTCCTTAGCCTTATCACAAGCTTCTTCCTTAGAAAGCTGAACCTGAGCAATTTTCTGCTTTTTGTCAGCCTTTATTTCGTCAAGAATACCGATTGCTTTATCTGTTTCCTGAGAAGATTCCTTAAAAGCCTGAAGTACAGGTCCTTCACCTTCTACATGTTCAAGATGAAGGACACCAGCCTTTCTTAAAGCCTTAAGGGATTCTTTTCTTGTTGAATCCAGAACCACAAGGGAAACTTTTTTCATTTTAACGATCATTTTTTAGCCCCCTTCTTTGTGCTGGATTTTTTAGCAGCCTTAACAGGAGTAACTTCTTCCTGTGAAGAATCTGCAACTGCACCCTGAAGCTTTTTCTTGGAAATCTTCGACCTTACAACGGCAGCAACCTGTTCATCACCTAAGAAAATACCAATCTTCTTGATATTTGCCTTGGTTTCAGGAATCTTTACCTTTTCAAAAAGGTTTACACGCTGGGTTGTAGTACGAAGCTCCTGAGAAAGCAGACGGACCTGCTCATCGAGCACTTCTGCCTGCAAGTCAAGCTCCAGAGCCTTTTCCATGCGGTCTGCAGCCATATCAATCCACAAAGGAGTTGTATAAAGGTCATAATCACCACGACCAAAATCTGCTCCTTCATAGACCGGAATCTTAACGCCGGCAATATTGCCAAAGCCTTTTTTGATATTCCTTACGGTAACCATATCAGGCTTAAAAGCGTCTTTTTCACCGAAAACTGAAATCCACTTTTCAAAATCCTCTTCCAGAGCCTTTTTCTGACTGCGGACGGATTTTGCTTTTTCTTCTATAGTGCGGATTTCTGACTGCAGCTGCTGTTTTTTAAGCGTAAGCGTAGGAAGATAGCGCTGGTACATTTTAAGCGCGTCTTTCTGTGCCTTCTGCTCATTTTTAGTCAGCTTTAATTTTGCCATTCAGTTTCCTCATCTACAGTTAGTTTTTAGGCCAGAATGTATCAATAAGTTCTGTCTTCAAACCAGTTTCCTGCTTGTCAAAACACTGGGCCAGGATTTTCCATCCATTATCCAGGGCTTCTTCAAGAGGAACGTTTACGGAAAGATCCATCATCTGAGCTTCAAACATTTCACCGTATTTAAGAAGCTTGTCATCCCATGCAGACATATTGAAACCCATTGATTTCTTTTCAAGGGTATCCTTGTACTGAGCATAAAGACGAATCATGGCATCCATAAGGGCACGGTGATCTTTACGGGTCTTAGAGTTTACCTGCTGCTTAAGACGTGAAAGTGAACCAAACGGTTCAATACGTCCGCCTTTAAGGTAATACTGACCTTCTGTAATATATCCTGTGTTATCAGGAACCGGATGAGTTACGTCATCACCAGGCATTGTTGTTACTGCAAGAACTGTAATGGAACCCTGATCAGCAAAGTCAACAGCCTTTTCATAACGTGAAGCAAGCTGTGAGTAAAGATCTCCAGGGTAACCACGGTTAGAAGGAACCTGTTCCTGAGTAATGGCAATTTCCTTCATTGAGTCTGCAAAGTTTGTCATATCAGTAAGAAGTACAAGTACGTCTTTTCCCTGAAGGGCAAACTGTTCAGCAACTGCAAGAGAAAGATCAGGAATCTTAATACATTCTACAGTCGGGTCAGCAGATGTATGAACGAACATAACTGTTTTAGAAAGGGCACCACCCTCTTCAAGAGTATTCTTAAAGTAAAGGTAGTCGTCATATTTAAGACCCATTCCTCCAAGAACGATTACATCAGCCTGAGCCTGCATGGCAATACGTGCAAGAAGCTGGTTATAAGGTTCTCCTGAGATAGAGAAAATAGGAATCTTCTGAGAAACAACCAGTGTATTGAATACGTCAATCATCGGAATGTTTGTACGCATCATACGGTTAGGATTAATACGTTTTGCAGGGTTAACCGAAGGTCCTCCAATAGGAACAAGGTTTTCTGCAAGAGAAGGACCGTGATCACGAGGTTCAGCAGATCCGTTAAAAATGCGTCCAAGAAGATTATCGCTGAATGAAACACGCATGTCGTGTCCAAGGAAGCGAATCTGGTCATTGGTTGCAACACCACGTCCACCGGCAAATACCTGAAGTGAAACCAGGTCACCGTCAATTTTGTTTACTTCGGCAAGAGACTTACCAAAACGGGTAGAGATTTCAGCAAGTTCGTTAAGCTTTACGCCTTTGGCACGAACAGTGATAACGCTACCGTTAATGCTTTCAATTTTGCTGTATACTTTATTCATTACTCACCGTCCTTAAGAAGAGCTTTTGCTTCTTCTCCCAATTCAGTGCCATGATCCTTGAGGGTTTTATCAAGATTCTTTTCTGCAGCCTTAAATTCTGCGCTCTGGAAAACCTTATAGTTCATATCAATAAAGTTCTGGCGGAGCTGGTTAAAGAATGTACGGGCTTCGTCTTTTTCTGTAATTGCAAAAGTAGAACCAAGAATCTCAATTACCTTTCTGAATACATACTTCTGGCGTTCAATAGAAGAAGCACCTTCAGTTTCATCAAAAGAGTCCTGCTGCATGTAAACTGCATCAAGGAATTCACTCTTAAGATATGTAATAAAGTCATCAAGACTTGTACCTTCTTCACCAACAACCTTCATCATGCTGTTTACTTCTGCACCACGGCGGTAAAGGCTGCGGGCATATTCAACAAGGTCAGCTTTGATTACTGAGTGATACTTTGACCATGAATCCAGAGGGTCAATTGAAGGATAGCGGCGGGCATCAGAACGCTCACGGCTAAGTCCGTGGAAGGCACCTACAACCTTAAGGGTAGCCTGAGTTACAGGTTCTTCAAAGTTACCACCGGCAGGAGATACTGTACCACCAATTGTTACGGAACCTGTTTCTCCGTCACGAAGCTTTACGATACCTGCGCGTTCGTAGAAAGAAGCGATTGTAGATTCAAGGTAAGCAGGGAATGCTTCTTCTCCAGGAATCTCTTCAAGACGACCAGACATTTCACGCATAGCCTGAGCCCAGCGGGAAGTAGAGTCAGCAAGAAGAAGTACATGAAGGCCCATCTGGCGGTAATATTCAGCAAGTGTAACACCTGTATAGCAGGAAGCTTCACGGGAAGCAACCGGCATTGAAGATGTGTTACAGATGATGATTGTACGTTCCATAAGGGAGCGGCCTGTACGAGGGTCTTTAAGTTCAGGGAATTCTGTAAGTGTTTCTACAACTTCACCTGCACGTTCTCCACAGGCTGCAATAATTACGATATCAACGTCAGCATTTCTTGATGTTGTATGCTGAAGAACTGTCTTACCTGCACCGAATGGTCCAGGAATACAATAGGTACCACCCTTTGCAACAGGGAAGAAAGTATCGATAAGACGAACTTTAGTAACCATTGGTTCTTTTGGCATAAGACGTTCTGCATAACAGTTAACGGCACGCTTTACAGGCCATTTGAATGACATGCAGATATCATGACTCTTACCCTTTTCATCTACAAGAGTAGCAATAGTATCATGAATCTTATAGCTGCCAGCTTTAGCAAGCTTTTTAATTGTATAAGTACCAAGGAATCCGTATGGAACCTGAATCTTATGAGTAAAAGGTCCTTCAGGAACAGTACCTACAGCATCTCCTGCACAAACCTTTGCACCTTCTTTAGCAGTTGGTGTAAATTCCCATTTCTTTTCTGCATCAAGAGCCGGAAGATAAACACCACGTTCAAGGAAGTATCCTGAATGCTCTGCAAGGAGAGGAAGAGGATTCTGCAAACCGTCATATACCTGTCCAAGAAGACCAGGACCTACTTCTACGCTAAGAAGGTCTCCTGTAAATTCAACGGTACAGTCTGTAGAAATACCGTTGGTCATTTCATAAATCTGCATCTGTGCTGTATTTCCACGGATACGGATAACTTCACCCTTAAGGCTTTTTCCGTCAACTTTAACGTAGCCTACTTCGTTGAGAGATACCCTTCCGTCGAATTCAACAGAAACCATGTTTCCGTTAACAGCAACTACTTTGCCTTTTGTATCTGTCATTTCTTTTCTCCAAGAATCTCGTCATAGATTTTGTGGTAAGAAGCCAAACCTTCATCCCGATTAAACTTCTTCATCCGTTCTGCAAGCATAAGCTTAAGTCCGTAACAGAAAACTGCATCTGCTGAAAAAATATCAAGAGGTGCAATCTTGTCCAGGAGAGCCATACGGTACTGATTCAAAAACTGTTCAGCACTAAGGGGACTGTCCATTCCTGTTGCGGTACGTGCAGCCTGAATAACTTCACCGTCGCTGGTAAGCGGCAGATCTTTGGCTTCTTTTTTCATTTTCAGGGCACGAAGCTGGGCAAGAGCAAGACGAAGGTTTCTTTCCTTGGTGTACCAGGCATCAAGAAAAGCCGAACCCGTTGCTTTCAGTTCAAGGGGTGGTTCAAGGGAAAGGCCTTCTGCAATACGGCTGCTTTCGGCAGACATAAAGCGGCTGCACAAATCCTTGTAGTACTCCGTTGTAAGAGGCAGTTTTGCTGAACTGTCTTCATTTACAGAGAACGATGGAAGCTGGGCAACAAGGTAATAGAGATGTTCCACTATTTCTTTTCCTTTGCCGAAGTTTTCTTTGCGGCAGCTGTCTTTTTTGCAGCAGGTTTAGCAGCTGCTTTATTTGCTGCAGGTTTAGCAGCAGTCTTTTTAGCTGCAGGAGCTTTTTTAGCAGGAGCAGCAGCCTTTACTTCAGAAGCAGCCTTTACTTCTACAGGAGAAGTTTCACTGCTAACTGCACTTGCTGCATTCTTCATAAGCTCTGTTGTTTTAGGATTCAGGTAAGCACTAAAGAGCCCTGCAACTTCATCTGCACTAAAGTCGTAGAAGGCACTTCCGTTTTTACTGCCGATTCTGAATCCGGAAGAAAGACTTGAATCACCTTTTATTTCAAGTCCTTTAGAAATCTGTGATTTAAGGGCTGTTCTAAGACCTTTTTCAAGAGCCTTAAGTTCCTTTGCAGGAAGAAGAACAGAAAGTTCGTTAGTATCAGGATTAGCTGCCCAGGCTTTTACTGTCTCAGGAATAAGTTTCTTGAGAAGATCCTTGTCATAAACTTTCTCCGTTTCTGCAGTGACCAATGCAGAAAGTTCTCTGTTAATGCCATCCCTGAAAGAGATAATCAGATTGCGGCCTGCCTGAGTAATTGCATCTTCACTGGCCTTTTCCATCCGCTCTGTTTCAGATTTTGCTGCTTTAATTATGCCGTCAGCTTTTGCTTCCGCTTCCTTTACAATGGAAGCAGCTTTTTTTTCTGCTTCTTCAATGATTTTCTGAGCAGAAGATTCAGCACTGGCAACACCGTCTTTTTTGATCTTGTCGATCAATTCTTGTAACTGAACGTCCATCTTAACCTCTTTTGTAGTGATTTTATAATGAATTATTACAGAAAAACCTTCCGTATTAATAATTATACATTTTCAGCAAAGTCAAACCTGTATACAGAAAGCTCATGATATGGCTTTTCTGGTGTAACTATACAATCCGGGAAGTCACTGTGATTAGGTGCATCCGGATATCCTTCTGTTTCAATACAGAGGGCATCATGGTTATGATAAAGCCTTCCGAATTTACCAGTAGTTCCTTCAAGGAAGTTAGCCGTATAAATCTGAGCTGCCGGCAGACTTGTAGAAACAGTCATGGAAATGCCGGTTTCTTCACTTTTAAGGACAGCTATCTGATGGATTTTTCCATCACCCCAGCCGTCTACCAGGAAGGCATGATCATAGCCCCTGCCGGTATTTTTAATATCCTGACCGATTCTCTTAAATGACCTGAAGTCAAAGTCCTTGTCTTCATCCAGGCTGATGATTTTTCCTGTAGGAACAACAGTGTCATTAACTTCAAGATAAGCAGAAGAATCAAGTTTAAGGAGATGATTTTCTACAGTTCCGTTTCCGTTAAGATTAAAATAGGAATGATTTGTAAGATTTACAGGTGTCGGCTTGTCTGTCTTTAAAAAGTATTCAAAGGTAAGCTCATTGTTGTCATTAAGGGTATAAATTACCTTAACCTGAGCATTACCAGGAAAGCCCTGTTCTCCATCCGGGGAGAATCTTGTAAATTCAATACCGATTCCATGTTCAGTCTTGATTTTAGAAGCCTTCCATACTTTCTTTTCAAAGCGGTCAAAACCACCATGAAGACAGTTAATTCCGCTGTCATTTTTATCCAGTTCATATTTTTTACCGTTGATGGTAAAGGAACCGCCGCCTATTCTGTTTGCAAAACGACCAACTGCAGTACCAAAACATGCAGTATCATTTACAAAACCGGCAAGAGTGGAATGACCTAAAACAACGTCTTTTTTTGATCCGTCTTTTGAAGGGACAATAATACTTGTGATTGTACATCCAAAGTCTGTTGCAGAAAAACTCATTTTTCCATTTGAAACAGTATAGATGTGAACCTTTTTTCCGTCGGATAATGTTCCGAATCTAGATTTTTTGAACTTACTATTTACCATAGTAAAAATTATAAGTCCGCTTTTTTCAAATTTCAAGTATATAGAGATACTAATAAATGGAGTTTTATTCTCAAAGACTGATAAAATTCTGATTTTTACAGTTCCAGCTCAAGGACAAGGCGTACTTCCTGAAGACTGCGGCCAAGTTCTTTGGCGATTGCTTCCGGCTGATAGCCCTTCTGTTTGTATTCCATTACCTGAGTTGCAAAATCCTTTACTGGATAAATCTGTTCTTTGGCATAAGTAATCTGAGGAATATTTTCTTTTGTTTCTTTGGAATCAGCAGTTTCTTCTTCCTGAATTGTAAAAAGCTCTTCCTGTCTTGCACTTTTTTTATAGCGGGAAGTTACGGAAGACTTATTTTCTGAACGGGATTTTCTTGATGCTGTAGAAAGATTGTTTTCAAAAGCCTTAATATCTTCTGTCTTTTTAAGACCGGCCTTAAGCTCTTCTATTTTTCTTTCTGTTTCTGCAGCCACAGATTTAACCTGACGGATTTTTTCTTCAAGAAGGTCCAGGTTACGGCTGGCATTACTGTTAATATCCTTAAGCATATTGTTAAGGTGAGTCTGAGTACGTGTCAGGATTTCATCTGTAGAAAATATTTTTCTGAATCTGTGTAAAAAAACAAGCCATAAAATTATGTTGATGCAAATAACTAAAAATAAAACAGTTGCTGCTGCAGTCATTATTATTTACCCCGTTATATCTATGAGCCGGCCCCTTCTTGGATCTGTAAGATGTATTGTCCTGTCAGGTTCCTTTTCTTCTTCTCCGGCATCCTTCTTTTTTTTCTCAGAAGCTTCTTCCTGGCCCTGAGAAGAATTTTTTCCGTCACTTTTTACCTTAGAGCCTTCACCATTTTTTTTGTTAACCTGGTTAACGTTCTCAGATTTCTGAAGTTCCTGCTGCTGAGAACGCTCAAGCCTTGCAAAATTTGCAACGGAAGCTGAATGTTCCTGTCCGGAAGACATACGGGCAACATTATCCATCTGAGAATACATGGTTGAAAGATCAATCGGTTGTATAGCCACTAGGACCCTCCACTTCCTGAGTTACCTGAGTAGCGTCAAATTTGCCCCTGCGGACAAATCCGTCTTCAAAATAGAATGAACAGGCCTTTACATCAGACTTAACTTCATCCTTTTCATCCCTTACAAATATTTTTGTACCGGCATAAACAGTACCGCTGGCATTTACTTTTCCTACAACTCTGAGTTCCCTTAAGCGTTCCTGAATCTCTGTAATTTCCTTGGACATGTCATTACTCTGTTCAGTAATTTCTTCCTTCTGCTTGCGGAGATTAACAAGACTTTCTTCTTTTTCCCTTGGCAGGGAACGCCTGATTTCCTTTTGATTTTCAAGAGTTGCAATATTAAGGTCTACGTCTTCCAGCTGTTTCATAAGGTTGGACTGCATTTCCATCAGTTCCATAAGACGCTGTTTCTTTTCCGGGTCAAAGCCAACTTCAAGAACAGTTTCAGTACCGCCACCAGGAGAACCAATATTTTTTGCAGAGATTTCTTCTGTTGCAAAAAGATGACCACCAATAATCTGGGCACGCTTACCACGAACAAGAATCTTTTTCATGGCAGAAACTTCGCTGTTCATAATGTTATCATTTACGACGATATAGTCTCCGGCCTTTACTTTTGCATTCTGAATAAATCTTGCCCATACTGACTTAGGAGTAGTTACAGTTCCTTCATCACGACCCATAATACCCTGAGAAATTACAATATCGCCTTCTGCTTCAAGATGGCAGTTTCCTACAGAGCCGTATACTTCAATATTTCCGTCTGCCTTAATGTCAAAGCCGTCTTCTACATTACCACGGCAGATAACAGTACCCATAAAGGTAATATTTCCGGTTTTAAGGTTAACACCCTGAACTTCGTATACTTCTTCTACAGTAATCTTACCGTTAACCAGCATTACCTGACCGTTCTTTTCTGCAACAACAGTTCTTCCGTCAGAATCAAGCTTAACGTTAAGTCCAAGAGGAATAGGCATATCCTTTCCGTTTTTAGCTTCAAGATAACGTCCGAATACAGTCTTACCACCCTTACCCCTTTGAGGAAGCATTTTCTGAGCAAGAGGCTGTCCTGCAACAACGTTCTGAATAAGGTTAAGTTCCTTAAAGTTAACCTGTCCTGTTTCGGATTCCTTAAGTTTAAGTTTTGAACGGTCTGTTTCAAAGTTGTAGGCAATGTAAGCATCCCTTCCGTCTACAGGCTGAACTGCAGCTGCAACTTCATAAGGCATGTTATATACAGGGTTATCAATAAATTCCTTAATTTTATCATCTTCAATTCCGGCCACAACACCCTGAGTTGCTACAGACCTGCGGATCTGATCTTCAGTAATTTCGGCACCACCGGCAGCAGGAGGAGAAACTGTAATAGTAACCTGCATTTCATCCTTGCTTACGTCTACAGACATAATTGCGTCACCGGCAGCAACGTGTTCGTATACACCAACCTCTTTATATTCACCATTGGTTCCACCCTCACAGGCCTCTTTAACTGCATTTTCATCTACAGAAATAGTGTCTGCCCTCTTAAGGGAAGAAATAACTTCTTTTGCAGCAACCTTTTTACCGTTGCCCACAGGATTAACAACCTTAAGGAAGAGTCCCGCATCAAAACGATGGATATAATAATATCCGTCCTTATCAACAACTTTAATTTCTTCAGTAAGCTGGTCATCAGCAAACATCTGCTCTTCTGACTGCTTTTTCTTAAGGTCAGTTACATCAGGATTTTCATAAACACTTATTTTCCAGGGCTTTTTGGCAAGACCAATAATTCCGGCAAAACCCTTTTCTATTACTTCATATTCAAGATTAGAAACCGAAGTTTCAAGCTGAACTGCAGCATCAGCAAGACATTCATCAAGAGTATCTGCCATTACTTCTACAGTATGAATCTCACGGTCTTTTGCGAGGCGTTTTTCCATGTCAAGCCGGAGCCTGTCCAGATTAACCATACTTTTTCCTTAAAAGATTCCCTTCCTCATGCTTGTAAGTTTTGCCCTGAGCCTGAGGTTAGCTTTTGTATGAAGCTGACTTATGCGGCTTTCACTTACATCAAGAACCTGACCTATTTCCTTAAAGGTAAGGTCTTCATGATAGTAAAGAACTATAACCATTTTTTCATTTTCAGGAAGTTCATTAATTGCCTGAATAATAATTTTGCGGACTTCTTCCCTTTCTACGATAACATCAGGATTAAGGCTTGAAGGTGATTCAATACTGTCTGCTAAAGACATATGCTCACTGTCATCACCTGAATACCATACATCGTTAAGGGAAAGGACACTGGTACCGCTTACTTTCATTACGGCATCCTGGTATTCCTTTTCTGTAACACCCATAGCCTTGGCAATTTCTGAATCCGAAGCAGTTCTTCCAAGACGGGCTTCAAGTTCAACAATAGTATCTTCGATTTCTCTTGACTTCTGTCTGACTGATCTAGGAACCCAGTCCAATTCACGAAGTTCATCAAAAATAGCACCCCTGATACGGGTAACTGCATATGTTTTAAATTTTACATTCTTATCAGGATCAAATTTATTAATAGCATCAAGAAGACCAAACTGACCAAAACCTACAAGGTCATCAAACTCAACGCTGTCAGGCATGCCGGTGGAAACCTTGCCGGCTACATACTTAACAAGAGGCATATACTGCCTGATAATCTTGTCACGGATTGCCGGAGCTTTAGTCTTTTTATACTCTTTCCAAAGTTCGTCTTCTGTCTGTTCTTCAAAAATTGAAGTTTCCATTCTCCACACCCTTTAAGTACAATTTTATTCCCTTTTTAACAGAGTCCTGATTGCTTTTGCCATCGTTTCTGTATCGTGATCCTTTGCTTTTTCTCCATCAACTACTGAAACTTTTTCATCTTCAGTACTTTCCCCAAGAGAAGCAAAATCACTGCTTTCTATCAGCCCTTCATCTCCAGAAGAATCATCATCTGCAGAACCAAGGTCAGGAAGATCATCTATCTCCTTCATCTGAGCAGCCCTTTCTGTATTAACCTTTTGCACAGGTGCAGAAGGGGCACTTTGGGCAGTTTTAGCAGCTGCAGGCTTTTGTCCCGGTGTTACAGGAACAAAATCAGAAGGCGGAGGGTTTTGGTTTTGAACAGGAGCTGCTTCATTCTGCAAAGTCCCTGCACTTTCTGCATTCTGTACAGAAACAGTCTCAACAGCTGCTTCATTAACTGTATTTACCGGTCTGCTTTCTGCTGCTGCAGAAACAGAAGGAGCTACAGTATCCCTCTCTCCTAAAGTCCTGCTGTTGTGGTCCACATTAAAGTGAGGACTGTCACCGTCATCAGTAAGATTTTCATCATTAATGACAATGTCAACAACGTTACCGCTGGATCTTCTTGAAACACCTTCCTCTCCTCCTGACGAATAATCATCACCTGTACTCAGGAAGCGGTCATTCAAAAAAGAAATAATGCCTCCAAGAAGTGCAAAGAGAAGAAAAAAAAGTATTGCTCTAAAAAGGGAAGAACCGAAATTACCTGTAGAAATAATACTGACCAGAAAAGAAAGCACAAGGGCACCTGTTGCCGGAACAAGTACATTTTTAGGCTTAAACATTCAATAAATCCCCTTCCCTCTAAGATTAAGACAAAAAGTCGAGACCGTCAAGTTAAAATAAAAAATACTAGTGAAATAAGAAGAAAAGTATAAAATAAGGCAGGTGAGAAAAAAGAAAGGTATCCGGATAAAAAAAACTGCCGGTTTTAAAAGGAATATTTACCACCGGCAGTATTAAAAATCATTTATTTTTCTTTCCGCCAAGGAACTTTTTAAGGAAGTTAGAAACACCGGCGTCAGAAGCAACTTCTGTCTTTTCTATTCTTCCTACAATGTGTTTAAGGCAGACAGCAGGTTTTGAAGTAGGATTTACAATCATAAAAGGTTTCTGTCTGATAACGGAAGCCTGCACAACTGAATCTTCATAAACAAAGCCTATATATTCAACTTTATAATTAAGGAACTGACCTACAATATTAATAATTCTGTCAGAAATACGTTTTCCTTCTTCTGCTGAATGAACACGGTTTACAAGAAGCTTAAGGTTAATATCCCTGTCAGCAAGTTCAGTAGTAATGATTTTAATAATTCCATAGGCATCTGTAATAGCTGTTGGCTCAGGAGTAGTTACTACATAAACTTCATCAGCTGCGGCAACAAACTGAAGTACGTTATTGGCAATACCCGCACCTGTATCAATAATGATTATATCTGCATTGGAAAGGGAAGCAAATTCCGTAGCAAAATTATCAAGCTCATCTTTACTAAGATTTGCAATCTTAGAAAAACCATTGGCTCCTGCAATAAACTTAATTCCGAATTCAGTATCCAGAATTATTTCATTCATTTTTTTCTGTCCGTTAAGAACCTGCATAAGGTTATACTGAGGAACAATACTAAGCAGAACGTTTACATTAGCCATGCCAAGGTCGCCGTCAATAAGAATAACCTTTTTTCCAAGCTGGGCGTAAGCAATAGCCATGTTTACGGAAAGATTTGTTTTTCCTACGCCACCCTTACCGCTTGTAATTGCTATGATTCTTGTTTTATGTTCTTTATTGTCACCATCATTACCAAAAATAGCACGAAGTTCTTTTGCCTGCTCTTCCATTTATAACTCCTGAAAATCTACGGGTCTATATTAATGTATCGGAATTTTTTCTTCCAAACTTTTCTTCAATCTTTGAAATAAATTCATCATCTAATGAAAATCCTGCCAAAGTCCTTAAAAATCTTGCAGGAGAAGTACGTTCAATAGTACCGAATACATCCTGACCGTAAGTTACATAAGAAACAGACTTTCTCTTATCAGCAAGAACACTTAATATTCCGCCAAAGGAAGAAGTTTCATCACACTTTGTAATAATTACACTTTTATAATTAAGAACTTCATAGTTCCTTAATATCTCTTCCAGATCCCTGGCCTTTGTTCCGGCAGTAAAAGTAAGGAAAACCTGACTTCCAATATCACTGCCTTTTAAAATTGCTGCCATATTGGCAATATTCTTAACATCCTTAGGACTGTAACCTGCAGTATCAATAAAAATATAATCTGCCGAATCTTTATTGGACTTAATGAACCTTGCAAGTTCATCAGGGTCTTCTGCTTTTTCTACTGTAAGATTCATAACCGAAGCCCAGTGTTCCATCTGCTCCTTGGCGCCAACACGGGTAATATCAGTTGTAATTATCCTGATTTCTGGAACAGGGTGCTGCCTTGCTTCTTCTTTTTTAGCCTGAAGTTTAATTGCTGCTACAAGTTTTGCAATAGTTGTAGTTTTTCCTACTCCTGTAGGTCCGCAGAGAACAACAACTTTTGGAGGCTTTACATAATAATCACTTCCAATATTAATATCTTCTCCAATCCAGTAAACAACCTGCCGGCAGACTGCATCTTCATCACTAAGTTCTTCTACCGTAAAAGTCTTTTTGATTCTTTCTACAATGTCACTTATGTATTTTTTTGTAAAATCATTATCAGAAAGAAGTTCCTTTATATGAGTTATGGTCTGATGTTCCGGAGCATTCTCTGTATTGACGGTCATATTGGAAAAACCTTCTCCAATAAGCTTTGTAATCTGATCCAGCTTCTGAGCTATATTTGCATTCTGGGCAAGGGCTGTAAATGTTCCGTCAGGTATATTAGAAAAAGCCCCGGGTTTTGGTATTGAAGAATTCTGCTTCTGGTTATGATAATCAATTAAAGCTGCAGCCTGAGATATTCTTCCACTGTGAACGGAAGTCTCTACTGCGGCCTTTGAAAAATCCTGAAAACCACTGGTTACCTGGTAAGAAAGCCTTACACCTTCTTTTTGTCCAAAGCCCAGTATACCTTTTTTTAATATTATTCTGTTCCAGCCGCACTGAACCCAGTTAGAGCCGTATTTATCAGTTAATTTGCTCTTGCATTCTTCAAGATTTTTTCCTTCTACATGATAAACTTTTGAGGACATGTCATTCATACAATTTCTCCAAGAACTTCAACTTTTACATTTGGCCCTGCAGCAACTATTTCGTTTACGGACAGTACTATAAGCCCAGGCATCTCCCTTGATGTAGCAGACTTGACTAATGCCCTGACCTGGGAAGGACATATTATTACAGGAAGATAATTTCGTTCCCTTACCTGAGAAACCTGAGAACTTACGGCGGCAATAAAATTACGGCCTTCAACAGGATCAAAGGCAACTACAGGTTCCTGACCTTCACTCTGTCCCCTCTTTGCATAGATTTTTTCTGCAAGTTCCTGAGAAAGCTGCAGAACATGAAGGGTTGAGTTTTCATCTACATACTGCATACAAATCTGAGAACCAAGGGCTTCACGTACTTTTTCTGTAAGAACCCACGGATCCTTTGTATACTTTCCAAAGTCAGAAAGAGTTTCCAGAATCTTAACCATATTGCGTATGCTGACAAGTTCCTTAAGAAGATTCTTAAGAACGGCTTCGATTTCTCCATAAGTGAATGGATTGCTTCCGCCCATAACTTCATCAACAACTGCAGGAGATGTTTTCTTAACTTCGTCAATAATATCCTTAACACCCTGACGGGAAAGAATATCTTTTGCATTCCGCCTGATAATTTCAGTAAGGTGGGTTGCAATTATTGTAGGAGGATCAATTACAGCATAGCCGGCCTTTTCTGCCTCCAGCCTCTTGCTTTCCGGAAGCCAGATTGCCTTCATGCCGAATGCCGGGTCCACTGTAGGTTCACCCTTGATTTCATTACCAGGAGCAACTGAACCTGAATCAAGACACATGTAATAACCCAGCTTAAGCTTGCTGCCTCCAACCGGAACATCTTCGATTTTAAAGCAGTATTCTTCAGGAGCCAGGGACATCTGGTCAACAATATGAATAGGAGGAACAACAAGGCCAAGATCTATTGCCTGTTCACGCCTGATTTTAGTAACCCTTTCAAGAAGTTCCGCACCCTTGTCGGCATCAACTAAAGGAATAAGGGCATAACCAATTTCAAGAGACAGGGCATCAGGTAAAACTGCAGGAGATATTTCTCCCCTGGAAGCAGCTTTCTTTGCAGAACCCTTTTCTTCTGCAGCAGCCTCAGCTTTTTCCTTAATGACTTTTGCTGCATTAACCTGATTAAGACGGTATCCAAAAAATATAAGAAGTCCGCCGGCAGGAATAAGATAGGCTGATGATGCATTATGAAAGAAGAGTCCCATAAGGATAAGGACCAGACCTGTAATCATGTAAATTGAACCATCAGAAGCCAGCTGCTTTTTAAGCTGGGCATCAATTCCGATCTCTGAAGAACTTTTTGTAATTAAAAGACCGGTTGCATAAGAAAGCATAAGTGACGGAAACTGAGACATAAGGCCGTCACCAATAGTAAGCTTTGCATAGCTGTTAAGGGCATCACTTATATTAAGTTTTCCCATAACCATACCGGTAATAATTCCGCCGATAATATTTATGACAGTTACAAAAATACCAAACTTAACGTTACCGCTTACAAATTTGGAAGAACCGTCCATGGCAGAGTAAAAGTCAATTTCCTGCTGAAGTCCTGATATTTTTGCCTGAGCTTCTTCTTCAGAAATGGCACCGCTGTTCTGCTGCTGCTGAATGGCAAACATTTTTGTGTTCATGGCATCCAGAGTGAACCTTGCAGTAACTTCTGAAACACGGTCAGCACCCTTTGTAATAACAAGCATCTGTACGACAATAAGGATAATGAATACAACTGCTCCAATAAGAACACTGTCCCCTGCTACAATATTGGCAAAAGTCTGAACCATTTCGCTCTGACCTGGAAAACGAAGGTTACTTCCACTGCCGGTAACAGGATTACGAAGAATATTAACTGTTGAAGAAATATTAATGGACAGACCAAAAAGAGTAAAAATAAGAACTATCTGTGGGAAAGCAGAAAAATCAGCCGCCCGTTTTGTATTAACAACTTTTAAAAGAATAAGTATAGCAAAAGCAACATTGAGAACCATTGCAATGTCAATGAAAGTTTTTCCAAGAGGAAGAAACATAAAGAGCATAAAAAGTACTACAAGTACTGCAACTCCGTTCCCGCCTATAAAAGAAAATGCACTTTTACTACTAGAAGCCTGAAGTTCCGGCATCATCCCCACCCGTTTTTGTTTTTAAGAAAGTTCCCCTTACTTTCACAGCAATAATAATAACCCCTTTTCCTGATTTTGTGAACTATATAATAGAAGTTCTTCCATAAATAATAATCAGTAAAGACTTATTTTAACCCTTATTTTTTTTACCCCTTATTTTTTGACATGTATCCTATCTGAGCATAAACCGTTGCTATAGCCTTAAGATAATCTACCGGAATAACATCTCCAACCTGTGTATCATTATAAAGACCACGGGCAAGACTCCTGTTTTCTACAGTAGGTACGTCATTTTCCCTGGCAATACGCTTAATTGTCTGGGCAGTCATATCTTCTCCCTTGGCAGTAACCTGAGGAGCATCAGCAACTTCTTTTTTCCATTCAAGGGCTACGGCATAGTGTTCAGGGTTTGTAATTACAACATCTGATTCACTTACAGCCTTTCTTATATTCTGGGTAAGCATTTCCCTCTGACTGCGTTCAAGACGGGCTTTGGTTTCAGGGTCACCTTCAAGAGACTTAAACTCTTCCTTTACCTGCTGTTTGCTCATCTTGTGCTGTTCCATAAATTCCCTGCGCTGAACAATGTAATCTGCCACACCAATAATAACCATAAGGACTGCGGACACAACAAGAAGCTTGGCAGTCATAAGGCCTACCTGCTTCTGGGCAAGATCAATTCCCCCTGTATGAAGAAAATTAAGGGTATCTTCCATGTCAGACCTTATAAAAAAGAAGGCGATTACACTTATAATCACAACTTTAAGGATGGACTTAAAAATATTAAAAACTCCCTGAAGGGAAAAAATAGTTTTCTTTAAATAGCGGCCTACATGAGGAATGATATTGGAGAATTTAGGCTGAATCTTTGAAGGAGTAAAAAGCCAGCCCTTGTTTTGAACTATATTTGCAATAACTCCTGCTGTAATACCCACCAGTCCAAAAGGAAGAACCATCTTAAGAAAGGTAAATAAGAAAATATAATAAAACTTTGAATCATCAACACGGCGGCTGTTTATGTTATTAAAAAAATAAACCAGAACCTGTTCAAACTGAGTTTCCATCCAGGGTGCAAGAACAATGAGTAAAAGAATGGCAAAAAGCCATACTATGGCAGAGGAAAGTTCAGCACTTTTGGCAATCTCGCCTTTTTTTCTAGCTTCCTGAAGGCTGTGTTCCGACGGTTTTTCTGTACGGCCTTCATCTTCTGCAGCAAACCACTGAAGGTCTATCTGACTCATGAAGAAGCTCCCGTAAGAAGTTTAAGAAGTTTTTCCAGCTCCCTCATTCCGTGGTAAAAACTGTCTGTAAAAAAATCACAGAGATAAGGAAGTAAAATTGCAATTATAAAGAATGATGTCAGCATCATTATAGGGAATCCTTCAGAAAGGAGGTTCATCTGAGGGGCAGCTTTAGAAAGAATACCCATAGTAACATTAATTAAAAAAAGTGTTCCCATCACAGGCAGGGCTATTACCAGGGAATCCTTAAAAAGCAGAGTCAGGGATGAAGCCATAAAATGAGCAAGATTCTGTGTATGGGCTGCTATATCCATGGCATTAACGCTTTCAAAACTGGCCATAAGACCACCGGTTACCAGCTTCATAAACCAGCGGTTCTGTAAAAAGACCAGCATGGCTACCATATTAAGAAACTGTCCCATAAGGGGATTTTCTACCTGACTTAATGAATCAAAGACTTCACTGGCAGAAAAGCCCATCTGAAAGGCAAAAAACTGACCGGCAGTACTAAATGAAGCAAAAATAATCTGAATGTAAAAGCCCATTATAATTCCGATTAAAGCCTCCCCCGCAAGAAGGAGTACATAAATCAGATTAAAATGTCCGTCTTTAGAAATAAAGGCACCGTAGTCTGCAAAATTTCCTGTATCAAGGGAAAGGGAGGGAGTAATGAATGCAGCCATAAAAAGTACAAGAGCTGCCTTGGCAACTCCGGGAATTGACCTGGAAGAAAAAAGAGGCAGAGTTACTAAAATGGCAAAGCACCTGGCAAATACAAGAAAGTAAAGGGGTGCAGCATTCAAAAGTCCTGAAGGCATGGCATAACCCTAAAGCTTATCTGGCCAGCTTTGGAATCATATTAAAAATACTGATGGTATAAGTTCTCAAAGAAGAAAACATCCAGCCACCTAAAAGAGAAAGAACCAGAAGAATCACCAGCAGCTTAGGCAGAAATGTAAGGGTCTGCTCCTGAATAGAAGTAGTTGCCTGAAAAATTGCAATAATAAGACCTATAATAAGGGCAGCTCCAAGAACAGGAGCACACATAATAAAAACCTGCCATATTCCCCTTTGAAGAAGACCTGTTAAAGTATTAAGGCTCATTTACTACCTCCTATTGAACAACACTGACAAAAAGCTGATTGGTAAGAAGCCCCCATCCGTCTACAAGTACAAAAAGCATAAGTTTAAAAGGCATGGAAATCTGTACTGGAGGGAGCATCATCATACCCATACTCATAAGGATACTGGCAACAACCATATCAATTACAATAAATGGGATATAAAGAAGAACACCTATTTTAAAAGCCACTGTAAGTTCATGAAGAATATAGGCCGGAATAAGAACATGAGTCGGTACATCAGAAAGATTCTTTGCCCTTGGATAGCGTCCCATATTCATAAAGGTATGGATATAGGAATCATCACCTGCCATCTGACGGTACATAAAAAGCCTTACAGGCTGCTGGGCTTTATCTATACTTTCACTAAGGGTGATTTCGTTATTTGAAAGAGGTTTGTAGGCGTTTGTATAAACATCCTTTAATGTGGGCCACATACAGAAAAAAGTCATGAATATTGCTATTCCGTTAAGTACTGCTGTAGGAGGAACCTGCTGAAGGGAAAGAGCCCTTTTTATAAAATCCAGCACAATACTGAACCTTAAAAAACAGGTTGTAAGGATAAGTATGCTTGGAGCTAAAGTCAGTAAAGTAAGGATAAGAAGAAGCTGCACACTAAAGGCTATCTGTTTACCTGACTGAGGTGCTGTAGCAGAAATTGAAATATTTGGAATTTCAACAGAAGAAGGTTCTGCTGTCATATTTGTTCTGCCGGCTGTAGAACCCTGAGGAAAATTAGAAGAAGTCTGTGCAGGTAAAGTAAAAAGACATGCCGTAAAAAGTACGAGCAGGAGTATTAACTTCTTCATGACTCCTCCTCAGTATTCAGTCTTTTATTTTTAAGCTGGTCTAAAAGCTCTTCAGTTGAACCGTCAAAGGCTGATTCAGAAGATGCTGATGATTTTTTAGGAGGCATAAAAATATCAAGTATTTCGCCAAAAGTACGAGGCTTTGACTGTCTTGTATTTTTATCATTATAAAGATTCATTGCATTGATAAGTTCCTTGTCTTCAATCTTATCAATAAGGGAAACTCCGTTTTCGGAAACACCTACCATATAGGCCTTATCAATTAAAGTAACAATCTGAACTGATTTACCGATTCCCAGAGAAACAGATGCGACATTCCTTAAAAAAGGATCATCTGAGGACAAATTTGGTGAAGTTCTTTTTTTTATAAAACGGAAGAATAAATAAAGGGCTGCAACTACAAAAGCCAGAACAAGAATCATTTTTATAAAGGCCCATACACCGATTCCTGTATCGGATGCAGACTGATCAAGAAGAGGATCTGAAGCGTTTAAAGCCGGATCTTCTGTCTGTGAATTTTCAACTGAAGACAATTCTGAACTTTCAGAAACCGAAGTATTTTCAGAAAGAGAAGCTTCTGTCTGTGCAAAAAGACTGGCTGTTGCAAAGAAAAGCGCAAATACAGCCAGACATAAAGCTTTTTTTGAGTTTATCGTAATTCCCCTCCCACCAGATAAACCTAAAAACTAAATCTGAGAAGTAACGTGTTCAATAGCAGGAAGAATCTCTGTTACACGAACACCGAAGTTTTCATCAATGACTACAACTTCTCCCTTTGCAATAGGTTTATGGTTTACAAGAATATCAACCGGTTCACCGGCAAGTTTATCAAGTTCTATAATTGTTCCTTCACCCATACCCAGGATGTTCTTGATGGTTCTTTCCGTACGACCAAGTTCTACGGTCATTTCCATCTTTACATCCATAATCAGGCCGATGTTACCCTGTTCACTGGCAGTCATTGGCTGCATAAGATTAGGGAACTGAAGGGACTGTACATTTGGTGGTGTCTGCATCATAGGCTGCTGCATACCCATCATTGGCTGCTGCATTCCCATCATAGGCTGCTGCATACCCATCATTGGCTGCTGCATTCCCATCATAGGCTGCTGCATACCCATCATTAGCTGCTGCATTCCGGCACCTGTCATCATGCCC
>NZ_JAILGZ010000017.1 GCF_024696245.1 Treponema sp.
TATATTATATAGAAGTAATTTGAAAAGAAGGCGGTTTTCCAATTGGGAGCCGTCTTTTTTTCTTAAAATTTTTTAAGTAAATATTCTATAATATCATAATTTTGTGAAAAGTATTTGAAATTTTGTCTCAATTAAGTTGACATAAATTAACTTTTTGTCTAACGTTTTTTTTAGTGACTTATGTCGCTAAGGAGATCAATAATGAAAATGATTAAAAAAGTAGCTCTTGCTGCTGCTCTTGCCCTTACTTCTACAGCTTTTGCAGAAGTTACATTTAACGCCTATAACAAGTTGTTTTCTGACATGACACTTGTAGAAAAATCAACTTATAAGATTGGCAGTTATGAAGAGGAAGACGACTCTAAAGTTTTCCAGGGTGTTACAAACCGCATCTATGCAGAAATCCTTACAGATAAGGTTGATGCAATGGTTAAGGCTGATGTTTCTATCGGACACCAGGATGGAAGCGAAGATGACTACGGTCTTAAATGGAATGGTCTTGTAAAGGACTGGTACGTAGAAGTACGTCCTCTTTCTTTCCTTTCTCTTACATATCACTCAGATATTTTTGCAGAAGGATCATATCTTCCTGTTCTTGATGACAATGTTGCTGCCGGAAACATCGGTTCTTCAGGATTCTCTGTTGTATTCCGCCCTGAACAGGTTGAAGGTCTCCGCCTTGGTGTAACTCTTCCATTTACAGAAGAAACTACAAACTGGGTTCTTGTTGACGGAAAAACAAAAGACGGACTTGAAACAACAGAAGAAAAAATCAATGTCGGTATCGGTGCAATCTATGACTTCGGTCTTGCAGAAATCGGTGCATCAGTACGTGATGTTGCAGACAGTGACGAAAGACTTCTCGGATTTTACATCTATTCAGCAGGTCTTTTCGGACAGGTTGAAGGCGTAAACCTCCGCGCTGGTTTTGCACATGCATGGGGTACAGTTAGTGTTGAAGATCCTGTATGGGCAATGGATGAATACGGTACAGTTGCAGGAGAAAACCTCTGGAACGTTGCTGTAGAAGTAACAGATGTTCTTCCTGTTGCACTTACACTTGAAGCTGCAGGAAATACAAACTCAGAAGATTCATTGTTTGACCTTTACGGAGCAGTTACTGTAGGAATCGGAATCAACGATCAGCTTGATCTTTCTCTTACAGGAAAAATCGAAACAGACCTTAACAGCGACACTGATATTGGTTCAATTTATGCAGCTGAAGCAACTCTTGATTTTGCATTTACAGAACATGATACTCTTGGTGTAGCAGTTGATGTTGGTTTTGCAAGCGGACTTAAGGTAGATGTTGCAGAAGTTGATTATCTTGGATTCTACTTCCCTGTATATTGGAAACATACATTCTAATTTTGTGATTTGATTGAGGGGGTAGTACAAACCCTCAAAACGGCGAAGTCAAGGCTTTAAGCGTTAGCGTGCCTTGACTCGACGTATTTTTTAAGTCATATAAAGTTAGACCCCCGGTGGTATTTACGGTTTGTAATACCACCGGGGATTTTTTTTGTCTTTTTTTTAATAATAAAAAATAATCTTTAAAAGTTATATTTAGCTGTTATAATATTGAAGAATAATTAAATTGTCAGATAGAATATGTATAGGTAAGTATTTATTGCATGAACCTTAGGAGGAATTCATGAGAAAATTTTGTTTTATAATGCTTGGACTTGTGCTTACTTTTTTTAGTTCCTGTTCTAATCCGGTATCTGAGGAAGAAAGTAGTTTTGTTGTAAGTTTTAATGCCGGTGTTTTAAAAAATGTAATTGATACAAATGAATGGTTTAGTGACTGTACGGATGTGTCATTCAGAATTGAACTTTATGTTTTTGATTATGACAATATTAAAGCTGATGACGGCAAGGAACCTGTCATGATTCAAAAAGAAATAACCCTTTCGGATATTCAGGCAAAGAAAAATATTAATCTTTCTGTAGAAGGGCTTTCTGAAGGAAAAAGATATTTCGTTTCTTCTGCTGTCGTGCTTTCATATAAAAAGCCGGGTGCAGATGTTGCTCAGGAAGTTACCTGTTACCGTACTAAACCAGAATCAGATGAAGATTCCCTGTATTATGTAAAGCCTGGAAAAAACGTTTTTAATCTTAAACTTGTGTCTGAGCTTAAGCCTGAACTGATTGTTAATTCGCAGGGAGACAGTTATGAGATGACACGCTATTATGGCTCTGGAACCACTTATGAAGTAAAAACCGAGGGAACGCTTTACGTTTCTTCTGAATATGCAGATTTTACAGATGCAGATTATTCTAATCCGAATGAATCTTTTTATGCCGTAACTTTTTTCTGTGAAAGTCCTTCCTGTGCAAAGTTTAATGAAAAAGAATACCGTGCATGTCTTGAAGATTTCAGGGCTAAGTTCAGTGCAACTCCGGATGAAATAACTGATGGGACCTATTCATCCTCCTTAACTCCGGCTTTAGTTACTTCAGATTTTTCATATTCATTTTATATTTTAGGTAAAACTACAATGGGCTCTATCTCTGAAAATTCTGTTTCCAGCGGAAGTAAAACGGTTTCTGATGTAGGTTCTTATTATTCTGGACTGGGGGCAGCGTATATTTCTTTGTCAGGAAATTCCGCCTGGACTGAAGGAGAAATAAAAGGTTTTTCTATAAAGGAGTTTGCGGGCGTAACGGTAGAGTGTAGTTCTCTGGATGAAAACGGAAAACTTAATGTAAACCTGCTTGCTAATTCCATGGCTGAGTTTAAGATTACTCAGAAGTATACAGACGGAACGTCTGAAAGTTTTGTAAAAGTTTACAACACGGATACTGGAACTTGTGGTGATTATACAGTTGCTTCTGAAAGGGTTCCAACTGCATTTCATAAAGTTCTTGGAGAGCAGACACTTAACTTTGTCCTTAATTCTTCCTGCTATGCTTCCTGTGATGTTGATGTAGGCTGGACCTGGCCTCAGGTCGCATCTGTATATATTTATCCGGATGCTGATAATAATACTCTTTATGTTTCTTCTGCTCCTGATTATCAGTTTACACCTACTGAACTTGAGTCTGTTCCGAACTATGCTACGGTAGATAATTCGGAAACTGAATATCCCGCTTATACTATTACATATGTATGGACTATTCCTGCAATTGAGGGAGTAAGTGATTCCAGTATTAAAATAAACACTTCTGATTCTAATTTAACTTTAGATGCGATAAGTGATACCATTGCAACTGAAATTGGTGTTACCGACTATAATCTTTCCCGTCTTCCTAATGGAGATTATTCTCTGAATGTTGTGCTGGAGTATTTCAATCCGGACGGCTCTGCAGAAGCTCCGCTTGCTAAATACAGAAGTGGCTATACGGCTGCTGATGACAAGCTTGTAGTATCTTCAGATGCCATTACTTTGAATAACGGTACGGTTACCGGCAACGTGGATATTGGCGGCGGATTTAATACTCTTTATATCAGATATATCGATGGAGATGAATATAAGGATCTGGAAAATGAGCCAATGGTTGGTAATGATCAGTACTATTCTTTGCATGCAGTTTATCAGTCTGGTGATGGATGGCTTGAATATAGTGAAACTGATTATTCTTATGAGTGGTTTATAAACGGAAATAGTGTTTCATCGGATATAAGTTTTTTAATTAACTATGCAAGAACCCCTTATCTTGTAGAATCTAATAATGAAGTTGTATGTGTAATCACAAAGAAATCTACGTCGCAAAAGACAACAGTTTCTTCTGTTTTCAGTTTTACTCATTAATCCGGAGGATCATGATGAAAAGATTCAGCGCTTTTTTATTAAACATATTTAGTGTTGCCTGTGTAAGTATTTTTGTTTCCTGCGGTTTTTCCGTAAAAGACGAAAGTAACATTGAAGGCAGTTGTGGAATTGTAGAAGTATCAGTTGGCAACGGGGCCAGATGCGTACGACCTTATGCTGAAGACGGAGTTTCTTACAACCTCTGGTTTTTCAACATGCAGGGAAAAACTGCAGCAGAAATTCTGAAGTCTGTAGAAAGTGCAGACTTTGATAAAAGAGTTTACATTGGATCCGGTTCAACTTCTGTTACCTGTGCTCTTGAAGCCGGTTCCTACTTAGTTTATGTTAAAAGTGACGATTATGTTTCTGATTCTGGTTATTATTACTTTTTTCAGGGACATACGGTTTTCAGCATAGGCGCAGGGGAGACAGGTTCGTTTTCTGTAAGTGTTTCGCCTGTAAGTACTTCTCCTGACCTTTCAGGAAATGGATATCTTTCTTTAACCATACCTTTTAATAATCTTGAGGAAAGACTGGGTACGGAAGCTGAGAATTATAAGTTTTTGCTGCAGGTAAAGAATCTTGAAACTCTTGAAGTTGCTGCTGAGGAGCAACTTGTTTATAGTACGGAAACTCAAGTTTTTACTTCTTCTTCCAGTATAAGTCTTCCTGCCGGCTTGTATTATTGTTCGATGTATTGTCTGAGTGAAAATGATACCAGAGTCTATGATTTCTTTTTTGAAAATGATTCCTGTGTAGAAATTGTAAAAGGAATGACGACAGTGCTTAATGATGAACTGATTGTAAAAACGGCGGAACTTAAGCGTTATGTTGATAATTCAAGCGAATATAGCGGTATTTCTGGTGAGTACCGGGCATGTCTGTCAGACTGCATTAAGGATTACGGTACCTGCGGTTATGCAGAGTTTTATATGCCTGAATACGACTCTGGTAATTATGAAGAAAGCGCAATTATAGATGGAAGTTTGATTTCTGAAGAATCAGCTTTTACCGTTACCCAGTGTATGGGCGGAAACTCAGGATATACTACAGGCGGAGTGAGTGTTGATCTGATTATTACAGTAAAAGGAAGGGTTATTACTGTAAAAACAGAAAGTGAATTGGAATATGAATATACCGGTCCTGTCTTTATTCTGGAAAATGCCGGAGATATAACGGTTAGCGATGTTACCGGAAGGGAACTTACAACTACTGCTCTGGAAGACGGAAGTGTTGAATATTCATTCCAATCGTAGGTGTATTGCGTTTTATGCAATATGATGTAAAAATAGTTTCACTTTACGCAATGTAAATACAAAGGTATAATTCACCTTGAA
>NZ_JAILGZ010000029.1 GCF_024696245.1 Treponema sp.
TATCGATACCCTGGATCAACAGACTGCAGTTTTTGCAACATCTTTTGAATTAATCGGAAATATGATTGACGGCCTTATGCAGATGGCTGATGACGGCTCAGTTAAAAAAGCCGTTTGTAAAGAAGAAAGTGTCTCGGCTGATGGACTTAAATACACTTTTAAACTCAGGGACGATGTTTACTGGTCTAATGGTGAACAGGTTACAGCCCATGACTTTGTTTACGGCTGGCAGAGAGCCATAGACCCTGCAACCAATTCTGAATATGCCTTTATGATAAGTGACATAGCTCAGATTAAAAATGCTACTGCAATTCAGGCAGGACAGATGGAACCAAACCAGCTCGGAGTAAGGGCAGTTGATGATTTTACTTTTGAAGTTGAACTTCAAGTTCCTGTTTCTTACTTTGACCAGCTTCTTTACTTCTGTACTTTCTATCCTGCAAATGAAAAATTCGTTAAGGCCTGCGGAGACAAATATGCCACAAGCCCAGAAACCTGTCTTGCAAACGGCGCTTTTATAATTACTGAGTATTCACCTTCCGGCAAAACAATCTCCTTTAAAAAGAACACAGCTTACTATGATGCAAAGAATGTAAAACTTGCCGGCCTTCATTATGAAATCGTATCCAGTGGTGAAGAAGCTTTAAGAAGATATCAAAGCGGACAGCTGGACTTTGTTGAACTCTCCGGAGATTCAATTAACAAAATGAAAAACTCTCCTGACTTTAGGCCGGTTGATTCAGGCTTCCTTTACTATCTGACCTTTAACTTTGATGATTCTCATTTTGCAAATAAAAACCTTCGCCGTGCCTTTAGCTTTGCCATTAATCGTGAAGAAGTTGTAAATGCCATGGCTGATGGTTCTGCTGCAGCCTATGCTGCCATTCCAAAAGGATTTGCTTTCTCTTCAACAGGTTCAGACTTTACCCCTCAGGGTGTAGAATTTCCTGATGACTGTACCTATAACAAAGAAAAGGCAAAGAGCCATTTTGCTGCAGCCAAAAGGCAGCTTGGCTTTAAAAAGCTTACTCTGGAACTTTTAACTGCTGACGGAGAAACTCAGGTTATTGCCTGCCGTACAATTAAGAGCCAGATTGAAGCCCTCTTCCCGGAAGTAACAATCAACATTAAAGCCGTGCCAAAAACTGAACGCCGTAAAATAATGTCTTCAGGAAACTTCCAGTTTGGTCTTAACAACTGGGGACCTGACTATGCAGACCCTATGACTTACCTTGCCATGTGGGTAACAGGAAACGACAATAACCAGGGTAATTATTTTAATCCACAATACAACGCCATTATTGCCAGCTGTACTGATGGTGATCTTTGTACAAGAATACAGGAACGCTGGTCTGCAATGAAGGACGCAGAAAGAATGATTATGGAAGATGCTGTAATTTCTCCTATATATCAGAAGTGTAATGCCAACCTTATTAAAAGCAATGTAAGGAATATTGCCTTCCATGCTGTTGCCATAAACCGTATTTATAAAAACACAACAAAATAATACAAAGGGAGGTAGACAACTATGGAAGAAACAATTGAAACAAATACAAGTGTAGAAAAGGCAGAAGTAAATAAAGAAAATAATAATCCGGGTCAGAAAAAATATGCCCGCCTTGCTTTTCAGTTTTCCATAAAGATTCTGGCAATTCTTATTATTTCTTTTGTAATACAGAATATCCTTATCGTTCAAAGCGTACAAAAATATTCTCAGAATGATTATTCTTCTTTTAGTGAAAAAATAATTGAAGAAGACGCAGGAAAAATTCAGCACTGGAACGAAGTTCTTGTAAACGACCTGCGCATTTATTCTGACAATGATGTAACTAAAGAAGGCAATGAAGAAAAGATAATTAACTGGCTTCTTAACCACGAAAATATCAGGAACAAATATTTTAATTACATTATGTTCTGTACTCCTGATGGTGTCGGTCATTCCAGCGACGGAAAAACCCTGACTGTAATTTCTAAACCTTTCTTCCGTTCCATAATGAACGATAAGAAAAACATCTATGTTTCAAACATTGACTTTCAGACAGATGGTTCAGTCTGCTACTACATTGCCCGCCCTGCTTATGATCTTTATGGTCAGCTTATTGGTGTTTTTGCAGGAGCAGTAAAACTTGATGAAATTGACAAGATGATTTCCAACCTGACAATGGGAGAAAACGGAAAGGCCATTCTTGTTGGTTCCAACGGTGTACTTATCTCCCACATCAGGGGAATGGACAAATACATGGACCTTTCTTACAGTGACAAGGCTGGCTTTAAGGGACTTAATAAAATTGCAGAAAAAGCATGCAGCGGTCTTAGCGGAGAAGGTTACTACACAGATGCTGCAGGAGTTTATACTTTTGCTTCTTATACACCTGTACCTGGAACACCATGGTCTGCAATCCTTACAATCCCTCAGAGCCAGATTGATGCTGCCGGAAAATCTATTGGTACTGTAATTATCATTATCAGTATTCTTGTTGGACTTCTGGTATCTGTTTTCTGTTCACTCCTTCTTGTTGTTGCAGTTAAACCTTTAAGAGTAGTACAGAATTCAATTCAGCATATTGCTTCCGGAGATGCAGACCTTACCCAGCAGATTGTTGTTAAGAGTAAAAATGAAATCGGTGCTCTTGGTGACGGCTTTAACTCATTTATGAACAAGCTTAGAACAATCATCGGCGGTGTTAAGGATTCAAAGGAAATGCTGGGAGATGTTAACGTTGGACTTCAGAAACGTATTGAAGAAAACGGAAACTCTATCGGTGCAATTATTGAAGACCTTAACAATATCGGATCTCAGGTTCAGAATCAGGCTGACTGTGTTACTGAAACTGCCAGTGCTGTTGAAGAAATTTCCCAGAATATTGAATCCCTTGAACGCATGATTGAAACTCAGTCTTCAGGTGTAACTCAGGCCAGTGCTGCCGTAGAAGAAATGATTGGCAACATCCGCAGTGTTAATGTTTCTGTAGGACATATGGCAAAATCATTTGAAAGTCTTACCAATAATGCTGAAGACGGAATTAAAAGGCAGAATGACGTTAACGTCAGGATTAAACATATTGAAGAACAGTCAAAGACACTTCAGACTGCTAACAAAACAATTAATGACATTGCAAAACAGACAAACATGCTTGCCATGAATGCCGCAATTGAAGCAGCCCATGCCGGAAAAGCAGGACAAGGCTTTAGCGTAGTCGCTGACGAAATCAGAAAACTCTCTGAAACTTCCAGTGCCCAGTCAAAAACTATCCGTGATGAGCTTAACAAAATTGAAAGTTCCATCAATGATGTTGTTACCGCATCTCAGGCTTCCAGTGATTCCTTTGCAGCAGTTAACGATTCAATCAATCAGACTAAGCAGCTTGTGCTTCAGATTAAAGCTGCCATGGAAGAACAGCAGGAAGGTTCAAAACAGATTGGTGATGCCCTTAAACTTATGAATGACAACACCAGCGAAGTTCGTGCAGCCTCCCATGAAATGTCAGAAGGAAATAAATCTATCCTTAGTGAAGTTGATCAGCTTAGAAACACCACAGGCGTTATCCGCCAGAGTATGGACAAGATTTCTACCAGCGCCGGCAACATTCAGGATACAAGTAATTCCCTTTCAGAAATTGCAGACAGCGTAGAAGCTGCTGTAGGACAGATTGGAGATCAGATAGACCTCTTTACTGTATAAAAAAAATGGTGATGTTTAAGTAAAGCCTGAAGATAATTCACAGCTTCTTAAACATCACCTTTTTTATTTTAAAGAAATTATTCTAATCAAGAACCTTATACCACTTACCGGACTTAAGCCTGATTAAACCTGCACATGCCTTAAAGACCTGCTCCATTGAAAGGGCAAGATAAATTATATGACCAGGCATCTTAAATACAAATGCCACAAGACAGGCCAGTGGAATTGCAAGAAGGTACATCCAGCAGATATCATTAACAGCCGCATAAACCGTATCACCACCGGAACGACACAAACCTACAATAAAGAACATGTTAAATGAATTAATCGGATAGAAGAATACCAGAACATAAAGCAT
>NZ_JAILGZ010000007.1 GCF_024696245.1 Treponema sp.
AGAATTGACCAGAATGCTGCCGGAAAGAAAACTGTTCTTGGAGTAATGAATCCCTGGGACCGCTATCAGTTTGACCTGCCAAATGTAATTTCCAAGCGTCTTGATGTTCTTCTTGGAGCAAAAAGACCTGATGACCTTACAAATGCTACAAATGCAAATCTTATAAAGTACACCCTTTGTATGATAAGCGTTCTTGACTGGTGGATTAACAATCCTTCAAGCCCTGCTTACTCTTCAAGTACAGAAAATCAGTACAGGGTTTCTGCAAAAGACGGTTCACCGGAATTCAGTGTTCCTTTAAGGACAGACCAGAACACCCTTTTTGCAGAAAACATAAAGAAGTCTTTAGCTGCAAGGGCAAAAAAATAAGGCACCCTTTAAGGCACCTTACTTATTCAGAAAGCTTCATGCTGAAAAATCAGTGTGAAGCTTTTTTTTACTCATCGCTTTTATCAGAAACGTCTTCGTATTCAACTTCTTCAGGCTTTTTTTTGTAACTGTAAACTGCAAGACCTGCACCGGCTACTATTGCCAGAATACCAAGTATACGGATGATTACAACGCCTACTGTCTGAGCCCTGATTATACAAAGAAGAATACCTGCTGCAATCAGAAACATTGCCCTTAAAAAAAGTCCCTTTACATTAACTTCTGAATCATTAAGCCTTACTATTATATAAAGTTCAGATGCTGCACGACAGAAAAAGAATATTGCCATGATTATCATAACAAGCTTAAGCATTGCCATACCGGCATCCATAAAATAAACAGGAAGAACTGCTGCAAGAATACCACATACAATTGTCAGGACACTCTTTACGATTGTTACCGTTACAAAAACCTGATCCTGAGAAATCTTACGGTAAGCCATAAGTTCACTTATACCGTTGATTACAGAAGCTATACCTGTGATTACGATTGCAACCAGAAGCATGCTTACAGGATTTATGCACATGAGCATTCCCACAATAAAAATCAATATTCCAAAAAGCAAATTCATATTTTTCATAAAGTCTCCTGTTTCTACATATAATATACACCATGAGGGAGCAAATAAAAAGGTTACATCTTAAGAAGAAGGATTTTTTTCCTTTCTTAATTCCATTTTTGGTAGTATACTTAACTTCCGCCTAAAAAAATTTGTGAGATAAAGAGGTAAATATGGATTTTAAACTTATTCTTGAAATCGTCGGCTACATCGGTTCTGCGCTTGTTGTAGTTTCCATGCTTATGACTTCTGTAGTAAAGCTCAGGCTTATTAATTTAATTGGAAGCGTAATCTCTATTGTTTACGCAGCAATCGTTCACGCCTACCCTCTGGCAATAATGAACTTTTGTCTTGTTGTTATTAATGTCTACAATCTTTACAAACTGCTGAATACCAAAAAGGAATATTCTGTTGTTCAAGTGGGAGCAGATGATTCATTTGCAAAGTTTTTTATCAACAGCTTTAAAAGTGATATAAAGTCTTTCTTTGCTGATTTTGAAGATCTTTCCGGAAGTGACAGCATTCATCTTGTGTGCTGTGGAACTTCTCCTGTGGGAATTCTTGCAGGTACAGAAAAGAATGACTGTCTTGAAGTAAAAATTGACTATACTATCCCTATGTACCGCGACTGTTCTGTTGGAAAATTCATTTATTCATATCTTGCTTCTAAGGGAGTAAAAAGCCTTAAGGCAAATGCCAGCTGTCCAAGTCATCAGGCCTATCTTAACAAAATGGGATTTAAGGAAAAGGATTCCTGCCTTATAAAAGAACTGTAAAAAAAACGGCAGCCAATCAGAATGCATCCCTCAAAGTGGACAAATAATGTTCATTTTAAGGAGGTGCATTTTTTATTGTCAGTTTAAAAATAACTTCTTAAAATTTTCATCAATAGCTGCAGAAAGTTTTGGTGTAGAAATATTTCGTTTTGATGCAATGTATTCGTAAACATAATTCAGATTCACCGGAGTATTTGCCGTGCTTTTTAAAGGCACAGGGGCATAATAAGGTGAATCAGATTCAATAAGTATACGGTCCTTTGGAACATAGGCAACAATATCAGCCATATCAAGAGCGCCTTTTTTTCCGGCATAGGTTACGGCTCCACTAAAACTTATATACCAGCCCAGGTCCAGAAAAAAATCCAGTTCAGATTTACTGTAAGCATATCCGTGAATAACACCCTTGTTCCATTTTACAGCTTTTAAAACGTCTGTAGTTTCTTTAAATCCTTTTCTTGAATGAAGAATTACAGGCATGTTGAGTTTTTTTCCAAGGGTAAGCTGAAGGGCAAAGAGGTCCTGTTCATCGCTGATGGTCTGGCTGTCAAAATAATCATGTTCCCTGCCTTCGTATTCAACGGAATCCCAGTCATGGTCTATTCCACAAGGGCCTATTGCAAGAAGCCGGTCTGCAAACTGATCATCTGAATCCCTAAAACTTAAAATATTTTCTTCAAGTTCAGCAACGTAATCAAAACGTTTTTCTACTGAATCATAATCCGGCATTATTCCTGCACTAAGGTAAAGCATCTGGGAAGCAGAATTCTTTCTAGTCTCATCTTCTATAAGTTCAAGACTTTCTCTTAAAAGGTCTGCACGATGCCAGATATCCGTGGCTGTCATACCTGTATCCATGGCAAAAAAAGGTTTAGCGGCTGCCATTTGAGAGAGTATTTCTGCTCCATATTCAGGACCGGAGTCTTCTATCATCTTTGAATAATTAAAAATTAAATCTGAATACATAC
>NZ_JAILGZ010000026.1 GCF_024696245.1 Treponema sp.
CGACGGCGGAGATTTCTACGAAAATATCTTTGATTCTACAGCAGTAAGCAGTCTTTCTTCCGGAACAGACAGTGCTGCATGCTTCAGCTGGACATTGGGCAGTGATTCTTCTTATACAAAGACAATCCGCCTTACAATGGGTGCAGTTGAGTAAGAATAATTATTAATTGAATGAGCGGTATCTCTTAAAGGGGTACCGCTTTTTTTATTGAGGGTTTATTACAAAACCCTCAAAACGGCGAAGTCAAGGCTTTAAGCGTGAGCGTGCCTTGACTCGACGTATTATTCGCCTTTTCTAATGATGAATATTTTTCAATAAACTATGAAATATTTTGCAATGTCATTGCACAAATTCTTTTCTTCATGCCATAATATGTTACTATGGAAAATAACGAGTTTAAGCCGTATATACCGGCTGAAAAAATCACTCCGGAACTTACAGTAACTTCTGTAGTTACCGGTATTTTGCTTGCAATTATCTTTGGTGCAGCAAATGCTTATCTTGGTCTTCGTGTAGGAATGACAATTTCTGCCTCTATTCCTGCCGCTGTTATCGGAATGGGTATTACCCGTATTATTCTTAAAAAGAACTCTATTCTTGAAAGCAATATGGTTCAGACTATCGGTTCTGCCGGTGAGTCAGTTGCAGCAGGTGCTATTTTTACAATGCCTGCTTTCTTCCTCTGGGCAAAAGAGGGTGTAACAGGGGAGCCTAGTCTTCTTGCAATCACATTAATTACATTATGTGGTGCTCTTCTTGGCGTTCTTTTTATGATTCCTCTCCGCAATTCAATTATTGTACAGGAACATGGCGTTCTTCCTTATCCGGAAGCTCAGGCCTGTGCAGAAGTTCTTCTTGCCGGTGAAGATCAGGCAGGCGGTTCAAAGTCTAAGATTATCTTCCTTGGTATGGCAATTTCTGCTGTATTTAAGTTTATTATTGACGGTCTTAAGGTTATTCCTGGTGTAATTGAAGTACCTCTTAATAAATTTAAGACTCTTTTTGCTACTGAACTTTATCCTGCCGTTATCAGCGTAGGATATATCTGCGGAACCCGTATCTCGGCCCTTACTTTTGCCGGCGGTATCCTTGCATGGTTTGTACTTATTCCTGCAATCGTAACTTTTGGCGGCAGTTCAGTGCTTTTCCCTGCAAATGTTTCTATTTCTGACCTTTATACAGGTGCTGGAGCCGGTGCAATCTGGTCTCAGTATGTAAGATATATCGGTGCAGGTGCCCTTGCTACAGCCGGAATCATCAGCCTTCTTAAGTCCCTTCCTCTTATCGTTAGGACTTTTGCAGGTGCCCTTAAAGGACTTAAGGGTTCAGCTGGTGCAGATTCAACTAAACGTACTGAACAGGATATCAGCATAAAGGTTGTTCTTATCGGCAGCCTCCTTATTATCCTTGCAATCTGGCTTCTTCCTGTTATTCAGGCAGGTATTGTAAGTGCCCTTATTATCGTAGTATTCGGTTTCTTCTTCTCTACAGTTTCATCAAGAATGGTTGGTCTTGTAGGTTCAAGCAATAACCCTGTTTCCGGAATGACAATTGCCACTGTTCTTATTGCAACTTCACTTCTTAAGCTTTCTGGAGATACAGGTTCCCACGGAATGATCAGTGCAATTACTGTTGGTGCAGTTATCTGTATCGTATCAGCTCTTGCAGGTGACATGAGCCAGGACCTTAAGACAGGTTATCTTCTTGGTGCAACTCCTAAAAAGCAGCAGATTGGTGAATTCCTTGGAGCAATTTTCTCTGCCCTGACTATTGGCGGAATCCTTGTTCTCCTTAACAAGGCATGGGGCTTTGGCTCTGCAGAAATTCCTGCTCCACAGGCAACCCTTATGAAGATTGTTACAGAAGGAGTTATGTCAGGAAACCTTCCATGGGCCCTTATCTTTATTGGTGCATTTAGTGCCGTTACATTTGAAATCCTTAAGGTACCAGCACTTCCTGTTGCAATCGGTATGTATCTTCCTCTTGAACTTACAGCTGCCATTATGATTGGTGGTCTTTTACGCTGGTTTATTGACAAGCGCAATGCAGCTTCTTCAAGTGAAAGCTCAGGCGGAGTTCTCTTCTGCTCAGGTATGATTGCTGGTGAAGGTCTTGTAGGTGTTCTTCTTGCAGTATTTGCCGTAACAAAGCTTGCTGACAAAATTAACCTTGGCGCTAAATTTAACACAGGGCTTCCTGGAAGTATTATTGCCCTTGCTGCAATTGTAACTTTCATCCTTCTTTACGGATTGAATCCAAAGAAAAAGAATGAAAAAGCAGAGTAATTTTCTGGACCTGGTATTTGAAAAAAATGAAAAATTTCGCTCTGAAACAGATTCTCAGGGCGGAGTTACCATTTTTGTAGAAAATAAAGGCTTTTTTAACAGGATAATGCAGCGCTTCTTTGGAAAACCTGTTTTTTCTCAGGTGCATCTTGAAGAATTCGGCAGTTTTATCTGGCCCCTTATAGACGGCTCCCGTAATGTTCAGGAGCTGGGCTTAAAGGTAAAGGAACACTTTGGGGAGAGGGCAGAACCCCTTTATCCAAGGCTTGTTCAGTATATGAAAATGCTTTTATCCTATAATTTTATAAAAAAGGTCTGAATTAAAGCTTTTTTATAAACAGTCCCCTTTGTACAAGTGTATCTTACATTTTGTGCAGAGGGCTTTTGTTTTTTAAAGGGGCTGTCTCAGGTTGCCGGCGGTGCAGGCTGTGATGT
This sequence comes from Treponema sp., assembly GCF_024696245.1. Lineage (GTDB taxonomy): Bacteria > Spirochaetota > Spirochaetia > Treponematales > Treponemataceae > Treponema_D. The sequence continues at coordinate 2,722 of NZ_JAILGZ010000026.1, forward strand.
TGACTGGGGCTTGTTTATGTAAAGAGGGCCGGGCTGCTTTGTAAACAGGGGGGGTGCCGGGCTTGCGGCTGCTGTCAGTGCTCCTTGAAAAGAATAATCAGACAGTGTAGAATGTTTTTTATAAGGATTTCTCTTTTACCCGGGGGAAAATCCAATTAAAGCCAGGGTTTTTTTAAGGGCTTTTTTATGAATCTCTAAAATAAAAATTCTCTTTTTAATTCTTATATGGAAGAACTGCGTCCTGCGTAGTTTTTTCATACTGGCTTCTTATTTAATTTTATAAGGAGTGACTAACTATGGACATGTATGTAGTTATGAAGGCAAGGAACAAGGAAGGAACTTTTCTTGAATTATGGCGGCTTGATGAAGAGTCTCTGGAAAGAGTAAAAGGTTCTTCCGCAGGAGAAAGAATTGAATATGTGTCTCCGGATCTTTTTGATGAAAAGATAAAGGCTTATGATTTTAAGGAACTTGTATGGGACAGGGTTTATAACTCTTATAATTACACCTATATGAAGGTAAAAGTTCCTGTAAGTGAAAACTTTAAGGAAATGGAAAGCAATGCAGAAAAAAAGGCTGTAGAAATGCTTGAAAAACAGGATAAATATTGGGGTGAGGTATTTGCAGCAAGAAAAGAAAAAAAAGAAAGGATTTATCAGGAAATTATAAAACCCATTGTTGCGAAAAATAGAATTATCGTTGCTCAGAAGAATAAAGATTATGAAGGCCTTACAGAAGAAGAAGCAATAAAAAAATGGAAAGATGAGGAAAACTGTATGAATCCTTGTGCCACAATTATTTCTGTTTTAAGAAAAAAATCCGGCTTAACCTGGTCAAAATTTAAAGCTTATGTAATGGAAAACTATTAATAGAGAGGGGGGATTTCTGTATAAAAACAGGGATTCCCCCTGAAAAAAAAGAGGTGAGAAAAAATATATAAATAATTGTATACAATTTAATTGACATAAATTAAAATCAGTGATATAAATATATCTGTCAGGAGGCTAAAAGCATGTCATTTTATGATTTTTCAGTTAAGACAATGGATGGAAAAGAAGTTTCTTTAAGTGATTACAGGGGAAAGGTTGTTCTTGTTGTAAACACTGCAACAGGCTGTGGTTTTACCCCTCAGTATGAAGGCCTTGAATCTTTGTATAAGAAATACAAGGATGCAGGTTTTGAAATCCTTGATTTTCCATGCAACCAGTTTTTAAATCAGGCACCTGGTTCTAATAAAGAGATTCATACTTACTGTAAGGGCAGGTTTGGTATTACTTTCCCTCAGTTTGCTAAAATCGATGTTAACGGTAAAAACGAAGCTCCTCTTTATACCTTCCTTAAGTCACAGAAAAAGGGCTTTCTTTCTTCAAGAATTAAGTGGAATTTTACAAAGTTCCTTATTGCAAAAGACGGAAGTGTAAGTGCCAGATTTGCACCTACAGCTACTCCGGAAAAGCTTGATGATTATGTAAGGACTCTTCTGGAAAAATAAAAAAATGCCGGTCCTTACTTGTATTCTGGTCGGGAATGCAGCAAGAACCGGCTAACTAAGGTTATATTATTGAAGCATGTATACTGGTGATTGGGCGATCAGCCGGCATACTGCATTGCTTCCGCAAAGGAAATCGGAAAAGACCTGATAAAAGGTTTTACCGAAGCAAGAAAACTCCATGGTGTGTTGTGGGCAACGTTAATAAAAACACAGCCTGTATCTTTAGCAAGTCTTGAGAGTTCACGGTTAACTTTTGCAGTTTTTGGACTGTCAGACATAACAGAAATAATGTAGAGGGTACAGGTATCACAGCGGGTGTGGAGCTGGTATAAAAGCCATTCGTATTTAGAGATAAATCCGTCAATTGTAAAGTCTTCCTTTTCAATGTCTTCTTCACCAATGTTGATAAAAAGGCGGGAAGGCTGGAGCTGACAGGCACATTCTTCCATTTCTTTCTGGGCACGGTCGATTGTAAGTCCGTCTTTGCTGCGGTTATAGATATGTGTACTGCAGCTGTTTCCCATAAGGTCACCTAAATCCATCTGAGAAAGGGAAGTAGAACCAAAGAAAACTGTCTGTCCTTTCTTACTCAATTTGTTCATTCCGCTGAAGTTTTTCATTCTTTTACCTCTGTTTTTTATGTGTTTTTAGATTGCTTCTTTTAAATTTTCCTGAAGACTGAGTCTTGGGCGTTCTGCATTCTGACGGTCGTAGTTTTTGTTAATAAAGTAAACAACAAGGTTTGCACCTACGATTACAAGGTTAAGGAAGTAAACTGCAAGGACGTAATTGTAAATTCCGTTAATGATTTTTGCACCGATTCCTGCAATGTAACCCAGGATTATAAGCATAATAAAGCGAAAACTCATGTTTTTAGCAGAGCGGGCTTTAATATTCTTTGCAAGGGACATTGGCCATGACAGACCAAAACAAATAAGCATTCCGGCTTCCAATAATTCAGACATTGAACTACCTCCAAAAAATCTTTATTTCTTTCTTTCGTGAATTAATATAGCCATTTGAAATAATAATGTATAATATATTATTTATATCATATTGATATTTATAAACTTATTGATTAAAATTAGATTCATAAGGTTAAAGTTATGGAATTAACACAATTAAGGTATTTTATTAAGGTAGCCCAGCTTCAGCATATAACCAGGGCTGCAGAAGAACTTCATATAGCCCAGCCGGCCCTTACCCAGACCATGCACAGGTTGGAATCAGAACTGGGAGTTCCCCTCCTGGCAACAAAGGGCCGCAATATCGTTCTTACGGAATACGGCCGCTATTTTTATGAAAAGCTGGAGCCTCTTTTAGCAGAAATTTATGATCTTCCGGACCAGCTTCATGCCTTAAGCCACATAGAGAACAATACAATTCACCTGAATGTACTGGCTGCATCCAATCTTGTAACGGAAGCCATTATTGAGTACCAGAAAATCGATGATTCCCTGCATATTCAGCTTACCCAGAACGAAGAAAATGACCTTAATGATATATGTGTAACGACAAAGCTTTTTTACCAGCATTCCGTAGAAGAAAAAGACAGTGTTTTTGTCTGCACGGAAAATATTTACCTGGCAGTTCCTAATATCAGCCGTTTTGAGAATATCAGTAGTGTCCGTCTTGAAGATGTAAAGAACGAGGATTTTATTTCTTTGTCCGGTGCCAAGCAGATGCGTGCTATTTGTGATAAGTACTGCCGTAATGCCGGGGTAAAGCCTAACATTATTTTTGAAAGTGACAGTCCGGCAGCTGTAAAAAACATGATTTCTGCAAATATGGGTATTGGTTTCTGGCCTGCCTTCAGCTGGGAAAGGATAAATACAAAAAGGGTAAAGCTTATTCCTATTACTGACCCAAAGTGCAGCCGCGATATTCTTATTACATTTAAGAAAAATAAGACTGATAATACCAAGGCAGAGGCTTTTTTTACCTTCCTTAAGGGCTACTTTGAATATGCCGCAAGGGAAAGTGAAGAGCAGATGAATTTATAGGCAATTTGTAGTACAATTAGTCTGTTTATGGCTATTCAGAAAGCAGGTGTTTACGAAAAAATAATGCTCAGTGCCCGTAAGGAATTTCTTGAAAAGGGATTTACAGGGGCCAGTTTAAGGACTATTTCTAAAAATGCCGGTGTTACTACAGGTACGATTTATTCTCGTTTTGAAGATAAAACAGCTCTTTTTGAAGAGATTGTAGGGGAGCATGCTAAAAAAATCGTTTCCATTTATAACAATGGTATTGATTCCTATTACAATTTTAACCCGGAAGATAAATACAGCAAAATGAATGACCTGACTGTGGATTGTATCAGTCTGATGCTGGATGTTATTTACGGCGATTATGAATGTTCCAAAATACTTATCTGCAGTTCCAAGGGAACCTGTTACGAAAACTTTATTCACGAAATGATACAAAAAGAAGTGGATTCTACGGAAGATTTTGCCAGAACCATGTATAAACTGGGGAAAATAGAAGATGAAGAAAACCTGGATAAGGGGCTTTTTCATATGATAGCCAGCGGTTTTATGTCTTCTTTTTTTGAAATTGTAGCCCATGATATGGACAGAAAGGTGGCAGAAAGAAGAATTGCCCTCTTAAGAAAGTTTTACACAGGGGGCTGGTCCTGTTTATTTAATGTGGATATTGAGCACAGCGGCAGGTAAAAAGGGGTTTTTTCGTGAATCTATCTGGATTCCCTATGAATTTTCCGATATTTTCTTAAGATGTATGAAATTTTATACACTTAAATTGCTGTTTATAAAGTCAACAAAGTCTTTTTCGCTTAAAGGTCTTGAATAGAAGTAGCCCTGAACCTGGTCACAGCGAATTTCCTTAAGGAAGTCCCTCTGCTGGACTGTTTCTACGCCTTCAAAAATAGTTTTCTTTTCCAGGGTTTTACTTAAATCAATAAGGCTGCTGATAAAGCGGGCGGATTTTTCGTCAAGGGCACCTTTTTCGTCCATAATTGACAGAAGGAAGAAGCGGTCAAACTTAAGTACGTCTACAGGTACAGTTGTAAGCATGTTAAGGGAAGATTCACCGCTTCCAAAGTCATCCATAGCTACCGTAAAGCCTTTTTCGTGAAGCCTTTCCGTGATTTCGCAAAGGGTGTCAGAATCCATTACGGAACGCTCGATTATTTCTACCTGAACCAGGTTTGGGGGAATATCGTATTTGTTAAAGAGGGTCATAAAGTCGTGCATGAATTTATCCGGCTTATTGTGGTTGCGGCTCATGTTTACGGCTATAGGAACTACAGGTTTTCCGGCCTTTAACTGGGCATCCAGGAATTTAAATACCTGCTCGTATACGTAAAAGTCCAGTTTTGTAATAAATCCGTTGCGTTCAAAGAGAGGAATGAATTTATCCGGGGTAAGAATACCAAATTCCCTGGTTCTCCACCTTACAAGGGCTTCTCCTCCGGCAATTCTGTCATCGGCCAGGTGAATTTTAGGCTGGTAAACCACAAAGAATTCACCTTTTTCCAGGGCATTTTCCATTCGGTGCTCCATATAGTGTTCTTCGTTAGCCTTATCCAGCAGCCTGGAGTTGTAAATGGCAAAGGACTGGAGCATATTGCCCTTAATTGTGCTTTTTGCAAAGCTGGCCTGGCCTATAAGCTCTTTTACAGATACCGGCCGTCTTTTTTCCTGACGGAAGAAGGTAATTCCGTATTTAGGGAAGAAAGGAATATCGTAGCGCTTTATTTCGTTATTAATGAATTCAGTCTGGCTTTTAAAGCCTGACATAGCTTTGTAAACATTGTGGATTTCTATAAGGATAAAGAAGTGGTCAGCGTAACCACGGCAGGTTATGGCACGGTAGGGAGCTACTGCCTTATTCAGCAGGGTTGAGAAGTAGAAAATCATTTTATCTGCCGCTTCTTCGCCGTAATTCTGATTTATAAACTTAAAGCCACGGATATCAGCTTCGATAAGCATGAATTTTGACTTAGGATTCTTTTTAATCTGCTTTTCTGCCAGTTTTTCAAAATGCTGCCTTGAAAAAAGGTTGGTAAGGGAGTCATAAACTGAACTGATCAGCTGGTTTTTATAACAGTAGTCCAGGAGGGAAGTCTCAAGGAAAACAAAAATAAGGAGGGAAAGTATGGAAATAACCAGAATTGTAATTTTTGTAGACTTCTGCTGGCTGTAAATCTCTTCAAGCTGAGTTTTTGGAAAGGCTATAGCCAGGGTAAGGTTACAGTCGGCTACTTTATTAAAGTAAAGGTCTACCAGAACATTGTCGTCATTTATGGTTTCTAAAATACCAAAGCCCTTGTTGCTGACATAATTTGTAGAAATATCCTTATATTCTATTTGTGAAGGAACATAAGAAAGACCTATCTGGCTTTTATTAGGGTGAATTACGTATCTTCCTGTTTTATCCAGAAGATAGACGAAGTTTTTGCCCTTAATCTGAATTTTATCAATGATTTTTTCTATGGAAGCAAGTTTAATTCCGGCGCAGAGAAGGCCCTTCAATTCATTTGATTCATTAAAATAAGGAAGGCACATTATAAGTACCGGAGCATTGGCAAATTCTGAATAGATTACATTGCTTATGTAGTATGGAGTGTCAGGCTTGTAAAGCTCCTTGTTTACATATTCCCTGTTTTTTAAGTCCCTGACTACATTATTTGGAAAGTATCCTGTTTTATCAGAGTTAACATAGAAAACCGTATCAATGTCTTTGTGCATAAAGTCCTTGTTAAGGTTTATCCATTCCTGAATTATGGACGGTTCTATTGAAGAAAAGAGGTTTTTGTCAAATATTGAATTCAGTGATGTGCGGAAATTTTCAAAATAGAAGTAAACAGCTTCTGAGTAGCCTTCCAGGGTAGTAATACAGCTTTCTACATACCTGTCTTTTGCCTGATTCTGTGACTTATTCATGGTAAAGCTTGTCAGAATAAAGACCAGAATCATTAAAAGGCCGCTTACTGCCAGAGTAGAGATGAATCTTAACTTCCTAGGATTAATCCTCTTTTTTAAAATAAATCCCACACTCTAATCATAACTCAGAATGTGGGAAAAAACAAAATTATTTGCCGGAATCTTCTTCTCTTATTTGAACACGGCGGATTTTACCGCTGATTGTCTTAGGAAGTTCATCAACAAATTCAATTACCCGGGGAATCTTGTAAAGGGCCAGGTGTTCTTTTGCGAAAGTCTTTAATTCAACTTCCATGTCACGGCTGGCTTTATATTCCTTTGTAAGAACCACAGTTGCCTTTACTACCTGACCGCGCTTAGGGTCTTTTATACCGGTTACTGCACATTCCAGAACGGAAGGGTGCTGCTGAAGGACGCTTTCTACTTCAAAAGGACTGATTCTAAAACCGGTACTTTTAATAAGGTCGTCATTTCTTCCTACAAACCAGATATAGCCGTCGTCGTCGTAATAGGCTGTGTCTCCTGTGTCATACCATTCACCACCAAGGGCAGCTTCTGTCTGTTCTGGGGTTTTATAATAGCCTTTAAGGAGCCCAGCCGGCTTTCCTTCTGCAATACGTATTTTAAGGCTTCCGTTTTCCAGACTCTGGCAGCGCTTTCCTTCGGAATTTACAATCTGAAGGTCAAAACCAGGGGCACTTTTACCCATAGAGCCAGGCTTTACTTCCATTCCAGGGAAAGTTCCTGCAAGAATGGCTGTTTCTGTCTGACCGTAGCCTTCGTAAATCTTAATGCCTGTTTTTTCGTAGAATTTGTTGAATACTTCACTGTTCATGGCTTCTCCTGCAGTAACGCAGTACTTAAGGTTGGACAGGTCGTACTTTGACAAATCCTGGCGGATAAGAAAGCGGTAGGCTGTTGGAGGGGCACAGAAGGTTGTTACCTTATAATGAGCCAGCTTTCTAAAGAAAAGGTCCGGTGTAAAGGCCAGCATGTCGTATACGAATACTGCACTTCCTGCAATCCACTGACCGTAGATTTTGCCCCAGACAGCTTTAGCCCAGCCTGTTTCTGCAACGCTTATATGAAGTCCGTCGTCAATTACGTTCTGCCAGAATTTTGCAGTAGTAATGTGGCCGAGTGGATAAGTGTAGTCGTGCATTACCATTTTCGGATAACCTGAAGTTCCGCTGGTAAAGTACATAAGCATGGTGTCGTCGTTATGAAGGGCATTTTCTCCCTGTGGGCGGGCAAAAACGTTGCATTCTTCCGGAAGGGCTTCCATTTCTTTATGAAAGTCAGTCCAGCCCGGATTAATGCCTTTTACGGAAACCAGTTCCTTTACGGAAGGACATTCCTTTACGGCTTCTTCTATTTCTTTGATTACATGACCATCGTCAAAGGAAATAATCATCTTTACTTCTGCGGAATTGCAGCGGTAAACAATGTCATGCTTTAAAAGCTGGTTTGTAGCAGGAACGGCAATAGCCCCGATTCTGTGAAGGGCAGGCAGTAACCACCAGAATTCGTAACGGCGGCGGAGGATAAGCATTACAACGTCACCTTTTTTTATTCCGTGGCGGCTTAAAAAGTGGGCAGCCCTCTGACTGTCCCTGGAGATTTCTGCAAAGTTAAAGCTTTTTTCTTCGTCTTCGTCATTGCACCATACCATGGCACGTTTTTGAGGAACTTCCCTGGCATATCTGTCGATTACGTCATAGGCAAAGTTAAAGTCCTGAGGAATTTTAAGCCTGTAGTTGTCATGCATATCCTGGTAGTCTTTGTATTCGTGATAGTTTTCTATAAATTCTGATAAAAGATTCATTTTACATCTCCATTTTTTATGAATATTTATTGTTAAAAGTAAAGTTCGCTTTCAAATGAAGTTTCTTTTTTATCACTGTCCGGCGGGCATTTGCTGCCAATAAGGGTTACCTTGCTGCCGTCCGTCATCTTCGTAATAGTATTTGTAATTTTCTGTCATTTAAGTATCTCCTTTTTAGAACATGAACCATAAGCTGAAGAAGTGACATACAGTTCCTGCCAGTGAAAATAAATGGAATATTACCTGATTGAATTTTACGTTTTTAAGTGAATAGAAAATAAAGCCCATGGTGTAGAGGATTCCCCCGATAAGAAGGAATATGGAACTTGACGAAGGTACGGTCATGGTAAGCTTGTTCCATACAACTGCAATTGCCCAGGACATTGGAAGGTATGTTACTGCAGAAAGCCAGCGCATTTTGCTTCCGAATATGGCATAGAAGGTACAGCCTGTAACGGCCAGTCCCCATTCAATTCCAAATAAAGTCCAGCCTAAAGCCCCTCCAAGAGCTACAAGGCAGTAGGGAGTATAGGTTCCTGCAATAAGAACGTAAATGGAACAGTGGTCAAGAATACCAAAGACCTTTTTTGCACCTGCCGGAGTAAGACTGTGGTAAAGGGTAGAAAAGAGATACTGAATGAACATAGCTGCACCACAGACTGCCATGCTTACTACTGCAAGAGCCTGGGACCCTTTCATAAGGTTTGTAACAGCATTCACTATAAGAAGGGGAATTGCTGCACAGGAGAGAAGGGCTCCGATTCCCTGAGAGATGGCACTGCCTATTTCTTCTTTTCTGGAATAGCGTTTTACTATATCCTGGTTTTCCTTCATTACCGCAAGAATGTTTTTTTCTGCTTCTTTTTTATAGTTGTCAGCGGTAATACGTTCTCCAAGGAGAAGTTCGTTAACGCTTATCTTAAGGCTGTCACATAAAGGAAGCATAAGGGAGACTTCCGGAAGCCCGTTGCCGCATTCCCATTTGCTTACTGTCTTGTCACTGATATTAAGCATCTGTGCAAGCTGGCTCTGGGTATATCCGCTTTCTTTTCTTACTGTCTGTATGAATTTTCCGATTTTAACCTGATCCATGCTCCTAGAATACAGGATTTTTTTTAATCCCACCACCTACGAACCGTAGAGTTACAAAATTCGCCTTTTGGTTGATATTTCTTGATATTTGGTGCTATTTATTGCTATTCAGTTGACATAAATGCTTTTTTGCTTTATAAAATGCAACCATGTTGCAAAAGTCATACCATACTAAAACTTCGGACCTTATAGTTGAATTTATAGCCTCTAAAATTGACAGCGGTTTTACAGCCGGTGAATTATCTGCCTTTTTAAAGGAAAGGGGATTTGATGTAAACAAAACTACTGTTTACCGCAACCTGGATAAAATGACAGAAGCAGGCAGACTGATTAAAAGCAAGTCTGTGGTAAGTGACGGGTATGTTTATCAGACAGCAGAAGAAGAGAATCACTGTGACGAGCATATGCACTTTAGATGCTGTAAGTGTGGTTCTGTAATTCATCTCTCTGATGAGAAGACTAAGGAATATCTGGATTCCATTTCCAGGGATCTGGGGATTGAGATTAACGTAAATATATCTACGCTGAATGGAATTTGTTCAAAATGCAGGAAACAAAAGTAAAAAAGCTAAGGGCATTTTTTGCAGTCTTTTTAATCATTTTTATATCCTCTTCCATTTTTTACGGAATCCACGAAGCTCATCATGACTGTAGTGGCAAAGACTGTCATATCTGTCATGTAATTCAGATTTGTCAGCAGAACATAAGGCTTTTAACTTTTGCATTAACAGTTGCAGCTTTTTTTTATGAATTCAGTGCTTTTGCCATTCCCCTTGATTCAGCAGTTAAAAAATTTCTTTTATGTCCATATACCCTTATTACTCAAAAAATCCGTCTTAATGATTAGGCCTCCGGGATATTAATTACAATGCAGGCTTAGCCTGGTAAAGATTAAATTTTTATATTCTCAGAGGAAATTATTATGAGTAAAAAACCAGTTACACTTATTACAGGATATTTAGGTTCAGGAAAAACAACACTTTTAAATGAAATCTTACGTCAGGAAAAACGCCGTGTTGCCCTTATCGTAAATGATATGGGAAGCATTAATATCGATGCTGCCATTATTAAAAAGAACGGCTCTGCTGTTGCCCAGAGTGAAATGTACGAAATGCAGAACGGCTGTATCTGCTGTACTTTGAGGGAAGAATTTATCAAGCAGGTAGAAAAGATTTCTGAAAATGACAAAATCGAAACTGTATTTGTAGAAGCTTCAGGAATCAGTGACCCTGGTGCAATTGCAGCTTCCTTCCTTGCTTATGAAGATGCTCAGCCTGATACAAATGTTTATCTGTCTAACATTGTTACTGTTGTTGATGCAGACCGTATCTACAGGGAATTTATGACAAACCTTCAGAACTACGATGAAAAGGATGCCAACAATCTTGCTTCCAACGACATTACTACACTTATCGTAGACCAGATTGAATTCTGCAACACAATCGTACTTAACAAACTGGACCTTCTTAATGAAGAACAGATTGAACAGGTAATAAAGATTATCCGTGACTTCCAGCCTAAGGCAGAAATCATTAAGACAACTCAGGGTCAGGTAGAAATTGACCGCATTACTTCTACTCAGAAATTCAATTACGAAATGGTAGATTCATCTTCTGCAATTCAGAAGGCAATTAATTCCCTTAACCAGGCAGACCGGGGATTTACTGATGAATATGGTATCTCAAGCTTCTCTTATGAATACAAAAAGCCATTTGACCAGAAAAAGTTTATGACTTTTATTAAAGAAGACTTTCCCAAGGAACTTATCCGTGCAAAGGGTTATATCTGGTTTAAGGACAGACCGGAAGACGTACTCCTCTTTGAACAGGCTGGCAGGAACTCTTCGGTTATGGCAGTTGCCTACTGGGTTGCAGCATTAGACGAAGCTACTCAGAAAGAATGTCTTGCTGATGATGAAGATCTTAGAAATACCTGGGATCCTGTATACGGAGACAGAATTAATCAGATTGTCTTTATCGGAAAGAACTATAACAAGGCAAAGATTGTATCTCGCCTGGAAGAATGTCTTGCTTAAAAAGCCGGGACTTAAATGGTGGTTTTAATACTGAAGTAAAAATTCTCCTATAGAAAAAAAATAGTATTTAAAAAATAGTTATGCTTCACAGGGGCCGGGGTCTCTTATGGAATCCGGTTTCTGTGAAGTTTTTTTTTGTGAGTTTTTTATTCTGATGACTACAGGGAATTTTTATTATACAATTATCTTATCCTTATATTTTTAAAACACAGGTAAAATTTTGAGATTAGTTAGTGAAGAAAAAATTAAAAAAAGAAGACTCTCGTCTACACAAATAATCGTACTGGGTTTTCTTGCTGCCATTTTTGCAGGAAGCCTTCTTTTAATGATTCCTGCTGCCAGTGCAGAGGGAAAGGAGACTGGTTTTATTACAGCCCTTTTTACTGCCACTACCTCCATTTGTGTTACAGGTCTTGTTGTAGTTGATACCTTTTCCCACTGGTCTTTTTTAGGGCAGTTTATAATTTTAATCCTTATTCAGATCGGGGGCTTTGGAGTTATAACCCTTTATTCATCAATAATGATGATGCTTAAAAAGAAGTTTACTTTAAGAACCCGTCTTTTAATTCAGGACTATTACAATCTTTCTTCGATACAGGGGCTGACACATTTTTTAATAAAAGTAATCAAGGGTTCCTTTATTGTAGAAGGGGCGGGGGCTTTTTTGTATGCCTTTATTTTTATTCCCCGCTTTGGGCTTTTAAAAGGAATCTGGGTTTCTGTCTTTAATGCAGTTTCTGCTTTTTGTAATGCCGGAATGGATGTTATAGGAAGTAATTCCCTTATTGATTACCAGACAAATATTCCCCTTAACCTGATTACGATTTTTTTAATTGTTTCTGGCGGACTTGGTTATGTTGTCTGGTTTGACTGTCTTGAAAATATTAAAAGGTCCTGGAGAAAGGGTTTTGGTATCAAAATATTTTTCAGGAATCTTGGGGAACACACAAAGCTGGTAATAAACCTTACACTTATTCTTCTTGTGGCAGGAACTCTTTTGGTTCTTTTATTTGAATGGAATAATCCGGCAACTATCGGAAACCTGACGCTGGGTAATAAAATACTGGTAAGTTTTTTTCAGTCAGTAACATTCAGGACAGCAGGTTTTGCAACAGTACCTCAGGAGGCCCTTACTCCTTCTACCTGTCTTGCAGGCTGCATCTTTATGTTTATCGGAGGCTCTCCTGTAGGAACGGCAGGTGGTGTAAAGACAGTTACTGTTTTTGTTGTATTACTTAACCTTACTTCTTTTATAAGAAACAGAACTGAGCCGGTTGTATTTAACAGGGCAGTGTCAGACAAACTTATAAACAAGGCTCATGCTATTTTTATGACAAACCTTCTTGTAACAATTGTTCTGATTATTTTACTTATGCAGCTTTCAAATGCACCTTTACTGGCATCTGTTTTTGAAATCTTTAGTGCAACAGGAACCGTAGGATTGTCCCGCTCTTTAACAGCCAGTCTTAATACAGCGGGAAAGTTTGTTGTAATGGCAGGCATGTATGCAGGAAGAATAGGACCTATTTCCATGGCTCTTTTCTTTAATATCAGCCGTTCTGATAAAAACGAAATTAAATATGCTAACGGACATTATATCGTAGGTTAGTTTATAAAACTGAACAGGGGAGAAGAAAATATGAAGTACAATTCTTTTGTAGTTTTTGGTCTTGGAAAATTTGGTCAGGCAGTTGCAGACAAACTTATAGATGCTGGAGCTGATGTAATTGTTGTTGATAACAGTGAAGAGGTAACAGAAGCATATTCTGCAAAGGCATCAACAGCCATTACTGCAGATTTAACTGATACTGCTGCCATTAAGGCAATCGGCATTTCTCATGTTGACTGTGCAGTTGTAGTTATGGGAACTAATCTTGAAGCCAGCATTATGTGTACCATGATTGCAAAAGAATCGGGAGTAAAAAAAGTTGTAGCAAAAGCCGGTAACGAAAGAATGGGGGCTGTCCTTACAAAAATAGGTGCTGACCAGATAATCTATCCGGAAAAGGAAAGCGGCATTCATACTGCAAGAAGTTTGATTGCAAGTAATTTTCTTGAATACTTTGAAATTGATGAAAACCTCTGTCTTGTAGAAATGGAAGCAAAAGAAAAATGGATAGGAAAAACCCTTAAGGAACTGGACCTAAGAAAAAAGTACGGCGTTAACGTAGTTGCCATAAAAGACGGCAGCCAGAAAGAATTTGTTGATCCAGATCTTCCTCTAAAGGCAGGAGTACCAATCCTCATGCTCATTCATAAGAACAATCTGGAAAAACTTGATAAAAATATTGTGGTCTAGGCTGTAAAAAAATACAGCCCTTAATTTACCTTACAATAGCAAAGACAGTGATTGCTGCGTAGGCAAGAATCATAAAGAGACCCTGCCAGCGTACAAGTGTCTTTTTTGGAAGGCAGAAAATCCATGACACAATAGTAACTGCCAGCATGATTGCCAGGTCGTATACTGCAGCAGCATTAACTGCTACAGGATGAATTGTAGAAGAAACACCAAGGATAAAAAGCAGGTTAAATAAATTTGAACCGGCAACATTTCCTACGGCAAGATCTACTTCTCCCTTGCGGGCTGCAACTATAGAAGTAACAAGTTCAGGAAGGGAAGTACCAATGGCAACAACTGTAAGACCAATAAGGGTTTCTGTCATTCCAAAAGTGCGGGCAATAAACTGGGCGCTGTAAACAACAGCCTGTCCGCCGCCAATAATCATTGCAACACCTACGATTATAAGAAGAAGGCTTTTTGCAAGGGAAAGGCTCTTTGTTTCTTCATCCTCTTCAAGGGGATTTTTTCTTGCATCGTGAATAAGAAAAAGAATGTAGCTTATAAAAAGAACAAGAAGGACAATTCCAATCCAGCGGCTTACAATTCCGGCATTATCTGACATTTTAAGGGTAAAGAAGTGTCCCCCTGTTATGCTGGAGAATGCTGCTGCAAGGGGTACAAATACAGAAACAAGGATACAGAAAGGGTAATCCCTTTTAAGAATGGAAGGGTTTACCGGAACTTTATGAATCAGGGCACAGAAACCTAAAACACAAAGAATGTTAAAAATATTTGAGCCTGTAACATTACTGATGGCAATTTCGTTGGATCCCCTGAGGGCTGCGGAAGTACTTACAGCAAGTTCAGGAAGGGAAGTTCCCATGGCAACTACAGTAAGACCGATAATAACTCCCGGTACCTTAAAAATCTTTGCCAGGGAAGAACTTCCGTCTACAAAAAAATCTGCTCCCTTTATAAGGGCAACAAAACCAACAAGCAAAAGTAAAATGTTAAGAAAAAGCATCATAAGTAATAACCTCGCATTTGTTTGAAACTATCATTTAAGGCTGAAGTTGTCAACTTTTATGGGGACAGACAGCCTGTATTTATATAACCTGATTATTCCACAGGGCAGCGTACTTGCCGTTTTTTGCCAGCAGTTCTTCGTGACTTCCACATTCTTCTATATTTTTGTCATCAACAACTGCAATCATATCTGCATTCTTAATAGTAGAAAGACGGTGGGCAATTACTAAAGTAGTACGGCCCTTTGCCAGAGCATCAAAGGCATTTTGAATCTTTACCTCTGTTGCTGTATCAAGGGCACTGGTTGCTTCATCCAGAATAAG
>NZ_JAILGZ010000065.1 GCF_024696245.1 Treponema sp.
TGAGAGTGAAAATATTTATTTAAATGGAGAAGAAGATTAATATATACTTCTTCATACATTTTTTTTCCGTCGGAAAATATCCGGCGGATTTTTTTTACAAAAGGGTGGTGAAAATAATTTAATTAAACTTTACTTTTGAATCTTAAACTGTACTAAAAAAAATAAGTTTTTTGAAATAATTTTCAATGTTTCTTTTATTTAAATCAAACTTTATTCTTAAAATACAAGAAATAGCGAGGAGTTTAAAAGTTTATGAAAAGAATAAACAAGCTGTTTGCAGTTACGGCATGCGCATTTCTGGCAGCCGGTGCTTTTGCTCAGGAAGAGGAGGAAGCTCCTGTTCATGAAGGATATTCAATGGAACTGGCAAAAAGTGCAACTATCGGAGTTGAAGCCGGAACAACCTTTGAATATGACGTAAATGACGGATCCAGCGGTCTTGAAACCAAAGTTGGAATTCAGTTTTATCTTCCTTTGTTTGATAAGACAGACAGGGGTGTTGTAGAAGAAAGTTACGCTCAGCCTGGCGTTCGTCTTGTTGTAAAGGATATGTGCTTTCAGTGGCTTGAAAGTTACTTTACTACAGGCGGTAACTATGCTCAGGATAATGTAAACTCATGGTCCAGCCGTCCTCTGGTTTTAACTTACGGAGACATTACAGCTGATCTCGTTTACAAAAATTTTTTCCTCCAGGTTGCAGGAACGACAAATCCAATGCAGGTTGATAATGCCAGTATCAATTCTATCTTTGACGATGTAATGGATACTGATGACAGATGGTATATTAAAAAGCAGTATGCCCTTTATTCAAATACAAGATACAACAAGCTGGGGCTTCCTCTTCTTGGAAGTTTCATTCAGCGTGATGCAGTTGATACTGATTATTCTGATGATGTTTCCGGTCAGATTGGTTTTGGAGTTGAATATTCAAAGTTTACTGCAATGGCTAAGGCAGCTTCCCTTTATTCAGGAAGGGATAATGACGAAAATGAATGGCTCTTTGGTCTTGATTCAGAATTCTATCCTGTAGAAGATATGAGCATCAGTGTAAATGCAATGGCTGGCCTTCACTGTGAAAACTCTTTTGCTTATAACGGAACTGCTTACAATCCTCTTACTGCAGGAATCAGTGCTGACTATAAAATCAAAATGGGACGCAAGTCTGTTCTTAAACCATACATCGGATTTGACTACTTTAAGGATCTTGAGGGTAACCTTGATGATTCATGGGAGGCAGGAATTGGTACTTACTTCTATACAAGAGGAGAGGACTTCCTTGCCAGCCACAGGGATATCGACTATGACGAAATTGTACCTGTAGGTTTCTCTCTTGGTGTAAATGCCGTTAAAAACAACAGTCTTTATTCTGATGATGACATTCATGCAAACCTTATCTTCAGTGCATTTGAACTTGCAGACCGCAAGGCTTCAATCAGGAATCTCGGTTACTTTGTAGAACTTGAAATGTGCGACCTTGGTGGAGATGACATGCACACAGCTATTGCAGGACAGATTGAATATCTTCTTGGTGGAAAATATCTGCCATACTTATTCGGTAAATACTATCCTGAACTTTCTTCTAATGGTGAGCATATGACTGGTGATAATTATGTAGATGTTAAAGTCGGATGTTACATGACACCAGTTCAGTACTTCTCCCTTGATGTAAGCTACCAGCTTTCAACCTGTGTTGAAGGTGACGGTGAAGATGACAAAGGTCTTATCAGTGTAGCCTGCACAATCAGATTGTAATCAGCGGAGGTGTAACTTATGAAAAGAATTGCAAGTGTAATACTTGGATTGCTTGCCTCCTCATTTCTTTTTGCTGATATTCAGATTCCATTTTTTGGTGGAAACTCCGGCGGTCTTGATTTTGGAACAACATTCGCTGCTGACCTGAATGACGGTTCAACAGGTCTTGCAACAACCATGGGTTGTGACCTTTGGTTTGAATTTACTCCTTATACGGATCTGGGACTTACTCCAAGACGTGACAAGCTTTCTGTTTCCCTTAAAATGAGTAACACTGCTATTTATGCATGGCGCGGATATAATTTTAATAATTCCGGTGTTTCAGAAATCAATGATATTGGTTCCCGTGATCAGGCAAAGTCAATCTGGTTTGGTTCCCTTATAGCCGAACTTCAGTATGGTGAATGGTGGTTAAGGGCAGCAGGTATTGATCCTCAGATTACAATGAATCAGGCATCCATTAAATCTGTTCTTGATAACAACATGCAGGAACGTACAGGTGATAAAAACCAGTATTTCCGTCTTCCTCTCTTTCATTCAGGAGGACCATATTCCGGAAACGGTGGTACTGTGAGCGTAATCGGAAGGGATCTTGTGCATCTCAATGCCAGGGAAGTAGAAATCTACGGTATGTACAGTGCCGGCTATAAGGGGCTTGATTTTCAGGCTAACGTAAAGGCTGGTTCATGGCAGAACGGAGAAGACAATAATAAAAACAGCTGGGTATTTGGTGCTGACATGGCATGGAATCCTACATTCAATACAAAGCTTACCTTTACAGGTTTGTATGCAATGAACTACGGAACATATACAGCATCTTCTTCCAGCCGTGAAACCCTTGATTCTGATGATGAAGAAAATACTGCAACTGTAGTAATGTCTGCAGCAAATGACCCTGAAGCAGATGCCTCAGCTCTTGTTGAACAGCCTCTTGCTCTTGGTGCAGGTATTGAATACAGCATTGGTATACCGGGCTTTGGTTCCCTCAGGCCTTATGCCGGAGTTGACTGGGTTCGTCAGACAGAAATTGACTGGGGTGAAGACGGAGACTGGGATCTTGAAGTAGGTGCCGGCTTTATGTGGCTTTTCCGCGGACCTGGTGCTTCCTTTAAGCGTAACTACAGTCTTGGTGGAATGCAGCTTTCCGGCGATACGGCTAATCGTGTAGGACTTGGAGCAGGCTTTAACATGAACAGGGATGGAATCGTAAACGGTATCCTTTCATTCAACGAAGATCCTGCAGCTTCACCAATAAAGAATCTTGGTGGTTTCTTCCAGGTTGAATTGATGAACATTACAGGTAAGGATTATACTGCTCCAACAGGAACAGTATACAGTGACTTCCTTTATGCCTTTATCGCTCAGCTTGAATATAAGGCCACAGATAAGGTTATGCCTTACATCTTCGGCTGGTATGTTCCAAGCGTTAACTATGGAGCAGCCTATACAGATGAAAATGGAGAAACTCAGTACAGCCGCTATGCTTACAACAACTACAATGATTCTCCAACATACGAAAAGGACAGCCTGACCCTTACATCAAAACTTGGTGTTAAAATTACACCTTCTGCCCATTATTACCTGGATATCTGGTATGAACGTACAGACCAGAAGTCAGGAGATGAATGGAGTACAGATGCAGGTCTTGTTTCCGTAAAAGTAGGAATCAAGCTTTAATGAAAGGGATTGAATATATACTCTCCCTGTAACATTATTATCCCGGCAGGATTTGAAGGTGTTTTTACTTTCTGCCGGGATTTTTTTATGGATAAAGGCCCTACTTACAGCGGCAGAAGAAAAAAAGCATTGACAAAAGAAGGAAAAATACAGTTAAAAAATAATCAAAATTTTTTTTAAAAAAGTATTTTCAAAAACTTTTCATAATGCTAGTATCCGCTATGTTTTAAATAAACAGACTATCATCATATTATTAAGGCAGGACGATGCTTTATGTTTAACCGTCAGGAATTTATTTCAGACAGTGAATGGGAACATTTTAGAAAATGTTCAGAAAACTTACCTACACCAAATGTTGTAGTAAACCTTCGTACAATCAAGTACAATTATCTGCATTTGAAGGATTCTTTTCCTTACGCCCACATTTACTATGCAGTAAAATCCAACCCTGGTATTCCAGTACTTAAGCTCCTTGATACCCTTGGTTCTAATTTTGACATTGCTTCCCGTTATGAACTTGATGATGTTCTTTCTTTAGGAATCAGTCCGGATCGTGTTTCTTTTGGAAATACCATTAAAAAACCATGTGACATTCAGTATTTCTACGAAAAGGGCGTAAGAATGTTTGCTACTGATTCAAAGGAAGACCTTAAGAACATTTCTAAGTTTGCCCCTGGTTCCCGTGTTTATGTACGTATTCTCGTAGAAAGTTCACCTACAGCAGACTGGCCTCTCTCAAGAAAATTCGGTTGTCACCCGGATATGGCATATGACCTTCTTGTACTTGCCCGTGATCTTGGCCTTACTCCATACGGAATCAGTTTCCATGTAGGAAGCCAGCAGCGTGATATCGGTCAGTGGAACGATGCCATTGCAAAGACAAAGTATCTTTTTACATCCCTTGAAGAAGAAGAAGGAATTAAACTTACAATGATTAACATGGGTGGTGGTTTCCCTGCTCATTACATTCAGCCTACAAACGAACTTAAGGAATATGCCCACGAAATCACCCGTTATCTTGAAGAAGACTTTGGTGATGACATTCCTATGATTGTTTTTGAACCAGGAAGAAGCCTTGTTGCAGATGCAGGAATCCTTACTTCTGAAGTTGTCCTCATAAGCCGCAAGAATAATACAGCATTGGACAGGTGGGTTTATCTTGATGCAGGAAAGTTCAACGGTCTTATCGAAACCCTTGATGAATCAATTAAGTATCCTATTATTACTGATAAAGATGGCGGAAAGGAAGGCAGTGTAATTATTGCCGGACCAACCTGTGACAGTATGGACATTATGTATGAAAACGATAAGTACAAGCTTCCTCTTGAATTAAAGCAGGGAGACAAACTTTACTGGCTTACAACAGGTGCCTATACTTCAACTTATGCCAGCGTTAAATTTAACGGTTTCCCACCTATTAAAACATATTTCTACGATGAAAACGGTCTTGTAGAGGAGTAAGTTTTTTAAGGTTAATTTAATATTTATTGGAAAATACACGGATTACGTGATATAATGCCGCCATGAAAACAAAAAGATTTTTTATGGCGGCATTTTTTTGCCTTGCTTCAGCATTTATTTTTGCCAGGTCAACTCCTGTAAAGGGGTTAAGTGAGTATACCCTTGATAATGGATTAAAGGTATTTGTTGTAGAAAATCACACTGTGCCCCTTGTTTACATAGAGATAGCCGTAAGGAGCGGAGCTGTAGATCAGACTCCTCAGTCAGCAGGTCTTTTTCACCTTTATGAGCACATGATGTTTAAGGGTAACGCCCTTTACAAGGATGCAGCTGCAGTTAAAAAAGCCATGTCAGATCTTGGTGTTGCCCAGTGGAACGGAACAACAGGTATTGACCGTGTTAATTATTTCTTTACGGTACCTTCAGACCGTCTGGAAGAGGGAATGGCCTTCTGGAACGCAGCCATCCGTTTTCCTTTAATGGACAAGACTGAGTTTGAAAACGAAAAGAAAGTTGTTCTTGCAGAAATTGAAGGCTCTCAGGCTGAATCATCTTCTAAATTCTTCAATTATTATATCAGTAACTTCTTTAAGGATGCTCCATACAGATGTGATGCCGGCGGCTCTTTTGATGCTGTCCGTAATGCAACTGTAGAACAGCTTCTTGCAATTAAAAATCAGTATTATGTACCTTCCAATGCTGCTCTTTTTATCGGAGGAGACGTAAAGCCGGAAGAAGTAAAGAAACTTGCAGAAAAAATATTTGGCAGCTGGACAAACGGTCAGTCTGTAAAAAAAGAACTTCCTCCCCAGCAGGATGTAAATCCTTTTAGTCAGTTAAAAAAAGTTGTCATGAGTTATGATTCCCTTTCACCACAGCTGGTTCAGTATCAGCTTTCATTCAGGGGACCGGATACAGATTACGAAATTGAAGACACTTATGCTGCTGATTATCTTATCAATCTTCTTGAAAAACCATCAGGAACCTTCGTTCAGTCTCTTGTAGATGACCAGAGCCTTGGTCTTCCTGGACCTGAATATGCTTCTGCTTCCTATCAGACAAACAGGGCCTGCGGAAATTTTTCTTATTCCATGGTTGCCTATACACCGGAATCGGTTATTGCTTCTAATGCTGAACATTTTACAGAACTTGTGCGTGATAAAATTATTCCTTCAATTTATTCCGACAAAAGCCTTTATACAAAAGCTCAGGTTAAGGAAATTGCAGAAAATCTTGAAGATTCAATGCTCCTGAATAAAGAAACTCCGGAGGGTATTCTCAGGAACTTAAGCTTCTGGTGGAGTTCCGCATCTGCTGATTATTTTTATGATTACAGTAAAAATCTCCAGAAAGTTACTATGTCTCAGGTTCAGGATTTTATCGAAAAGTATTTTTACCAGCGTAATCCTATGCTTGTAGTTTTTGTTAATCCAGACGTTTACGAAAAAGAAAAGGAAAATTTTAAGAAAGCCGGTTTTGAAACTGCAGACGGTGACAGCTGTATCTGGTGGAAAAATGAGCGTTTTACTTCAATAAAAGATACTCTTCCTGAATACAAGCCTGTTAACGAAGAAGTTTATATTCCATCAAAAGGGGATTCAGTAGAAAAGAAACTTGAAGGTCAGAAGATTAGTGTAAAGACCCTTGATAACGGTATTCCTGTATACTTTGTAGAAAATAAATCTTCTTCCTGTGTAAGCCTTAACATGGCCATTAAAGGTGGTGTAGCCCATCTTGACCGCAGTACTTCCGGTCTTGAAGAAGCCCTTCTGTCCATGCTTACAGCCAGTTCTACAGGTTATTCAAGTTATGACAGGACAATGCTTGCTTACAAAACCAAGGCTTCTATTTCCAGTTCAACCTATATGTCCGGAAGCCTTATCAGCATGAACTGTCTTGCCAAATATTTTGATGATGTCTTTAAGGTTTATGCTGATGGAATCCTTAATCCTGATTTTAATGAAGAAGAATATAAAAAGCTTTACACAGGTTATGAATATTCAATTCACCAGGATAAAGTTGAACCGGTAAATATTCTTTATAAGAAAATAAGCGACACAATGTTTGCCGGTCATCCTTATGATACAAGAAGCTCTGTTGCAGACTTCTCCCTTGAAAATATTACAATAGAAAATATGAAAAAGCTTTACTCAGAGATTATCAGGGCAGATAATATTTTCTTCCTTGTAAATGGTGATGTAAAGGAGAAAAAGGTACTTAAGGAATTAAACAGGCTTTTTGCTTCCCTTGAAGGTTCTGGTACTATTGATGTACCTGCAAATGATGTAGAGCCCCTTAAGATTCAGAAAGAAGAAAAAATGGTCATAGCCAGTGAAAATGCAAAGGGAACAGCTTATGTTGCCAGGGTATTTGTTTCTCCTGCCAGTGACAATGCTGATTTTGCGGCAGCTTCCCTGGCTTCTTCCGTATATAATGACCAGCTCTTTAATTCAGTAAGAATTGCCAGAAGTGTCTGCTATACTCCTTCAACTTTCATAACATCTTCAAAAGCTCCTTTTGGTATGGAATTCCTCTTTAAGGTTTCTGATTTTAAGGGCTTTAAAAAGGCTCTGGAAGAAGCAAGAAATTATATGGCAGAAGGAAAAGTAATTACCGGCACTGACTCCCAGGGGGCTTATATTACTCTTTCTCTGGATGAAGTTCTGGAAAGCTATAAAAATAAGTTTATAAACTCTACTTTCTACGAAAAACAGACTCCTTCAGCTGTATCTCAGAATTATGTGTATAATATTCTTCAGTTTAATGATCCTGAACATGATATTGAACTTGTTGAATCAGTGAGAAAGCTTACTTCTGAAGAAGTTCAGGCTGCATTTAAGAAGTACTGGACAGAGGGCAGGGCATCCTGGTTTGTTGTCTGTGATCCTGCAGAAGAAAAGACTGTAAAGTCAGTTCTTGGGGCAAAATGAATTAGACTTTTATAAGAAATTTCAGTATATTTATCTGAGTAAAAACTAAAATTTATTAAATTCGCTGATTTACAGGAGACAAAATGAAAAGTTACATGAAGATTGTTTGTGACGACGAAGAAAAAGAGGATAAAAAGAAAGAAAAGGGTGCAGATCCTCTTGCAGAAAAGTTTCTTAAGACTCGTCAGGTTCTTCTTAGCGGTGAAATTAACGAAGAAATGGCAGACGGAATCATCCGTCAGCTCCTTATTCTTGATGCAGACAACTCAGATCCTGTTTATATTTATATAGACAGCCCTGGAGGTGATGTAGATGCAGGTTATGCTATTTTTGACACAATCCGCTTCCTTAATTCACCTGTTTATACAATTGGAATGGGACTTGTTGCCAGTGCAGCTTCCCTTATTCTTCTTGCAGCTCCAAAAGAACGCCGTATAGGTTTTCCTAACAGCCACTATCTTATTCATCAGCCTCTCAGCCGCATGAGTGGTGTTGCAACTGATATAGAGATTCATGCAGCAGAAATGGCAAAAACAAAGGCTAAAATTAATGCCCTTATCGCTCAGGAAACCGGTACTGCTCTTGAAAAGGTAGAAAAGGATACTGACCGCGATTACTGGCTTAATGCAGAAGAGTCAGTTTCTTACGGTCTTATAAGCAAAGTTATTACAAAACGCAGTGAGCTTGCCTGATGACCTTTGAACTTACAGATCTCCTTGCATCATCCATTATGTTTTACATGGAGAATCAGACTGCCGTTTTTGCAGTTGATGCTTCAAAGGGGGCTGTAGTTTCTTTGGAAGAAGCCGGAATTGAAGCTGCTGATGAAGATTATTTTTATTCCCTTCCTCAGTGGACTTCCAGGGACGGCTTTGAGCTTCTTACTGCTTTTACAGATAATCTGCATGCACCGCTTGCCAGGGAAAGTTTAAAACGTGTACTTGCAGGCGGAAGGGGGGTATTCAGGAATTTTAAAAAGGTAATAAAGGACTTTCCGGAAGTTGAACGTCAGTGGCACTTTTT
This sequence comes from Treponema sp., assembly GCF_024696245.1. GTDB lineage: Bacteria > Spirochaetota > Spirochaetia > Treponematales > Treponemataceae > Treponema_D. Next base: position 8,844 of record NZ_JAILGZ010000065.1, read on the forward strand.
TAAGAATAAAACTATGGGCCTGCGTATCAACGGATGGTACAATGCTTTACGTGAGTCCTGGGGGCTTGAGAAACTTGAGCTTCCGGAAGAAAATGAAACCGAGGACCTTGTTAACAGTGATTTTATCATACGTCCTTATGATTACAGGGTGGATTTTGACGGACTGAACAGCGTAAGGCTGGATCTGGAACATGAGTTTGCACAGAATACAGAAAGTCCTCTTTTGGGAAAGGCAGTTACATATTTAACAGGAAAATCTTTTTCCATTCCTGCAGAAAAAAGACAGGGCTTTGTATGCTGTACCCAGGATGGTGAAATTACTGGATGTGCTTTATACGCATATGCTCCGGATGATTTGCATACATCAGTTTTACTGACTGATTTATTTGTATGTGAGAATTACCGTGGATTAGGCATAGGAACTGAGCTTCTTTCTCAGTGTCTTGACAGCCTTAGAAAAAACGGTGTTCAGTGGGTCATTTTTTTTAATATTGTTGTGACCCGGCCGCTGGAACTTTTACTGACCAGATATGATTTTAAAAAGCTGGGAGCAGGTTACGCGGTAAAATTATTTTAATTTTAAGGGAAAAACATCCTTATTTTACGGACTGTTATTTCCAGGGTTTGCGTTGCAGACTTAATTTTTATTGTTTTTTTTTATATTTTGATGGAGTTAAAAAAATGGCTTTTAATCGTGGAAATGGTTTTGTTGTGAATGAAGAACAGATTACTGCTTTACTTGAGGATACTTTAAGATCTGTAGAGAATGCCGGAGAAGAAGAAGTTAAGGCTCTTAATGCAATTAAGAAGCTTTTTAAGAAGGTTCCTTTTTCCCGCAGAAAGTATGTTACAGCCATGCTGGTAAAACAGGCAATTCTCAGTGGAAGAGCAAGCCGCTTTGCCCGTAAGGATGACCGTCGTGGACGTTATGAACAGCATGGAGAAAACCGCAGTAAGTTTGAAGCTCCTGCAGGAGAAAAATTTGAACGTGCTCCACGTGTAAGAATTGATAAAGAAGTTTCTACATCAATTTTTGTAAGTGTTGGAAAATATTCACATGTATATAAAAAGGATATCGTAGGTCTTCTTGTTAGTGTTGCCAACCTTGATCACGACCGCATCGGCGATATCAGGCTTTTCCCTAAATATTCTTTTGTTCAGCTTTACAAAGAAGACTGTCAGAAGGTAATTGATGCCCTTAACGGTTATGAATACAGGGGAAGAAAACTTTCTGTAGATTATGCCCAGCAGAAGGGAGAAGAAAACCAGGCTTCTTTTAATGCAGATACAGCAGAAGAAAAGATTCCTTCAAACGTAACAAATGCTGTACACGGAACAGTATCTGAGTCAGCAGAAGCAGACAAGATTGCTGCAGAACAGACAGCATTTGCCGCTTCTATGGCATCTACTCCTGTTGTAGAAACACCTGTTGAACCATATGCAGAAACTGCAGATGACGGACAGGTAAAATCTCACTTCGGTGATGGTGCTGCATATTGATCAGCATAATTCATACAGGGCCTTACGGAGTTAACACTCTTATTGTACCTCTGGCAGGGCCCTATGTATTTGTAACAGATCCGGCATGCTGTTCTCTTTGTGGGGATGAGCATGCCGTAACTTCCTATCTTAATTCCCATTCCCTTATTCCTTTAGCCTTTGTTCTTACTCACGGCCATTATGATCATATTGCGGGTATTTCAGTTATGAAAAAAGCCTGGCCTGATGTTCCCCTTTTAATTCACGAAAATGACAGGGAACGTATTGGACCTGCATCCCTGGATTTTCAGGAGCAGGATCTTGCTCAGGCAGGACTGTCCATGATTTCAGATGCTTACAAAAACCTTCCTGACTGTGATGCCTGCCTTAAAGATGGACAAAACCTTTTTGATGCTGTTAAGGATTCCGGCTGTAATTGCCTTCCTCAGGATAATGAACTTCATGAAGCTTTAAAAAACTGGCAGGTAATCTGGACTCCGGGACATACAATGGGTTGTATCTGTCTTTACAATAAAATCACGAATGAACTTATTTCCGGAGATACTATTTTTTACGGTGCCTGGGGTAGAACTGACCTTAAAGGCGGCAGTGAAGAATTAATGATAAATAGTTTAAGGAAGATTCATGAAATAATTCCTTTAACTGCAAAAGTTTATCCGGGTCATGATTACTGCGGGTTTGAATTAAAGGAATTTTTTGGCTGATTATTACCAGAATCCGCTAGGAATATAAGGACTGTAACCGCTGGCTGTTATCTGATAAAAAACAATATCTGCAAAGGAAGAGTTTCTTTTTAGTTTTAATAGGGCAAAGCAGGGTGGCTGGCCGGATCTTGGCAAAGAAATACTGCCCGGGTTAATTACATTTACTCCTGGAGCTTTAAATTCATTACAGGCAACATGAGTATGTCCAAAAAGTACAATATCTGCATTATCAGCCCTGGAGGCTTCTACAAGGGCTTCGCTTCCGTAAAATAAAGAACATCTGTGACCATGGGTAAAAAAAATCCTGTGACCGCAGGCATTCATGGTGTTCCTTAAAGGACAGCGTATTCTGCTTATTCTGTCTGGTGATGGAGCAAAACTGTAGCTGTCACTGTCATTATTGCCCTCAACAAGACCTATTACAGGTGGCAGGCATTTTGCATATTCAGGATCTGCAGCAGCTTCTTCCAGCAGGTATATCATATCCCCGCAGCCGTCACCGCAAAAAATCAGGCTGTCACATTCAGAACCAAACTTTGCAACAATATCCAGCAGCCTGTAATGCTGTCCGTGAGAGTCGGAAATAATAAGGATAGTGCATTCATCCTTATTTTCCAGAGATTCCATTTCCTTAGTATCACCAATGAGTAAGTTTAACTGCTGGTTAAGGTTATTCATTCTTCTGTTTCCAAAAGATTTACATTTTCTTCTTCTGAAGTCTGAGTAACAGGTGCCTTAATAAGGAAGTGATTCATAGAAGGAATAGGTGCAATAGAATCAACGTAATGCTTTACCTTTCTGTTTCCTGTAATCTGCTTTACATTTTCTACAAGGTCCCAGGATGCAGGGAGTACCTCATCAAGGGTAGACATGTATTTAATTGCATTTATTATAAGCTCTGTAGTCTCTTCGTTAGGTCCCTGATCAACGTCACGGCCTTCTGTTTCGTCCTGAAGGGATAATTCGTATTCAATGACAATATTGCTGGTCATTTCTTGTCCCAGAATGCTGTTGTCTGTAGGGAAGAGGGAGAATACGTTATAAGGAAGCCCTCCTTCGTAGCTGTCCTGAAGTTCAGATATAACCTTGTGGGTATTTGCAGGGGCTCCAAGGATTATGATTCCCTTGAGTTTTTTTCCGCTGATAAAATCTGTAAAATTCCAGATGCGGGAGTTAAGGTCCTTTTCATAAAATACAGGGAAAATAAGTCCCCCTGTTTCTTCAAAGCCAAATTTTTCTTCAAGGATATTAAGAAATTGTGTTTCCTTTTCACTGTCTTCTTCAAAACCGTGGCCAAAGAGTACGCAGACAAGACCTTCTTCCGGAGTCCATGCAGGTTCTTCCGGAAGAATTTCTTCTGTAACTTTACTTTCTTTTTTTTTGCTGCATCCTGTAAGAATAACTGCAGCAAGAATCAATGCAGCTGTTTTTAAAATAGTATTTTTTATTGTTTTCATTTTTTTTCTCTTAGTCTGAAATTGATATGCTTATAATAACTTCTGTTCCTTCTGGTGCAGCATTTGTACCCTGTATTGCGGCACTTGTGCTTGTAGAAGTTGTTTCTGATTCACTTTCAGAAGTTTTTCCTGTACTTGAAGCAAGGGCTGTAACTTCACTTGTTTTTTCCTGAGCAGGTGTAGAAAAGCCTGTTCCGGAAGAATTTGCAGAGGAAGTCTGGTTTTCGTAAACAGGAACTCCTTTTGTTTCTCCAACTTCGTTTGTAGATGTAAAGACTGTGCTTTTTGGTGCAGCAGAACTTTCTTCTTCAGATGAATCAGATGAACTTTCTGCTATCTTTTCTTCTACATGAGCGCGGCTGGATTCTGCAGGACTTAAGGCTACAAGACCTTTTGTTACCTTGAGCCTTCCTGAAGAATAGAAAGTAAAGTTTGTACCTCTTACAGAAGCTGTTGCAACTGCAGACCTTACCTTAAATTTGTTTCCGCTTTTTACGTCAGACTGAATTGAACCACTGTCAATAAAAAGCTGGGTATTTTCTTTTCCACCCTGACGGGCAAGTTTTTCCAGGGTAATACGGGTCATAGGTCCGATTGTAAATGTAGAATTCTGGGATTTAATTACTGCAGAGGATTTGTAGCCGGTAGAAATAACAGTTCCCTGTTCAATTACATCACCAGACTGAGCTTTAACCCAGATGCCTCCGTCCTGAAACTCTACTTTTCCACTTACGCTTATAAATGTTACGTCAAAAGCTGATGCCGCAATACTGGTAAATAAAGCTGCAGCAAGCATAACTATTGTTTTCTTTAATTTCATATATAGCCTCCTTATGTGAGAGTTCTTTATCAGAATGCAAGGGAAAGCATAAGCTTAAAGGTGCTCTTGCTTTCTTCTTCTTTGTCAGCAATAAAAGTCTGTGCAGAAAGGGACAGGGACAGGTCTGTAAAAGCCTGATAGGTTAAAGCTGCACTTACCTGAGTTCCTGAATACTCAGCCTCTGTTTCCGGAATGTCAAAAAGAATGTCTCCACCAAGATTAAGGATTACTTCCGGACTGATTCTGGCAGCACAGGCAAGTCCTCCCATGGCAAGGGCATTGTATTTTTTTTCTGAAACATTAAGTCCTGCCGTACTTGCAGTAAAGGTAGTAAAGGCTTCAAATGCTCCCTGCTTTCCGGAAGCATAACAGCCGCTTACAGAGAGCATAAAGGATTCAGAAGGGAAGATATCTGCTTTAATTGCAGAATAGTTGGCTGCCTTGTAATCCATTTCTTCAGAAAAGAGGAAGCTTGTGCTTGCATTGTAGAAGAATGAAGAAGATAAAGGACCATCCAGAGCCAGAGTTCCATAAATCCTTTTGTCATCTTCTGCAGTCATTTCTCCAGGACCTTCTGTTGAAATAAAGGCAAAACATTCAGCTGTAATACTCTGGTTAAATAAAAGATAAGGGAACTTAATGCTTAAGGCTCCTGCTATATAAGCCGTAGCAAAGTCATAAAAATCCTTGTCACTGTTACTTCCATAGGCAGAGGCAACAGGTGTAAGGATAGTTACGGTTTTTGCGTTAAGAAGTCCTGTATAGGCTCCATAGGCATTTAATTCAATATAAGGTGAAAGATACTGAAGGAGAATTCCGTCAGCATTCTGGTTATAAATGCGGGATGTAGCATCAGCCATGGAAAATCTTCCGGCTGCAATGCAGAAGTTTGCTTTATTTACTGGAATTTTGGAAGCCAGCTTAAAAAGGGTAAGGTCTGCAAGGATTTCCGTATCATCATAAGCTGGATCAGAAAAAGTTCTGTCGTATTCAAAGCTTACCATAGCTTCTGCAGAAAAATAGGTTTTTCCTGACTGGCTTAAAGGCTGTCTTAAAGATGCTGTTAATGAATCTTTTTGTACAAGGGATGGAACTGAATAGTCGTTTTCTGAAAAGCTTAACTGGCTTTCGTTGGAAATGATTCCCTTTGTTTCAAGGGAAAAGGCTGATACTGTAAAAAGGGCGGAGAGTGCAAGAACGGCTGATTTTTTCATTTTTTACTCCTGTTCTGCATAAAGGGCCATGCAGTCTGTAAGTATGTTAAAGAATCTGTGTCCGTCAGGAATGCTGTCCGGATCGTCAAAGTCATTAAGTATTCCGTCGGCTTTTAACTGTTTGCAGGCATATCTTGGTCCGGGAAAAAGCTTAAGCATAAGGCTTCCTTCGATTTTCCAGGTACATACAAGCATCCATGAAAGGTCTTTTACGCTTATATACTGGGAAGGATCAGCATCAGCATCTGCAAATTGAATTGCCTTCATTACTTTTACGGCATCTTCTTCACTTTCTGTATCCTGAATCTTTCCGGATGCTGTGGCTATAAAGTAAGAGGCCTGTCCCAGCGTTACCTTATCCGATTCAAGAACTTCAGTCATTTTATCTGCTGACTGGGCAAAAATTAAACCTGACAGCAGTAAAAATGAAAGCAATGCTACTATTTTTTTCATAGAAACTCCTTAGGGCCTTAGTATCTTTTGCTAACCTTAAAATTTCTTTCTATAAATTATAACTTATTGTATAATATTTGTCATGGAACAAAAGACAAAATCTAAAAGCCGGGGAAAATTCTCAAAATCTTCCTTTCTTGTTGTAATTTTTTTATTTGCCCTTTGCCTTCTTGCTGGATTTTTTAATGTTTTCCAGAAATTTGAATATAAAATGTACGATTCCATGCTTAAGGTTCATAAGGATATACCTCAGGATGAATCTGTCTGCATAATCGATATTGATGATGAATCCATTTCTTACCTGGGTTCCTGGCCGTGGAAAAGGGATATTCTTACGGAAGTCCTTTACCGTCTTAAGGAACTTGGGGCTGCTACAGCTGTATTCGATATTGAGTACCTTGATGAATCAACACTGGCAGTAGATGATAATCTTAAGGATACTGTCAGCAGTGAATTTGAAAAGATATTCCTTAATCTTGAAAATGACCTTCCAAAAGATGAGCTGGGACAGGTAATTTATGACAGTCAGCAGTCAATTACCGACGGATTCAGTCTTAATTATGATGATGAGTTTGGTAAGGCAATAGAATTTTTTGACAATGCCTTTTTAACCGTTAACCTCAGGGATATTGGTGTAGACCGCAGCCCTGAAGACCTGGAATACGTAAAGAACCGCTTCCTTTTTAGAAATGTTACTGACCCCCTTAATAAAATAAATGCAGGCAATCAGGCTGTATGGCAGGATGAAGAAGATACCCATAATAGGGGCTTTGTTCCAGCCCTTAACAGAATCCTGTCCCATGCCAGGGGTCTTGGTTTTACCAATGTAGTTGTTGATAAGGATGGTGTCCGCCGCAGGGTAGAACTTCTTAATTACTATGACGGAAAATATGTTCTTCAGCTGGCTTTTTCTCCCCTGGTACATAATCTTGGTGTAACTGATATAGAACGTAAAAATCATTCTGTAGTACTTAAAAATGCTAAGCTCCCTGGAAGTGATAAAGTTCAGGATATAGAAATACCTGTAGATTCCCAGGGATGTATGCTGATTAACTGGACCCATTCCCTTTACCTTGATTCCTTTACCCATATACCGGTTTATTATCTTTATGATCTCTATAATGGAGAAAAAAGGCTTGTGTCTGATTTTGACCTTATCCTTAACAGTGACCATATTGATTATGAATCACTTTCAGAAAAGGAAAATGCCCTTTTTGAACGTTTTTACATGCTTTCTGACCGTTACAGCGGCATTTCTGACCTTAAGAATTCCATTAAGCTTAAGTGTTCCGGTTTTGATGCAGCAGGCCAGAGTGTAAGAAGGGGCCGCAGGGGTGGCGGACTAAGTCAGAATGATTATGACCAGTACTTTGGAGACAGAAAGGATTTCTTTGATGACAGCCTTGAACTTGCAGAAGAGATTCTTGCTGATGAAGACCTCTGCCGTTTTGTAGAAGTAACTGATTTTGCCAGCCATATTAAAAGCTACTGTTCCACAAGTCAGGCTCTTGGAGAAGTCCTTAATGGAAAATTCTGTCTTATTGGTAATTCGGCTTCTGCAAGTACAGATCTTGGTGTTACTCCTTTTGAAAAACGCTATGCAAATCTTGGAACCCATGCCAATGTAATCAATACCATTATTCAGGGCCAGTTTATAACTGAAGTTCACTGGATATGGGGTCTGGCTGCAGCTGCGGCTCTTGTTCTTATAGTAATTATTTCTACTTCAAGTCTTTCTCCTGCAAGCAAGAATATTCTGGGACTTATTTATCTTTTTATCATACCGGCCCTTTGTTCAGCCTTAATGATTTTTAAAAGCATTTATGTTCCTATAATTATTCCCCTTATCTTTGTTATTGCAGTTTATCTGTCTCAGATGATTATTAACTTCCTTGCTGTAGAAGGAGATAAGAATTTTATTAAGGGTGCCTTCAGTCAGTGTCTTTCTGCTGACGTTGTAAATGACATTATTAAAGATCCTTCCAGCCTTAAGCTTGGCGGCTTTACTTATGACATGACAGCTATCTTTACAGACATACAGAAGTTTTCCGGCTTCTCTGAATTCCTTACTCCACAGGAGCTGGTAGCCTTTCTTAATTATTATCTTACTGATATGTCCGATATAATAATTTCAGAAAGGGGAACTGTTGATAAGTATGAAGGTGATGCTATTGTAGCCTTTGTTGGTGCTCCTGTTCAGATGGCAGACCATGCAGTAAGGGCCTGTACTGCTGCTATAAAAATGAAGCAGGCAGAAAACCGTATGAATGAAGAAATCCGGCAGTATGCTTCCGGAGAAAAAATCGGAGACATAGATCCGGATCTTTTAAGTGCTTTCCGTAAAATGGTCAGCAACGGCAGGTCTCTTTTTACCCGCATCGGTATTAATTCCGGTGATATGGTTGCAGGCTTTATGGGTTCTCAAAATAAAAAAAACTATACCATGATGGGAAACAATGTAAACCTTGCATCCCGTCTTGAAGGTGTAAACAAGCAGTATTCTACAAATGGTATTCTTATAAGCGGAACAACTGAGTCAATGCTGGATGATACTTTTATAGTCCGTCGTCTTGACCGGGTAAGGGTAGTAAATGTAAAGACACCTTTGCGCCTTTATGAACTTATTTCTTTTAAGGCTGATGCAGATCAGGAACTTCTTGATTATATTAAGAACTGGGAAACAGCAATGGATACTTTTGAAAGCAGGGATTATGATAAGGCCCTTAAAATGTTCCGCTTTCTCAGTAAAAAAAGACCTGATGATAAGGTAGCAAAATATTATTCTGTTATGCTTACAACTTTCTTTACAAAGGGTAAGTATCCTGCAAAGGATGATGACTTTGGTGTTGAATATAATCCTGATGACGGAGTATTTACACTTTTGCAAAAATAAGGACAATAGTATTCATTTCTGGAGCATGTAAAAATGAAAAAGACAAATGCAATGAGAATACTTGACGGCCTTAAGATTGCCTATGAGGCTGCTGAATATGATGACGACGGTGAACACAAACTTGAACATGGAGCAGCCGGTATGACCGCAGAAAAGCTGGGTATAAATCCTGCTCAGGTTTTTAAAACCATAGTAATGCGCACTGAATCAAAGGAAACTGTAGTTTTCTGTCAGAATGCCCTAAACGAAATAAACTTAAAGAAAGCAAGAAATGCCTGTGGTGCTAAAGAGGTTACTCCTGTAAAACAGGAAGAACTCCTTGCCCTGACAGGCTATGTAAGGGGAGGCTGTTCTCCTTTAGGAATGAAAAGATCCTTCAGAACCTTTATAGACCAGTCTGCCCTTGAGCAGGAAAAAATCTATGTAAGTGCAGGTCAAAGGGGCCTTCAGCTTTGTCTTGCTCCTTCTGATCTGGTTAAAGCCTGTGATGCACAGGTCATTGATTTAAAATTATAAAACCGGTCCTTTTACCTTAACCTTCTGTTTTATCAGGGGGTTAAAGGAAGACCGGTTTTTTTATTGAGGGTTTATTACAAAACCCTCAAAACGGCGAAGTCAAGGCTTTAAGCGTGAGCGTGCCTTGACTCGACGTATTCTTTTAATAAAGCTTATTTTCCAAGACTTGAGTTTGTAACGTAAGCACCACTTGAAGCGAAATCAGGATGAGCAAGAATTGCTTTTTTCCAGAATTCGGCTTCGCTTTTGGTTGTATAAGGACCTACACGTACACGGAAGAAGAGGGTGTCGTCTTTGTTACGCCATGTAAATACTTCACATTCCAGTCCATTATCGTAAAGAAGCTGGCGGGCTTCGTCAGCCTTTTTCTTGCTTGTATATGAAGCAACCTGAATCCAGAAACGGTCAGCTTCCTTTTCTTTTGCAACAGTAGAAGCAGAATGAGAAACAGAAGATGAAGCTTTAGAAGATGCAGAACTTGATGCAGAAGAAGTATTGCCTGTTTTACTGCTGCTTTCTTTAGCTGTGCTTTTTCCACTGGAAGCAGAAGATGTTTTTGAATCAGATGCTGTTCCCACGGAAGCGGCTGAATTGCCGGCCCTGGAAGAAGAAACTGAAGCTGTACCGAACTGAAGATCGGTAGAAAGAGTCTGGTTTTCCGGAGGAAGGATTGTTTTTTCTGGAACAGTCCTTACTTTTCCGGTTTCCCTGATGATTCTTTCTGCTGCTTCGTTGCCGGCAGTAACTTCTTCACTTTCTTTTCCAGCAGATCCGTAGATATTTGTAGTTCCGTTTGCATAAACTGTCAGACTGTCTGTTGTTACACTTTCCTCGATTGACTGTTCGTTTTCCTGAGTTACAGGCTCCGTTCCGTCAATGGTTTCTGAATCGTATGGGAATGCGCCAGGTTCAATGCCGGTGAACTCAGTTGTTTCATCGTAGAAAGAACTCGGCGGTTCAGAATAAGGAACCGACGGTGCTACATATATAGAATCACTTCCGTTGGAATAGCCAGATTCAGCAGATTTTTCTGTCTGCGGGGCATACAGGACAAGGGCAGCTCCGATTACAAATAAAAGGAAAATCCCTGCTGCCAATACAATCCATAAGGTCTTTTTCTGTTCCATTTATAAATCCCCTCCCGGTACTTTTAATTCATGTTAAATTCTGTTAAAAACCTGTCTATCTTTTTTTCCAGATCTGAAATTGTACCGGTATTCCGTACTCTTCTAATATCGGCATTTGATTTTTTATATTTAGCAAAAAGATTTTTCTGGCTGTGGAAACGCTGTAAAATCTGCTTAAAAGGCATATTATCCCTTTTTCTGGCCCGGAATAATCTCTTAATAAGGGGGCAGTCAATATAAAGAATGGCCCTGCATTTTTTTATAAAGTCTGTTTTGTAAAGGACAGTAGCATTTATGATTATATTTTTTCCCTGATTTTCTTTAGCAAAGTTTTCTATTAAATCATTTATCTGGGGAAAAATAATTTTTTCATGTTCTTGCAGAAGCTTTTTATCCTTAAAAAGAAGGGCACCCAGATTTCTTCTTATTATTCTGCCCTGGCTGTCGGTAAGCTGGATTCCCTCTTTTTCTGCTTCCTGAGAAAATCTCTCTATAACTTTGTCACTTACACTTTCTAAAGCCTTATGTCCCAGCTGGTCTGCATCAACAGATATAAAACCTTTTTTTTCAAGTATATCTGCTGCTGCATTTTTACCTGCGGCCATAGGACCTGTAAGGCAGAGAATAAGACCTGTATTTTTTTTATCTTCATTCATTATGCAGGACCTCAGTGGAAGCAGCCCCAGTTTTTACCATATTCCACGCTTACCCTTAAAGGAACATTCAGCTTAAAGGTATGTTCCATTTTGTCTGTTATAAGGGTTATGGCTTTTTTAATGCTTTCTTCATCATCAGGACATTCAAATATAAGTTCATCATGAACCTGAAGAAGCATTTTAACAGGAAGCTTCTGCTTTTTAAGCTCTTCGTTAACGTCAATCATGGCCTTTTTTACTATATCTGCAGCACTTCCCTGAATAGGTGAGTTTACGGCAATTCTTTCTCCGCTTTGCTGAATCATTTTGTTTGTGTTTCTGAGTTCATTTACATAGCGGCGGCGGCCTGTAATTGTTTCTACATAGCCCTTTGATCTTGCATCTTCTATTGTATTATCAATAAAGGCTTTTACTCCGGAATAGGTATTAAAGTACTGGTCTATAAAGTTTTTAGCTTCAGTTCTTGAAATACCCAGTTCCTTTGCAAGACGGAAGGCACTCATTCCGTACATAACGCCAAAGTTTACGGTTTTTGCAAAGCGTCTCTGTTCAGGACTTACTTCTTCCGGCTTGATTCCGTAAATAAGGGCTGCTGTTGCCTTGTGTACGTCAGTTCCGTCAATAAAGGACTGGCTTAAGTTTTTGTCTCCGCTTAAATGAGAAAGAATTACAAGTTCAATCTGGGCATAGTCAGCACTGATAAGTACTGTACCCGGAATTGCAGTAAAGGCACTTCTGATACGGCGGCCGTTTTCGTCCCTTACAGGAATATTCTGCAGGTTAGGTTCTTTGGAAGAAAGACGGCCTGTTGCTGTTCCTGTCTGCATAAAGGAAGTATGAACCCTGGATTCCTTATCAGCTAAAAGGGGCAGGGTTTCTACATAGGTATTTAAAAGCTTTGTATAGGACCTGTATTCAAGTATAAGGGCAGGCAAAGGATTGTCTGTTGAATCAGAAAGCTCTTCAAGAACAGCTGTATCTGTTGAGTAACCTGTCTTTGTTTTTTTGCTGCCTGTAAGTCCCTGTTCTTCAAAAAGAACCTGCTGCAGCTGTTTTGTAGAAGCAATGTTAAATTCATGACCTGCAGCCTGATAAATGCCCTTTTCTTTTTCTTCTATGAGCTTTTTAAGTTCCTTACCGTATTCATCAAGGGCTTTTTTATCCAGGTGAATGCCTGCACTTTCCATTGATGCCAGTATAGGAAGAATCTTCATTTCCATTCCGTAGAAAAGATCATGAAGACCGGCCTTTTCTATTACCGGTTCAAAAAGTTTGTAAAGCTTAAAGGTAAAGTCTGCATCTTCTGCACCATAAGGAACAGCTTCTTCCAGTGGAATATCAGCAAAGGTAGAACCCTTTGGAACTATGTCAGAAAATTCAATTCCCTTAAGACCAAGATAGTTTTCTCCCAGACTTTCAAGAGAGTAGGGTGATTTACCGCTTTCACTTGGATTTATAAGCCAGGCTGCAATCATGGTGTCAAAAAGATGGCAGGAAGCTTCTTCCTTAAGGCCGTTGCATTTAAGAACTTCCAGATCAAATTTGCCGTTATGCATAACAAGAGTTAAATCTTTGTCTGCAAAAAGTCTGGCCAGTTCATTAAGGCAGTCTTTTTTAGATATGGTTTCAGGAGCAAACATTTCTCCAGGAAGCATTACCGGAACATAGTAAGCTTTTCCTTCTTCATTACAAAGTGAAAAACCTGCAAGTTCAGTATTAAGACTGTTAAGTCCCGTTGTTTCTGTATCAAGGGCAATAACCTTATCTTTGGAAGAAAGAATGTCATTTATAATAGAAGAAAGTTCTTCAAGTTTAGTGATTCCCTTATAATCTCCCTTATTCTGAATTACTGCTCCTGTTTTTTTAGGAAGCAGTTCGTTTTCTGTATTTTCCCCAGGAACTTTGTTTTTATTTTCTGCTTTTTTATTGCCGGCCTTTGTAGTGTCAGCCTGCTTATTGCCGCCAGCAGCAGGATTATTTGAATAAGTAGAGGCTACCTGAAATGCCCCGTATTTGTTAAGTAAGGAAGCTGCTGTGTCAAAATCAAGATTGTCTGTTTTAAAACTTTCAAAATCTATATCCAGAGGTACATTTTCTTCCAGGGTTATAAGCTTTTTAGAAAAATATGCATTGTCTTTATCGCCGCGGATTTTTTCACCCAGGGCACCCTTTATTTCTTCTGCATGTTCATAGATTCCGTCCAGAGTCTGGTACTGGGTAAGAAGCTTTACTGCTGTTTTACCTCCAACTCCCTTTACTCCTGGAACATTATCAGCAGCATCACCTGTCAGTGAAAGATAGTCAAGAATTTTTTCCGGGCCTACACCCCATTCATTCACTACGTCATTAATTCCAAGACATTCCCATCCACCGCTGGCTTTATCCGGCTGCATCTGAAGACAGGTGTCCGTTACAAGCTGAAGCAGGTCCTTGTCTCCCGACAGAATGCGGCATTCCCTGTTTTCTTCCCGGCATTTTCTGGCAACAGTGGCAATTATGTCATCTGCTTCAAAACCGTCTTTCTGGAGGACAGGTATTCCCATTCCCCTAAGGATTTCTTCTATCCATGGAATCTGGGCGTGAAGGTCTTCCGGTGTTTTGGCTCTTGTAGCCTTGTATTCGCTGTACATCTGGTGCCTGAAGGTAGGTGTTCTTGAATCAAAGGCTGCTGCCAGAAAAGAAGGATTGTAGTGCTTTAAAAGGGCCCTGAGGTTTTTAAAGAAAATTACTACTGAATTTATGTTATTGCCCTCCCTGTTTGTAAGGGGGTGGTTGATTAAGGCAAAGTAGGCTCTGTAAATAAGGCCGTAACTGTCAATAATGTAAATGCTCTTGTCACTCATGGAACCATTTTAGTGTAAAAAAATGCCTTTGTCATTGATAAATAAAAAGACCGCCTGAAAATATGGAGAACGTGCTTCAGGCGGCCTGTAACTTTTTTTATTATATATTCAGATTATCTCTGAACGCGTCCTGAACCGTCACCGCCGGCTAAGGTCTGTACTTCTGCAACACTTACCATGTTGAAGTCACCTTCAATTGAATGCTTGAGACAGCTTGCTGCAACTGCAAATTCAATTGTGGCCTGGTTTTCGTAATTGTTTGTGCAGGCATAGATAAGTCCGCCGCCAAAACTGTCACCGCCACCAACACGGTCAACGATCTTCATATTGTATTCCTTTGAGAAGAAGCTTTCTTTTGTGCTTCCGTCATAAAGCATACCTGCCCAGTTGTTTTCGCTGGCAGAAATTGAAGTACGGAGGGTAATTGCAACTTTCTTAAAGCCAAAGCGTTCTGTAAGTTTTGCTGCAACTTCCTTGTAGCCTTCTTTATTAAGTTTTCCGCTGGTAACGTCTGTAGCTGCTGATTTAATACCGAATACATCATTTGCATCTTCTTCGTTGGAGATACAAACATCTACGTATTTGCAGAGCTGACCCATAACTTCTCCGGCCTTTTCTTTAGTCCAGAGCTTCTTGCGGTAGTTAAGGTCACAGCTTACAGTGATTCCCTTTTCGTGAGCTTTTTTACAGGCTTCAAGACAGATTTCTGCTACATTGTCACCCAAAGCAGGAGTAATACCTGTAAAGTGGAACCATGAAGCACCTTCAAAAATCTTGTCCCAGTCAAAGTCTTCTTTTGTGGCAAGGGCAATTGAAGAACCTGCACGGTCATAGATTACTTTTGATGGACGCTGGGAAGCACCCTTTTCCAGGTAGTAAATACCAACACGTGGACCACCTCTTGTAATAAAGCTTGTATCAACACCAAAACGGCGGAGGGAGTTTACTGCAGCCTGTCCGATTTCGTGAGATGGAAGTTTTGTTACAAATGATGTATCAAGACCATAGTTTGCAAGAGAAACTGATACGTTAGCTTCTCCACCACCAAATGTTGCACCATAGTTTTCTGCCTGAATAAAGCGGTAGTATCCTTCTGGAGCAAGGCGGAGCATGATTTCTCCGAATGTTACGATTTTTCCCATAGTTATCCTCTTATTTCTTTTACGATATTGCTTGCTTCACGAGTAAGGCGCTCGATTTCAGCAAAGTTTCCTGCATTTACAAGGTCACCCTTTACCATCCAGCTTCCACCGCAGGCAAGGATTTTGTCACAGGCAAGGTAGTCCTTTACATTATTAGGGTTGATTCCACCTGTAGGCATAAATTTCATCATTGTATAAGGAGCACTCATTGCCTTTATCATTTTAAGTCCTCCTGCATTTTCTGCCGGGAAGAACTTTACTACATCAAGACCAAAACCTAAGGCCATTTCAAGTTCTGTAGGTGTCATGATTCCAGGAGTAACCGGATAACCCTTTTTAAGACAGTGTTCTACAACTTTAGGGTTGAATCCAGGTGAAACGATGAATTTAGCACCTGCGTCAACTGCACGGTCTGCCTGTTCTACAGTAAGGATTGTTCCTGCACCAACGAACATTTCCGGGAATTTTTTTGCAATTGCACGGATGCTGTCTTCTGCTGCATCTGTTCTGAAAGTAACTTCTGCACAAGGAAGACCACCTTTAATAAGGCTTTCTGCAAGAGGCTCTGCATCACTTACTTTATTAAGTACTACAACCGGAACGATTCCGGTCTTTCCGATTTGTTTAAGGGTATCGTTCATAAAAACCTCACTTTATACATTTACTGTAGTGCCTTTTTGTTAAAATGTCACGTGAAATTTGATTTCAGATTAAAAAAAATGGTTTTAAATTTAAAAAGTGATATCAGATTTCATAGTTTTTATATTAATTACATAATTTTGCTCTAAAAATCTGATATCTTTCTATATTATGTGATATCACATATCTTAAATGAAACTTAAATATGGTATTTAATACTAAAATTCGTTTGACATATCAGAAATTCGGACTGAAAATAAATTGAAAAGGTTTTCATACCTCTGTTAGAAGTCTTTAATTTTGGCTTACTGACTAATTAAAAAAAGGAGTAATTATGTTTTCAAAAGTAAAGAACTTTTTGATTTCATTGACAGCCGTTAGTGTCTTAATGCTTCCGGCCTGTTCTTCAGATGATTCGGAATCTGCTGTGGTAACTGAGGAGGAAGAAGTTTCCCTTACCCTTGATAAGAGTGGGGAACTCAGTCTTACCGGAGTGATTCCTGCTTACACAACAGAAACCTTTAAGGCCTCTCTTGAAAATGCTCAGGCTTCCATTGCCTTTACAGCAGCTTCTTCTGCTGTAGAAGCTGTCAGTGCCGGTGCTGATTCCCTTACTGTTGACTTTCTTCTTCCGGGAACAAGTACAATAACTGCATCTGCCATTGTAGACGGAGAAATCTATTCCGACAGTGTGGCAGTTACTGTAGCTTTTGCAGATGCCAGTGAATGCGGTCTTACACTTTCTGCTCCTGAAGATGAACTTGGAGAAAACTCTGCTCAGGTAACATGGGCTGCCCTTGATACTTCTTATGGAAGTCTTGACTGCTATATTCTTGCCCTTTATGACAGCGAAGAAAATCTTGTATATTTTGAAAAAATAGAAGCAGATGAAGCTTCTGATACAAATACTGTCAGCTGGACTGACCTTACTGCACAATCATCTTATACTGCAAAAGTTTATACAGTATTTACAAAAGATAACCTTACTTCTTACGGCCTTTCTACTGTAAGTTTCTCTACAACAGATGATATTACAGCTCCTGGAGATGTTACCCTTACTTCTGCAGTTGCTGATGAAACTACTGTAAGTCTTGCATGGACAAATCCTTCTGATGATGACCTTGCAGCAATTGTAATTACACCTTATGTAATGGCTTCCGGGGCAAGTGAATATACAGCCCTTGATACTGTAATAATCACTGATACAAGTGTTATTTCTTACGAATTTACTGACCTTACTGCAACCTCTACTTACAAGTATTTGATTCAGGCTAAGGATACAAATGACAATATTTCTACAGGTGTAACAACAGATGAATTACTCATTACAGGTGATATTACAGCACCTGGAGAAGTTACAATTACATCTGCTTCTGCTGATGTAACTACTGTAAGTCTTGAATGGACAAATCCTTCTGATGATGACTTTGCAGCAATCATAATTACACC
>NZ_JAILGZ010000073.1 GCF_024696245.1 Treponema sp.
TTGCTTACACTTTCTATCATGCGGTCACCGTCATCATAACTTGGACTTGAGTAGTATCCGTCAGACTGAATTGAATCACTTGAAGAATCAGGTTCACTTTCCGGAGTTGTATTGTCTACGATTCCTGCAAGGGCAACATAAGCTGCTGTATAAGAAGCAGAAAGGTTGTCTGACAATGTTACTGTTGTTCCGCTGACAGAACTTACAAGATAATAACTTCCGCCAATACTTATAAGGGAATTAACGTGAACATTAGAAGTATCACTCATTGTTATTGAAGGACTTCCGGCTTCAGAAGTGATTGTCTTTCTGAACCAGTAAAGTCCGTTTTCTGAAACAAGGGTATTGTCACTTGTAGAAGTTTCTGAACCAAGGGCTGCAATTGTTTCTGAAGAAATATCAAATTCAGCATCATCCCTTGCCTGAAGAACATCATAAAGTTTAGTTACTGTAGAAGAGTTTTCTTCATAAGTACGCTTAAAGAAGAAGGCTGTATAGGCAAAGCCAGACTGTGAAACACTATCAACATCATCTTCAGATGCAACAGAAGAGAAGGTGTACCAGTTGTTACTCTGCTTTACATCAGAACTGATATCAAAGCCGTCATCACCGGAAGCAGCAATTACAGGAGCTTCATTATCATAGTTAATGCTTATTTCTGTAGAACCGGTATTTGCTGTACCTTCAGCACTATCAGTGGCAGAAATTGTATAAGTAAGGGAACCTACACCGTCGTCAGTTGCAAGAGTGTATTCAAAGTAAACATCTGTCTTTGTACTTGAATCAACCCATTCAACACTTGCTCCTGAAACTGTAAGAAGCTCTCCGCCTTCAATAAGAGAAACTGAACCGATAGAAAGTTCATCAAGACTGTCATCGTCATGAACATAACCGGTTAAAGTCCAGCTGCCCTTAACATACATATCAGAAACATATTCCCTGGTAGCTGCAACTGTACTGCCGTCATACTGTACAAGACCAAGGTCATATACATAAGGAGTATCAGCATCAAAGCTTGCCATAATGCAGGTAGAAGGACTGAACTTACTGTCACTGTCCCTGGCAATAAACTTAAGGGCAATGGCATTTGTTGCTGTAGCAGAATCTTCAGTAGGGTTAAATTCTTCAGAACCGTTTATATCAAGATTCCAGTAAGTTCCACTGACAGAAACAAGAATTCCATAATCGTCTACAGAATAACCAGAAGCTACAGAACTTGAACCGCTTACCCATGCTGTATTAGAAGAAGATGCATCATAAGTGCGCATGTTGTAAACGCTGTAACCACTAGCTGCAAGATAATCCAGGTCCTTTGTTGTCATTGAGAAGTCTGTAACTTCATTAGCGTCATCGTAAGTAAAGCTTCCGTATCCGCTGGAAGTATCTGAACCATGACCGGTAGAAATAATCTGAACCCATACACTGTCAACACCAATATTTGTTCCGTAAGTATCTGTGGCTGTACCATAAACTTTTACAGTACCACCAAGAGTTGTTCCGGAAGCAGAAGGATAGCTTAAAGAAATAGAAGGCTTATCCCCCTGAGGATCAAACATAATTGTATAGCAGTCTTCAAATACGTTACCTGTTTCGTCGTAAGCTTTTATCCAGAGGTAAAGGTAAACTATGTTGTCAAAAGAAGTTACATCATCAGTAATACCAAAGCTTTCAAGATAATCAGTCATAAGGCTGGTATGAGTACCTGTTTCTGATTCATCATTACCATCAAAGTATACACTCCATGAAGTTCCTGCATCTGTAATCTGAGCATAAGCTGGAGTTGCAGAACAAGTTCCGCTTACAGCACTTCCGTTTGAATCAAGACCTGTCCATGCAGTTACGCTTGTACTTCCATCAGGAGCACTTTCTGAAGATGGAGAGAGGGCATAGTAAATTGAAGATGCACCGGAAACTGTACCATAGGCAAGAACCGAGCCACTGGAAGTAACAGAAGAAGAAGGTCCTGTAAGTTCAACATCAGGAGCTGTATTATCAATTGCAACCTGAAGGGATTCTTCTGTCTCAAGACCGGCATTATCTGTAACCGTAACCTTAAGGGAATGAGTACCAGTTGTAAGGGTGTCAGATATTTCTACTTCAGAAATAGTACATGTACAGTAATACTTTCCGTTAGAATCAAGACTTGCAGTTCCAAGACTTCCTGTATGAACAGTATCATCTCCTGAGATTTCTGCTGTTACGCTGGCAATGCCGTTTTCGTCTCCGGCACTGAATGTTACCGTAAACTTAGTACGGGTTCCTCCAAGAGTTGGGAGGGAAGAAGCAGTTTCTGACCATTCATCTGTATCTGAGTCATAATATGAATATCTGATAGTTTCGATTACAGGAACTGTCTTATCTATTGCAATATAAAGAGGTAAAGATTTTATATTTGTTCCGTCAGAAAGTTTAGGCTGAGCAAGTTCACTTGTATTTGAAGTAATAAATTCTCCGCCTTCATTATCTGTAATCTTAAAGAGAACTTCATGGCTTCCGTCTGCAAGAGTAAAGCTGCCTGCTCCATTAGAAAGAGTTACAGTAGCTGCATCATCATCAGACCATACTCCATCAGTATCAATACAATACTCTATTGAAGAAAGAGTTCCGTCATCATCACTTACATAAAGCTGAAGGCTGCTTGTATTCTTAAGCCATACAGCAGAATCTGCATCTGCCATAGAGCTGATGTCTTCGATATTAGAAAGTGTAATTACAGGTCTGTCTGTATCCTGATCTACTTCTACAGCAAGAGGAGTTGAATATCCTGTATTTCCGGCTTTATCTGTTACGCTAAAGGTAAGGTAAACTGTAACACCATCATCAGCAAGTTCAGATGTTACTACATCACTTACAGTCCAGTTGTTTACGGCATCGATTTCTTTATAAAGAACCCAGCCCTCTGCTGCTGTACTTGCAGTTGTAAGGGAAGAAATTGAAGAAACATTTCCTGTAGTTTCATCACTAGTATAATAAAGGGAAATCATTCCGCCGCTTTCAAGACCGCTCTTATCACTGGCAGTTCCCTTAATATCAATGGTTCCGTTAATCTGAATTCCATCAGCTGAAGAATCTGCATCAGAAGGAGAAGTAACCGAAAGAACAGGGGCTGTCTTATCAACAGCAACTGTTGCAATACTTACCCTTGTTGAGTTACCACTTCCGGCATTATCAACAGCAGTTGCATATACAGTAACGTTTCCATCTGAAGCATCACTAAATACCTCAGCTGCATCTATAGTAACAGTCCACTTTACATACTGAGAACTGTATTCATTTCCGTCATCATCACTTCCTGATGTAACAAGTTCAATTGTTCCATAAGTTGTATCAGAAGAAGTAATAGTTTTTCCATTTACTTCGATAGTAACGGCTGCAATACCTGCGCCATTTCCGTCTGAAGCTGTTCCACTGAATACGAGATCCTCTGTTGCATTTGAATACAAGGTAGAAGAAGAAGCTGTAATAGTAGGAGCATCCGTATCAATATGAATGGCATAAGACTGAATTCCATTCCATGAATAATCTCCTGATTCCCCATCATCTGAATAATCATCATCCCCATTAAAGTCATAGAATACTGTAAGGGAATCTACCGCTGCATTACCTACGTTATCAACTGCAAGAAGAAGAAGATAATTGTCAGTTGCAGTAAATCCGGAAATAGTAGAAGAGTAATTGCTTTCTACTTCAGTAAAATATTTTACGCTGTCAGAATCTGTATAAGAAACTCTCTTTGTAGAAGTTGTAGTCAAAGGAGAGAAGCTGCCGCTGGAAGATGTTGCATAATTTTCCAGGAAGTCTGCTATTGCATCTGAATCAGGTTCTTCTGTAAGAATCTGATAGTAGATTTTTGCAAGTCCGGAACCAGTATCAAGGAAGTTACCCCTGATTTTAATTGAAGTATCATTTCCATAAGAACCAGATGAATACTTTCCGCCAACCTTACTGTCCAGTGAAGAATCATAGGTATACCCGGCAGCCGTAAGTTCATCACTACTATTATCAGTATCACCAATACGGAAAACTATATCCTTGTTATTTGCATCTGCCCAGTGAAGTGCCTGAGGTCCTGCAAGGTCAAATACAATTGTAACTACAGAAGATGCAGAATTGCCTGCACCGTCTGTTACAGTAAACTTAGCCTGAGCACCTGTAGAGAGGGAACTTAAATCAACATCAGCAAATTCCCAGTTATAAAGATTTCCGGAATTTTCAGGAACTGTTACAGAACTTGCCTCTCCGCTTGCTGTGAGAATATCGAGAGTAACAGAAGAAACTGCTTTTCCATCAGAAGCATTACCCTTAAAGGTAAAGGTATTGCCGGAAGAATTATTTACATAATAAGCAGACTCAGAAGACTTATAGTAAGAAGAAGAGAATGAATTCAATGTAAGGGAAGGATTTTCAGTATCAACTACAACTTCAAAAAGCCTTGCACTTACACTTACTACTGAAGAAGTTGCAATCTGGGTACAATTTTTACCATAAGCAACAAGCTTTCCGTCAGAAGAAGGCTGACTTACAAGCTTCCATGAGCGGATTAAAGTTTTATCAGTAAAGCTGTCATAAGAAGCCCAGTCTGAAATTTCTGCAAGGTCATCTGCAGAAGTAAATTCTGTTGCAGAATAAAGCAGGGTATCAGGAACATAATCAACTGAATCAAGAGTAAAGGTAAGGTCTTCTACACCGCTGACAGAGTTTACATAAGAACCGTAAACAGTAACTTCTGTTTCTCCGTTTACATAAACATTGGAACCGGTCTTAGTAAGGGTTGAATCATTAGAAGTCTGATAATAAGAAGCAGTAAGTGTTGTATTTGTAGAATCCTTAATAGCAAATCCGTAATTATTGCCATCAAGGGCAACAAGGCTGTTGTCATTTGTATCAGTTCCAAGGATTTCTACCTTGTAATAAGAACCTGCTTTAAGACCAAATGAAGTATCAAGGTAAAGGGTATATGTATAAGTATCAACAGTTGTATCGTCACCGCTGACACTGTTACCGTCACGATCAGTAATGTAAGTACCATCAGTTTCTATAACTGTATCTGTTTCAGCAAGATTAGAATCAAGAAGGATTATTTTTGCACCAAGAGTTGAAGGATATATTTCTGCCTTATCAATTCCGTAAGAAACCGTAACACTAAGGGAGCCGCTTACAGAAGCTGCAGCAATATCATCTGTATCAGTGTAAGAATAGTTTACGATTCTGTATGTAGGGTCTGCATCTGAATTAATCATAAAGGCAAACTTAGTATCTGCATCTGCACAATAAGTTACTGCAGTACCTGTCTGCTCATAAGTTCCCTCAAGAACAGCTTTTACAATAGCAATCTCTTCATCAGTAAGGGTTCCAGAATAAGAGTCTGTAAGAATCTGCATACATTCCTTTACATCTGGAACAGAAGTAAGGCCTGCTGTTTTAAGAACTTCCGTAAGACTTTCGTCTAAGAAAACCTTTTCAGAAGAATTACCTAATTCATCATATATCTCAGCTACGGCATAAAATGTTTTGTTTGTATCCCAGCCGGAGCTGTTTTCTTCTCCATAAATGGCAATATAGTTGTCATAAAGAGCCTGCTGATTTTCGTCAAGGGAACTGGTATCTGAATAATAGCAGGCAATTGTAACAGCGGTAGAGTTGGCATCAAAACCTGTAAATGAGCTTTTAGCAAGTTCAATTTGATTTCCATCGGAGTCATAAACAGAAACTTCCATTCTGTCCAGACTGTGACTGTCACTTATAACACCTGTAAGCTGAACCTTATGTCCAAAAAGATATAAATCCGTATCAGTATCAGAATCTATGCTTACAACCCCCGGCTTTTCCATAAAGAATAATGGTGCTGTAGTATCAACATCAAAAGTACTGGTTGGTTTACTTGAAGTATGTCCGGAAGAATCATAGGCAACAGCAGAGATTTCGTAACTTCCGTCAGAAAGAGTTGCAAGACAGCCTTCAGTTGATTCAGAAAGAGCTGTTGCTAAAAGTGCTGACCAGTCATTGCCTTCACCAAGAGTGGCTTCCTGATCTTCAAAAATGACTTCTTCTGTATCCGTATCAATTTTTTTAAGGGTAAGGAGAACTTTTGTAACGCTTTTATCGTCAGACCATGTACCGGAAACAGTAATAGTATCCTTTACAAGATCTCCTGTAGCCGGATTAACTATAGATACAGTCGGAGCCCTTGTATCTACAGAAGGTCCAAGACCAATCTCACAGGCAACAAATGTTAAAACCAGAAGAGAAATTGATATTGATAAAAATTTTTTTAAGCTCATATTATTCTCCATAAAAAACTCTAGGACCAGATTTACGAAAATTCTCAAAAGATATTCTCTATATCCTCGGAAGATTTTCTTAATAACATAAATATTACCGCCTGTTTTTTGGAGGAAGAGCTGCATAATATAATAAAAGAACAGGCTCCATTTAAAGTATAGCCTTTTTCTCCAAAATCTCCATTGAAATTCACTGAATTTTTTTTGAATTTTCACCAAATTTTTAAACTTTCCGGTAAATTTCCTCTACAAAGACGGAATTTCGATGTAAACTCCTTCTATGAAAGTAATTGAATTTATTAAAAAACCAGCAGTACTTATTCCTGCCGCTGCCCTTATTCTCTTTGCTCTTGTAACTGCAGGAATCCTGAAATCATGTCAGGGTGGTGAATCAGCAAAGGCACAACCTGTAATCGTCTTTTATGATCTGGATGAAGATATAGAAGAAATCCTTAAATCCCAGATAGAAGAATTGTCCTCAGGCTTAGGCTGCAGTTACAGATTTAAGCACATTGACGGAGACAAAAAACTTAGTTCCAGGGAAATCAGAAACTACGAACTTTTGATTACAAAAAACGGTATTGCCGCTGATAATCTTTCTGAATCCACCATGACTATTTCTGACAGATGTTTTACTTCCGTGCCTAATTCACTTTCCATCAACAAAAAGATTCTTCCGATTATTCTTGATCACAATGAAGTTTCCGTTTATACAGTTCCCCAGAAAAAACTTAACCTTACCCTTCCCTCTACATGGAAGGAATACATGGCTTTTCTTAAGGCAGAACGAGACAGCAGTCTTATAGAAAATCCTTCTATCTGTGCCGGAAAAGAAAACAGCCAGCTCTTTGGTTTTATAAGCAACCTTGCCCTTACAAAACTTGGCATTAACGGATACAAGGAACTTACTAAAGAACTGTCCCTCAGCAATGGAAGAACAGTTACTCCAATGCTTACATCCGTTCTTAACGAAATTAAGGAAATGCAGGACCAGGGACTGATTCTTAAAAACTGGTATGAAGTTACGGAAAGTGACCTCCTTCAGTATTACTTTAAGGAAAGAAAAACCGGTGTTTACTACATGAGCCTTTCCCTGCACAGAAAAGTTCAGCAGCTTTACATCAAGTACTTTGAGACCATGGATTTTCCTAAAGCCGACATTGCTACAAAAGAAGCTGTAACAGGAAGCAGTATTTGTGCCCTTCAGATAAACAACAAATTTAAAGGAGAAGAACTTTTAAGCATTCTTCTTTCTTCAAAAGTTCAGGAATACCTTACAGACAAAAGCCGCCTGGCGCCTGTAAATAAAAAATGCATGGCTTATGACAGTCAGTCTGATGACGTAAGGTTCTGGGTTGCAAGTTCACCGGCAGGACTTATTCCGGACATCAGCTATGCTTCCTTTGATGATCCTGTAAAGCGCAGCCGTCTGGCAGATGCAATCCGCTCTTACTTAAAATAAAAAAGTAAAAGTCAGACATCTAATTCAATTTAATTCAATACGTCGAGTCAAGGCACGCTCACGCTTAAAGCCTTGACTTCGCCGTTTTGAGGGTTTTGTAATAAACCCTCAATAAAAAAGGGGCTGAACTTAAAGCATTTAACTGCTCAAGTTCAGCCCCTTTCTATTACTTATTTTATTCTTTTCTTATTCACAGCTTTTAGAATACGCTTGTACGTATACCAAGTGATACTGTAAACACTTCCTTCTTAGCATCATCACTGGCAATATCCGATGGAATAAACCAGATCTGAGGTTCAGTGTAAAGGGACCAGGTCTTAAAGAGCTTTGCATTCGGAATGGTTACCCTAGGGAACTCAATCTGAACAAGAGCTGCAGAAAGTACCTGTGATACCTTTTCTCCATCTGTAGAAGTAGCACCAGAATCCGTAAAGTAAGAGAAGTTTGCACCTACAGAAATAGAAGCACTAAGCCAGTCCCAGTCACGGCCAAAGAAGTACCTGAATGGAATATATCCAATCTGAGCAATAATCTTTGCACCGATTACGTTACCACCAAAGCGCAGGTCTGTATGTGACTGACCAAGCATGTCAGAAACCATATCACGCTGGCTCTGGGTAAACTGACCAAAGTTAGCCTGAATCTTAACTGCATTATCGAATGCTGTAAGACCAATACCAACATTGTAAAGGGTTGCTCCCCATACGCTTACATCAAAGTAAAGACCCTGAATAAAGGCTGGTACTTCATAAGCAGCCTTGTCACCCTTACGAAGTTCAAACTTAACTGACTTAAGGTTTACGTCATCACTGGTAAGTCCCTTAAAGTTAAGCTGCTGGTTGTAATGACCGCCTTCTCCCGGTGAAATAAGCTTGATTACAGGAGCTGTTCTGTCAATCTGAACAATAGTTCTTGTAATTGCATTTTCTCCGTTGTACATCTCTGCCTTTACAAGCATAAAGTGGGTTCCGGCTGCAATATCAAGGTTTTCAATTCTGTAAGACCAGTTACCCCTGTTCTTGCGGGAAACTGCCTTATAAGACTTACCATTGTCAAAGCTTACGTATACGCCCTTAATCTTTTTACCTTCAAGTTCACGCCTGCGTTCTACAGAAATATTCTTTTTGTCCTTAAGCTCTGCCTTTTCTTCTTCTGTAAGAATGTAGCCGGCATTACCTGCAAGGAGAGGTCTGTTCTGAGCAAAGTCACCGTAAGTAAAGTCTGCATTATCCAGAGTTACCCATGGACCATTAGGAGCGTAAACAAAGGTCTGTTCACGGCTTTCGATTACCTTACCATTCTTTGTGTGGGAGATAACCTTATATCTGTAAACACCTGCTGTAAGGGATACTGTCTTATCCTTACCCTCTTCGTCTTTAAGAACGTTTCCTTCCTTGTCATAGAGTTTGTAAACAGGGCAGATTCTGAACTTAAAGTAGCCGTTTGGAGTAAGCATACTTGTATTCTTTGTAACATTCTTTCCATAAGGGAGGTGTTCTGCAGCGGCAATAATCCTATTGTCAGAATTAAGCTGTCCGCTTCCGTCCTTAAGGGAAATCTCTACATACTGAACAGGGTCATCTTCTTCTGAACTTGTTATACCGTAAATGTTGAATTCACCATTAAGATGTTCACCATTAAGAGGGTAAAGAAGTTCTGCCCTGGCAAGCTGAGTTTTTGAATCCAGCTGAATGTTGCGGCTTACACGGGTTACGTTTCCGGCAGCATCTTTTCCTGTAAGTTCTACGTTATAGAAGCCGTCATTAAGGGAACGTTCAATATCAATAATTTCAGAAATAATTTCTGAAGGTGTAAGTTCATAGTGAGCAAGGCGTGATGGTACTGTCTTACCTTCAAGGGAACGTACTGTAATGTAAAGTTCAGTAAGTCCGATGTTGTCTGTTGTCTGTCCTGAGAAGAAGAGGTTCTTAGAAGTCTTACTGTCATCAAGAGGAAGCTCAAGCCTGAGTTCAGGAGCAGTATTATCAATGTTAATCAAAGATGAATAAAGACCTGTAATTCCATAGCCGTCATATACCTTAAAGAATACTACGTGAGTTCCGTCCTGAATTACACGGGTATCAAAAGTATAGCTCCAGTTTGTAGTACCTTCTGCATCATTATAAGAAGCACCGTTATCAATAGAAACCTGAACCTTACTGATTCCGTTTTTATCGCTGGCAGTTCCCCTGAGGGTTACAATACCCTTAACAGTCTTACTGATATCAGGTTCATTCATCCAGCCCTTTGGTTCTTCAAGAGAAATACGGAACTTGCGGACATCTTCTGAACCACGGATACCGTTACGGTCAACAGAGTAAACACTTACACTATGTTCGTTGTCTGTCATTGAAGAAAGTGGAACTTCAATTTCGTAGTTATAGCGGAGGTTTGCATCATCAGTTTCTGCAAGAGAAGGATCAGATGATACAAGCTGATAACGGCCACTGTCTATTCTATAGTAAACACGGCTTGGACCGTCATCATCAGAAACTACACCGGAAATCTTAAAGTCTGTAGTAAGAACCTGATTTTCTTCCGGCAGGTTAATTTCTACAACAGGCTTGTCTGATTCAGAGTTAACTTTAAATTCCCAGCTGTAAGATGAATCAGGAATTACAGTTGAGTTTCCGGCTGCATCTGTAAATACAAATGACATCCTGTTATCAATAGGGAATGCTGCTGTTCCTACTTCCATATGTGGCAGTGAAGAATTAAGGGTCTTTAACGGATTATTTCTGTCTGCTACAGGAACTTCCTTTCCTTCACTGTCTGTAAGTGTTTTTGCCGGAATATCTTCCGGATGAGCATAGATTTCAAATTCTTCTGAACGTGCTCCACCTGGAGAACGATATGTAATGCTCTTAAGAAGACCAGCTTCTTTTACAAGGAAGCCGATTGTATTTTCACCGTTAACGCTTGTACTTGCTGCATCAGGAAGAATAACCTGAACCTGAGGAGCAGTTGTATCTTTCTGAACTACAGTATTGCAGTAAGCAATTTTTCCGGAAGTATCTTTTGCACGGAGTGAAAGACCTGCATATCCGTCAGGAATATCACTAAGGTCTACTGTAAAGCTGAATTCTCCGCCACCCTTTGGAATAGAAACAGGCTTCCATTCAGCATCTGCATTATCAGAGAGAGTATATTCAAGGGAAGAAACACCATTACCATCTGTAACAGAACCGCTTACACGGAATGACTTCTGTACAAAGGCCATATCCTTAGGTCTGTTAAGGGTAATAGTTGGTTTTGATGTATCTACAACAAGGGTAACTTCCGGAGAATTATATGCACCACCGGCTTCGTCTGTTACACGGATAGAAACACCCCTGTATGTACCGTCAGAAGTAGCCTTAAAGAGAACTGTGTTATTAGGACCGGCTTCTGCAGTTAATCCGCGAACATCGCCCCGGACAGAAGCCTTTATGTTCTGGAAAGGAATATTTGCAAATGCCTTAAGGGCTGCACCGTCATTAAGAACATAAGATGTACCGCTGAGAGTTACACCATCTGTCTCTGACCAGAAAATCTTTGCAGCATTGTTAAGTACTGCATGGGTTCTGAGAACAATAATTGTTCCTGTAATTTCTTTCTTTGTACCACCTGCAGTTGTAACAACAGCCTTGAGGGAGTTAATTTTTGCAGGGAGGTTTGCCAGAGGGAATTCTGCTGAATATTCAGGACCGGTAGAACCAGGAAGAATAGCAGCTGATTTTTCCGAACCGCCGTTAAAGCTGTATGTAACGCCTGTAACTGCAGCATTTGAATTTATTTTAATAAGACCCTTATGACCGGCTTCTGCATTTGTTCCCTTTTCAAGAACAATAGACATACCGCTCTTATAAGGAGCACCATCGATTTCTGCAAAATGAGCATCGATTTCTACAGGAGCAGAAACAGACAGGCTTTCTGTATAAGAAGGAGCCTTTCCCTTAACTTCTGCATCTGTTGCCTTTACTTCAAATTTAAGTGAACCGGTGTCGGCCTTAATTTCGTCAGCCTTAACTACCTTAAAGAGGTTGTCACATTCACCCTGGTAAACACAGATTCCGTAATAGTTTTCTCCTTTAAGCCAGAAAAGCTTTGGATCTTTTTTAGAAGACTTTTTATCACCGCCAGCTGCAGGAGGATATGGGATTTTTCTTACAAAAACAGCCTCTGCTGATTTTTTACCTGATGCTGATTCAGCAACAAGTTCAACAACATACATACCGTCAGAAGCAAATTCCTTGTCTGTTGTAAGATTTGTAATTGAGAACTTACCCCTTCTGTTAAGGTCAACCTTCGTTAATTCAGAAGTTTCAGGATTGCTGATTACAGAAATAAAACCGCTGTCATCAATCTGAACTTTAGCAGAGAAAATTCTGTAAGAAATACTTACATCTGAATCTGCAGTTACTCCACCACTAATAGAAAGTTTGTCACTCTGGGTAAGGAACTCAAAGGCCCTTCCGTTTTCAGTGTCATATTTAGAAGTTGAATCAATTGTAATTACAGGAGCCTTTTCATCAGAATAGAAATACATTTCCTGTGAATCGTAGTTTGTCCAGATATCTGTTGTAACCCTTACCTTAAACTTAGCACTGGAAGCACCAGGAGCAGCTGTTACCGTAATAACATTTCCGTCAAAGGCTGCACTTACACCCCTTACTGCAGGAACTGTTGCTACGGAAGAAATCTTTCCGCCGGCAAAATATCCTGTAAGAGGATAGTCAGGATTAATCTTTACTGCACCATTTTCTGCAACAATTGAATCTGTAAAGTATACACCTGGTTTTTCTACATTAATCTGAGTAAGGTCAGTTATATTAAGGATTGCATAATGAAGGCTTTCCCTGTCGTAAATATCAGTTGCCCTGACAGTAACTTTTGAGAAGCCCCATGGAATATCGTCTCCACCTAAAGGAATACTTACGGTAGCTGACTTTGCGTTTTCTCCAACAGTAAGATCCTTTTTAATGCTGCCGTTTGAGCCCCAGCTTAATTCCCAGTTAACGGCTTTAAGACCACAGCTGGAATTTACCTTTATTTCGTAAGAACCATTTTCTTCCGGATTAATCTTCATACCGTCAGTAAATTCCTGAGAAGATTTACCTGAAAGATATTTTGCCCCGGAATAAGTTGGAGCAATTCCCTTAGACTGGAAGGAAACAGAAGTTTCGTTACCCTTTACACCATATTTATCTACTGCATAGGCTGTAAGGGTATGAGTACCATCGCTTAATGCACCAGGAATCTGTGTATAGAAAACACCGTTACATTCAACTGTAGATTCATCTTTGCCATCAAGGGAGTAAATAACCTTTACAACACCATCATCGTCTTCTGCAATACCACGAATAAAGAGAAGTCCGTCTTCTCCGTCTACACCTTCGTTTTCTACAGGATACTTAATGCTTACAAGAGGCTTGTCTGCTTCCTGATCAAGAAGAATAGTACGCTTTTCTGTTACAGTATTACCCATAATATCTGTAGCGGTAATCTGGAAAGTTTCTGACTTCTTGTTAATCTTACGGGTATCAAGTTCTACAGACCAGTAAGGATTTCCTGGAATAAGGCTGTGGTTATCATCTACGTCCTTATATTCTTCCTTAAAGTCATCCCTTGCATAGAAAGCGCCGGAAAGATCACCAAAGCTCCATTCAAGCTTTTTAATACCGTTTACTTCACGCTTTTCTACTTCTTTAGTTTCTTCTCCGTCCTTAATCTTTTCTTTTTTGTAACTGCCTAAAGCATAACCG
This sequence comes from Treponema sp., assembly GCF_024696245.1. Taxonomy (GTDB): domain Bacteria; phylum Spirochaetota; class Spirochaetia; order Treponematales; family Treponemataceae; genus Treponema_D. Next base: position 13,488 of record NZ_JAILGZ010000073.1, read on the forward strand.
GCAACACTAAAGATACCATTCTGAGCTTCCTTTTCCTGTGGAGTAAGAATCTCAATTTTAGGAGGATTGTTCTTTACAAGGAAAAGATATGTAAGCCTTCCTACTGAACCTGCACCGTCCCTTGCCTTTAAAAGACACTTGCGGGCACCTTCTTCAAGCTGACGGCTGTCTACTGTAATGGAAAATTCATATACAACAGAAATACCCTGAGCCTTTAATGATTCATATTCAGCCTTTCTTTCTTCACCCTGGAAATATTTTGATTTTTCAAGTTTTACTTCTTTAAGATCAGCTGCTTCAAGGTCTGCAAACTTCTTTTCTTCGTTACAGCTATATTCAAGACTCTGTATTCCGTTACCGTCTGTAACATAACCTTCAATCTTAAAGCGGCCGCTCTTCATTGAACCCATTTCTGCAGGATTCATTACGTGGATTTCCGGAGTACGGCGGTCAAGCTGCCATGTTACCTTTACAGAATCACCTCTGTCAGAAATAAGAGGATTTTTAATCTTACCGTTCTTTTCGTATTCTTCATTTAACTTTGCAAGATCTTCAGAAGCAAGGGCTTCCTTTGCCTTTATACGCTTGTCTTCTATTTCCTTGATTTTTTCTTCTGAAAAATTATATGGAGGGCCCATAAGGATTTTCTTATCCTTTTCCCAGGCTTCATCAATAGGAGCTGACTTATCAATACCGTAAACTTCTATTGTATGAGGACCTTCAAGCCATTCAGTTGTATTAAGTTCATAAGACCAGAATTCCCTTCCGTTTGCAGGCTGAGGAATTCCCTTATAAGGACCGTCATCAAAAATAATATAAACTACATCAACACCATCATCATCAGTACAGGTACCAACAATATTAAGGTTACCAGGTACACGCATTCCTTCTGAAGGATTTGTAATACCAACTACAGGTTTGTCCGACTCTGAGTCTATGTAAATATTATAAGGACCGGCAACAGTAGTGTTTCCAGCCTGGTCTTCTGCTGTAACTACAATGTTGTACTTACCTTCTTTTTTCTGCTCAAGAGGGAATGTTTTTTCCCAGCTGTTAAGAGTATTACCGTCTTCCTCTTTGTGGGCTTCTCCAGCCTCTACAGAAGAGGGAATAGTCTGTTCATCTACCTTTGCAGGATTAGGTGCAGCAGAGGACTGTATTCCAATAATTGAGGCACAAAACAATATTATTAAAGCTTTCTTAAACATATCACTCTCCGTTAATAAGTCGGACTATTACTTAGATTTTCGGCAGGATTTACCGATTTCTCCATAAAAAAAACCTTAGAAGAAATAACATCTGCTCAATTTAATAGTGTAAAAAGTAACAATTAAAATGTCAAATTTCTCCAATTTTATTATGGGGGTAAATTTCTTTAAAAAGTGTTATACTTTTTAAGAAGGAGACTGTTTATGGAAGAAAATATTTCAAAACTTCAGGAACTTATAAATTCCAGCAGTAAAATCGTATTTTTTGGAGGTGCAGGAGTTTCTACAGAAAGCGGAATTCCTGATTTTAGAAGTACGGACGGACTTTACCACCAGAAATGGGACTACCCTCCGGAAACCATACTGAGCCACGAGTTTTTCTTTGGAAAGACTAAGGAATTTTACCGCTTTTACAGGGAAAAACTTCTTGTATCTGGAATTGAACCTAATGCAGCCCATAAAAAGCTGGCAGAAATGGAAGAAAAGGGAAAGCTTCTTGCAGTTATTACCCAGAACATAGACGGACTTCACCAGAGTGCCGGGAGTAAAAAAGTCCTGGAACTTCATGGAAGCACCCTGCGTAACTACTGTACTAAATGCGGAAAATTTTACGACGCTGATTATATAAGGGATAACAGTGATGAAGAAGGAATCCCCCGCTGTATGGAATGCGGCGGACTTATAAAACCGGATGTAGTTCTTTACAACGAAGGTCTTGATGACAAATGCGTATCTGATTCAATTAATGCACTAATGGAAGCTGACCTTCTTATTATTGGAGGAACTTCCCTTACGGTATACCCTGCTGCCGGACTTATTCAGTATTACCGGGGAAAAGACATAGTTTTAATAAACAGGGATCCAGGCTCCGGAGATAATATTGCCAGCCTGGCCATTCACGACTCAATAGGAAAGGTTCTGTCACAGATAAAAGTCTGATTTTGTGCTATACTGACTGAATGAATATCTGCCTTTTTACTAAAGAAGAGATTAATTCCCCTTTAAGCCTTAGGGATCAGAGGGGACAGCATCTTATAAAAATTCTCCATAAAAAAGAGGGAGACAGCTTTTCTGCAGGAATAATTGACGGAGAAGCCGGCACTGCCCTGATTACAAAAATAGAAAGTCGGGAAGAAAAAAGCCCTGACGGAAGAAAAACCTGGCTTGACGGAGAGATTCACTTTGAATTTACAGGCCAGAGTGACGGAAAACCCCTTTATCCCCTGGTTATGATTGTAGGATTCCCAAGACCAATTCAGCTTAAACGCCTTTTAAGGGATATTGCCGGACTGGGAGTATGCCAGATTCACCTTACAGCCACTGAACTGGGAGAAAAATCCTACCTTAAAGCAGACCTGGCTTCTCCGGAAGAATGCCGCAAAATGCTGCTGGAAGGAACAATTCAAGCTGCCGGAACCCATGTTCCCCAGGTATTTATCCATGAATCTCTAAAAGACTGCCTTGATTCAATTAAACTTGATTCAGCTCAAAAGCAGGAAAAAACTGCCCGCTTTGCCCTGGACAACGTAAGTCCTGACATGAGCCTTATTAAACAGATGGATTTACTGGCAGAAAAAGAAGGCTTTAACAAAGCAATTGCTGCCATAGGAAGTGAACGAGGCTGGTCTAAAGATGAGAGGGAACTTTTAGAAAGCTATGGCTATATAAGAACAGGCATGGGAATCCGTGTCCTTAGAACTGAAACTGCTGCAACAGTAGCTGCAAGCCTGATTCTTGCAAAAATGGGTCTGCTGGGATAACATCTGAAGAATGGATAACGCAACTATTAAAGAAATGCTCCTGGATATACAGGATTCACAGCTGGATTTTACTGTTACAATGACCGGTAAAGAAAGTACAAGGGTAAACGGACTTTACAAGCCGGACTTAAGGGAGATTCTCCTTCACAATAAAAACTTTAAGACAGACAATCAGCTTATTTATACAGCAATACATGAATATACCCATCACCTTATAAACGAAGAAGACATTGCTAAAAACGGAGGAAGGGAACCTCCAGGCTGCGCAAGAAGTCATACAAACTATTTCTGGGCAAAATTCCACGGACTTCTGGATATTGCAGAAGAAAAAGGCTACTACAAGCTGGACATGACTATGTCACCGGAACTTGAAAGCCTTACTCAGGAAATAAAAGATAAATACATAGCACCTAACGGCCACCTTATGCAGGAACTGGGTAAAAGCCTTATTAAAGCCCATGCCCTTTGTGACCAGGCAAATATCCGTTACGAAGATTATATTGACCGTATACTTCAGCTGCCAAGAACTACAGCAAAGTCCATTACAAAAGTAGGACAGCTGCCGGAAACAGATGCTGACTTAGGTTTTGAAAACATGAAACTTGTAGCCGCACAGAAAAAAGTTACCGATAAAGAAAAAGTACACGAAGCAATTAAGCAGGGAAAAAGTCCTGACAGCGTAATTGCCATGATGAAGAAAAAAGCAAAGGAAATAGATCCTAAAGAAAAACTAGAAAAAGAACGGGACCGCCTTACAAGAACTATTAATGAACTTACAACCCGTCTTGAATACGTGGAGGAAAGTCTTGCCAGCTTATAGCTTTATCAAAAAAACAGCTGCACTTTTAATTACCGCTTCTCTTGCAGGGAACCTTTACTGTGATGAAAAAAACAATACACCCTCAGTAGAGACCCCTGCCATAAATACGCCATCTATTCCGGAAATTAAAATCGATACTTCCGGAATGCACACCCTTTCTGCACCAACAATCGGAGAAGGTTTTTATACACCAAACACTGTTTCGTCAAAAATATATGACGCTCCCCAGAGTCAGAAAAAGGTTCAGTCAAAAATAAGTGACGACATTACCACAGATTCAGGCAGCCTTAAAAAAGTTTTGTCTTCAATCAGTGCCCAGGACCTTTCTACCATGAGTGAACTGGGAATGCTTGACTCCCTGGACAGTTCAGATGACAGCCTTGAAGCAATTCTTAGTGAACTCAGACAGATAAAAGAACAGAACTCAGAACTTCTTTACAAAACAGAAGCTGACAAAAGTTTTGCTACCCCTGCCAAAGATTATGTAACTACAGAAGGAGAAGAAGACAGTACTTCTTCAAAAAAGGCTGTGGTAAAACCAAAGATTCTCAGGTTTTCTATTAACAGCTATGACATTCTAAGAACCTGCCGCAAGATTTACATTTCTTCCCTTCAGGAAGATGGTGCTTTTCTTGTAACAGGAGACAGACGCTATTTAAGTGACGGAAAAACCCGCAGCGAAACCTTTTATCTTTACTTTAATATAGAAAAAGAAAATGGAACTTCTACATACACAGTTACAGCTCTGGTAAGTCAGGACTACCTTAATGAATATTCCTTTATTTATCAGTTAAGCCAGAAGAAGAACCTTACTGCAACCCGCACAGGAAACCTTCTTACAATGCACACTGCTGATGCCAACTGGCAGCTGGACTTTTTAGTAGATCTTGGAGATGAAGAATGAATGAAAAACTGATTCAGGGCTGCAAAAAACTGGGACTTACTTTATCAGAAGAACAGTTTAAGCAGCTGGAAATCTATATAAAAGCCGTTCTTGATTTTAATAAAAGCTACAATCTTATGAAGGCAGATAATGAAGATGAACTTGCAGTAAACCATGTTCTTGATTCACTTGCAGCAGTTCCTCATATTGCCGGATTAATAGACAGTTCTTCTAAAATCGGAGACATAGGAAGCGGCGGCGGCTGTCCTGGAATTCCACTGGCAGTAGCTTTTCCGGAAAATTCCTTTACCCTGGTAGAGAGAATGGAAAAACGCTGTACCTTCCTTGAAAGTGCCATTCACAAGATGAACCTTAAAAACGTAAAGGTTTTATGTTCACCGGCAGATGCTGTAGAAAAAGAAATCTTTGACCTTGAAGTTTTCCGTGCCTTTCATCCCTTTGATAAAAAAATCGTAAAGCTTCTTTTTGCCATGCTTAAAAAAGGCGGACATCTTGCAGCTTACAAGGCAAGGCTTGAAAAAATAAAGACAGAAATGTCAGAAGTAGAAGTTATGGTTCCTGACTACAAGGTAATAACACTTTCAGTGCCATACCTTGAAGATCATGAACGCAATCTTGTTGTAATTAAAAAATAAAACTTACCCTTTACTTTTTTTGTCTGGACAGCCATTCAAAAAGAGTAAGGTCTCCTTCCTGGCACTGATTGTTTAATACATAAGACCAGGAAGAATGGCCGTCTATCTCTACCCCTTCACTATCAATTACATTTGGAAAAAGAGAATAATGCAAATCTTTTGCTCCAGCCTGCTTTAATCTTTCATAAGTAGGACCATCATGATTTGCTATCTTTATGGTTTCATCATTTTCTGCATGAGTAAACCAGAGGGGTATCTTTGCAAGTTTTTCTATCTGTGCATCAGTAATTTTTACATCAGGATAGGCTTCACATACGGGAAAAGCTGCTGCAAAAAAGTCAGGATACTGAATAAGCATGTTCATTGTCATATAACCGCCGGCAGAACAGCCTCCAACATATATACGTGATGTATCAATCCAGGGATTCCTTGCAATATAAGAATCAATCATGGCCTTTACAACTTGAGTATAATAAGAAACTGCAGCATAAGGTTTTTTATCCGGGTCTTCATTCTTTTCCATCTCCGGAGCCTGATACTTTCCACTACGAACATCGCTGTCCATAAAGTTAAGGCCTGTTACAAATTTTCTTGCTGAATCCAGTTTACGATCTACAGTTCCACCTATATCAACAGGAGCCCATACCCTCATTCCAAAAACATCTGTGTCTATTGTCTCAAGCCAGCCTGTAGGACACTGGGGAATTAAAACGCAGGCACCTTCAGGAAAATACTTTTGTATATTTTCAGAAATTAAAGCTGTAGATTTTAAGCCCAGTAAAGGCATGTATGGATTATCTCCCCCTTCTGCAATTCCGTGGAACCAGATAATAAGGGGTGTATCTGTTTTTTCTTCCGGTGGATTCCAGGAAGCATACTTAATTGTAAGACCATCTTTTGTAATCATCTGAATGGTAAAATCAGCAGCCGGACTTACAATACCAGAAAGCTGTGTAATGGAAAGCTTAAGATTTTTATTTGTAATTCTGTAAAGATAGTATTTACACCTTCCCTTTAATATTCTGCCGGTATAAAAATCACATTCTTCATCTTCATAGTGAACAGAAAGTTTTATTGCTATATAACGGGATGCATTTTTTACAGGATTACCATATTTGTCAGAAGGATAGACTTCTTCTATCTTACGGGAATAAGCCATACCTCTTGCTGAATCTGTCTGGTCTTCATTAACAATTACTCTTTCTACTTTAAAGTCTTCTGTCTTAATTGAATCAGGATTTAAAGTTACTGCAGCATCACAAACAAGAAGATTTACAGCTGCACCCCAGTCATAGGAATGAAGATACATAACATATTCTTTTTGTCCGGGAACCTTTTCTTTATAAAATTCCTGGGCAAAAGAAAAAAGAGACATAAAAGATAACATTATAATAATAAAAGTTTTTTTCATAATATAAATGTTATCAGTAAATAATTTTTACGTCACCTTAAAAAGCATTATTGAAAGAATATCTTTCTAAGTTTATTATTCCCTTACTTATGACGGAACTTTATATTTTTGACTTTGACGGCGTAATTATTAACTCAGCTGATGACATTGCAGACAGTATCAATGCAGCTTTAAAACATTTTACCTACTGGACCCTTGAAGAAAACCAAATAAAGAATCTTATAGAAGATGACCTTAAAAAAACATTAGTAAATTGCCTTCTCCTTTCTACAAAAAATCATTACAGATGTGACGATGAAGAAAAAACAGAAAGCATATACCAGCAGTTCCTTAAGGAATACAGAAGCAGGGCAACGGACAAGACAAATCTCTATGCAGGAATAAAGGAACTTCTTAAAGTCCTTAAGAAAAAAAATAAATACACTGCCCTTATGTCATTAAAATGTCCGGAGCTTACAGAAAGAATCCTTAATTACTTTGAAATAGATTCTTACTTTGATGTAATCTCTTACTCTAAAAATATAGAAGAGGCAGTAAATCAAATAAATACAAAAACCGGAAGCCACTTTAAATGTCAGGATGCAATTGTTTTATCTGACTGCCTTCAGGACATAGAAAATGCCAGGGCTGCCGGATGTAAAAGTGTAGCAGTTCGTGGAGGCATGGGTAAAAGGGAAGAACTTGTAAAGTGCAATGCGGACCTTTGCTTTAGTGTTGCCAGCGAAATAGAAAAATTCATCAGCATACTTTCTGACCCGGCAAGAGAATCAGAAGTAAAAAACTTTGCCATGAAAAACGAAGTTCCAATTATGCAGGACGAAGGTTCTGACTTTATATGCAGTTACATTAAGGAAAACAATATAAAAAATATTCTGGAAATAGGTTCTGCCATAGGTTACTCTTCCATGAAGTTTGCACGCCTTAATCCGGACATACATGTTACTACAATAGAAATTGACAAAAGCCGCTATGACACTGCAGTAGAAAACTTTAAGAAAAACAATCTTGAGCAGCAGATAAAAATATTTAACGGAGATGCCCTGACCTATCCTATAGAAGGAAAATACGACCTTATTTTTATAGATGCTGCAAAGGCCCAGTACATTAAGTTCTTTGAACGCTTTAAAAACAATCTTGCAGATAATGGAGTTATTTTTAGCGACAACCTTTCTTTTCATGGAATGGTAGAAGATTTGTCACTTACCCATAACTACAGCACCATTAAGCTTGTAAAAAAAATCCGCAAGTACATAGATTTTTTAAAAAACAACGAAGAGTTTACAACTGAATTTTTTGACTGCGGTGACGGTATTTCCATTTCTAAAAAAAAGAGCTGAACTTAAAAAGTCCGGCTCTTAATTAAATTATTTTACTGTATATTTAACACTGTCTTTTTCTGAACCACAGCTTATTTCTATAAGGTGCTCTCCCCTGGTTAAAGGAAGATTCCATGAAAAAGGCATTTCCTTTTTTGCTACAGGCTTACCGTCCAGACTAAGAAAGGCTTCCCTTTCCTTACCGCCGGAAGCAATAACCATAAGCTCCTGTACATTCTCTGGAATTCCAGGATCAAAAATAAATACAGCTTCATTCTTTGGGAACATAATTTCAAACTCACCGTCTGAAAAAAAGTCAGTTGCATTTATATTTCTTCCATAAGCCCAGTGCTGATATTCAGAAGGATAGGTAATTTTTATATGTCCATTTTCTAAAGAATGCCAGTTACAGGTCTGCATATTTGGAACTGCTGTTTTAAGCACATATTCCCAGGCTACAGAAGGACAGGCTTCAGAAGGAGCAAGTCCGGACAAAGTACAAACCTTTACCTTTTGATATTTTTCTGGTTCTGCAAAAGGATCACATCCATAACGTTCTGTTAAAGCATCAAGGATTTCCCTTACAACAAGAGCCGGAATACTGCTGCCTGTTTTGCGTACAACAGTTTCTCCGTCAAAGTTTCCCATCCAGACACCGGCAGTAAATTTACTTGTTGCACCAATGGCTATAATGTTCTGAAACTGATTGGAAGTTCCTGTTTTAAAAATAGAAGGGTAAGGAGTATCAAAAACCTTTGCATGACCAAAGCCAAGCTCCCTGGCATTTTTATCACTTAAAATTGAACACATGATTCTGGCAGTATCTTTCTGATATACCTGATGTCCGTTGAACTTTCCATCATTCACAAATGTAGAAAAGGCATTTACCATTTCGTAAAGGGTAACTTCACTGGAACCTAAAGCTAAAGAAAGGCCTGTAGACTCTCTTGTTCCCCTAAGGGATTCAAAACCCAGTTCTTCAAGCTTAGCCATATACCTGTCTACACCCATATGATAAAGAAGGTAAACTGCAGGAACATTTAAGCTTGAAGCAAGAGCTACCCTGAACCTTACAGGACCATTAAACTGATTGTTAAAATTCTGGGGAACATAAACACCCTTTCCACCAAAATCCTGAGGAATATCCGGTAAAATTGAATTAGGCGAAAATCCGTTTTCAAGAGCAAGGGCATAAAGGAAAGGCTTCATGGAACTTCCCGGCTGATTCTTTACCGTTACACCATCAATCTGACCGGAATGCTGGTCGTCATAAAAATCACTGTTACCAATCCAGAGCACGGTTTCTCCGGTAATGTTGTTTATAACGTAAGCTGCACCATTATGAATGCGGGCATCCTGGTAAGTATGTAGCTGGGAATTAATACTTGTAATAACTTTTTTTGCCAGCTTACTGTCTATGGCAAGATGAAGCTCCGGAGGAATTACTTCCTTTCTGCTTTTATATTCACCAACAAGATGATTTATATAATGAGGAATTTCAAAAGGATATTCATAAAGCTTTGCCGGTTTATAATCCGAAGGCCGCCTTGGGATTTTTGCAAGTTCCTTTATTTCTTTATCTGTAAGATGCCCTGGAGTAATGCCGTAAAAAGTTCTTGCAGCAGAAGCAGCGCCTTCACACTGATATCCAAAAGGAACGTTGTTTATGTAAAGCTCAAGGATTTCGTCTTTAGAAAGATGTTTTTCAAGATGAAGGGCCTTAAAGGCTTCTACTATTTTTTTGCCAACAGTTACCCTTTCCTTGCGGGGACTGATAATTCTTACCAGCTGCATTGTTATGGTAGAAGCACCACTAACAACTGTTCCGGCTTTTTTATTTTGCATCATGGCCCTGATTACAGAAACTGCATCAACACCATTATGAGAATAAAAATTTTTATCTTCCTGTAAAACAAATTCATCAAGAAGTTCTTTAGGGTATTTTTCAAGAGGATAGTATTCACGGTGAAGCCCTTCTTCAAGAGCAAGCACCTGCAGAAGTTTTCCGTCCCTGTCAAAAAAACGGGTACTGTACTGCCTGTGCTTAAACTCTTCAAGTCCAGGATATGGAATCAAATAAAGGGCAAGATTAAAAAGCAGGACTAAGGCAAGGATTCCTCCGGCAATACCAAGAATAATCTTAGCTGCCAGAGGAAGCTTTACCTTCATCATTTTTTTTATGATGAACTTAATGTTCATTTAGAAATATTCCAAACCTGACCTTGTGAACGGCCAAAGATTTCTTCTTCGTACATACATTCAGCTGTAATACATGGAGTGTTATACAAGCCTGATCTTGTTGCACGGAACATAAACTCTACAGTTGTTTCTGTTGGATGGAAGTAATCCCAGAAATACTGAACTTCTGCATCAAATATTTCTCTGTTAGAAAGCCAGTTGTATGAGTACCAGTAGTAATAATAATCATCATCATAATCACTATTACTATTATAACTTCCACGGTTATTATCATACTGACTTCCTGTTGTTGCAAATGCAGCATTAAGGATTTCACATCCTGCAGGTACAGGAACACGCATAGCTACATATTCAAGATTATCTGTAGAAGAAATATAAACCTTTTCCTTGTAAACATTTCCTTCGATAAGGTTGTTATCTGTAACAAGTTCACCAGTCTTAACATCATAAATTTCTGAGTAAACACAGATACCTTCATCACGGGCTTCCTGCTTTTCCGGTGGAATAGCATACTTCATGGAAATTGTGTAATAAAGGTTTCCGGTACCAGACTTTCTGAATTCAACTGGAACTTCTACATTACTCTCGCTTGAAATATCACCAAACTTAATGCGGCGGTCTACAGCCTTAGCTCCAAGACCTTCAAATTCTCCGGAAAGAACAGGTTTGTCGTTAAGATATGCAACTGCCTTAAAGTCAAGGTTCTTAAGGTTACGTCCAAGGATATACTGATTAACGGCTACCATTACGCGAACAGTAGACATTGTAGAAGACCAGTATCCCCTTGCAGACTGAAGCTTAAGAAGTTCAAAAATAAGATGATCATTTACATCATCATCAGGACTAATCTTAGAGAAGAGCTGGAGACAGTAACTGTAGTCATCTGTTGAATCTCCCCACCAGTAGTCATAATCGTTGCTGTCAATATCTGCACCCCTTGATGTAAATGAAATTCTGTTGCGGATTTTCTTTACAAGAGCATCACGCTTTTTATTCATACCAAGCTGGTCATAAGTAAGGGCAAGAGTTGCCATTGAACCTGCATAGCCTTCTATATCCTTTTCAAGTTTAGCAAGGTTAGAAGCAGATGGTTTCTTTCCAAGAAGACTGGCAACATAGTACTGATAAACTGCAGTCATTGAACTGTAGTAATCATTATCCATACTGTCATTTGCTACAGAAATAAGGTAAGAGCCAAGTTTTTCAAGATCAATATTCTTTGTAAACCTAATACCCTTCTGCTGAGCAATGGCAAGAATTTCACCAATGCGGGCAGATACATAAGCATTAGGTTCGGTTCCATTAGGCCAGTAAGGGAAACCACCATTCCACTTCTGAACATTTTCCCATGAATTGATTTCATTTACTGCTACTTCAATTGGATCTGCAACCTCTGACTTAAGGTCAAATACATCTATGTAGTCACCAAATACAATCAGAGGGAATACCTTACTTGATCTCTGTTCCATACAACCGTAAGGATAACGGAATACGTAGTCTACAGCTTCATGAAGCATACCAAGTCTTGTAGGATCAAGCTGTACATAGAATGAACCAACGCCATCTTCTGCAGCAGGAACCTTTATCATTTCTTTTTTAGCCTTCTTACCGTCACCTGTAACAGAACCAATAGAAGTTACTGTTTCAAAGATATAAGGCTTTTCGATTTCGAGAGGGAGATAAACCTTTTCGTTTACCTGCTTACTCTGAACTGTCAGCTCTACAGTAATCCATCCGTTCTTAATTGCATGAACGTTGAACATAAGAGGCTGGGTTGTACCAGACTTAACTGAAATTGTCTTTGTAAGTGAATCAATTACTTCTGCACGACCAGGAGCCTTTAAGATTCCGTTGGCAGATTTTGTTGAACCAGTCTTTTCTGTACCTTCATAAAGGGCAATTGTAACATCTACATCTTCGTCAATTTCTGAGATATTTGAAATAACTGCACCAACTTCACTTACGTCATCAAGACGAAGCTTTCTTGGAAGTACATGACGTACAGAAATAGGATTTGCAACATCCATCTGAGATTCAACAAGGGCAAAATTATCACCTGTTACACCAACTGCTGTAATTCTGTAGGCAGTAAGGGTATCTGGCAATGTGAATGTACAGCTTGCATTACCATCAGCATCAGTAATGATTGATGGTTCAAAGAGAGCTGTAGGATCAAAGTTTTTGCGCTCTGAGAATTTTCCGTCAGCATCACCACCAACAAGGTTTTTAACTTCATAAGTTACAGGGTCCATAAGATATTCACGGCTGTCTCCACCATAAACACAAAGAGGGAACCTTGATGGATTATAGAAGAACTGAACTGGATCAGGTACATGGTAATTAATCAGGTCGATAACACCACGGTCAACTGCCATCAAAGTAATATCTGCATTAGCAAGAGCTTTTCCATTCTTACTTGCATGAACTTTAATAGTAGCCTTTTCTCCAGGAAGATAAGACTTCTTATCTGTTGTAACTTCAATATCGAATGTACGTGATTCCGGACTAACCATAAGGGTTGTTACACCAAAGTAAGGCTTTGGCTTGTCGATATCCGGAGTATTGTAATCATTCTGAGGCTGACCTTTACGAACAGAGAATGATGACAGGGTAACATAAATTACTGGAACGTAAGAGTCTTTAATTTCTACATCAATAACAGATGAACTTTCTTTAAGTTCGATTACTTTTTCTTCAAGAATGCCTTCACGCTCAACAGTAAGCATGTAGCGTCCCTTTTCAAGAGGACTCTGAAGAAGAATCTGTGCTGTATCTCCAACAGAATATTCATTCTTATCAGGAGTCATAGAAAGCTGCTGGGAATTATCAGACCAGTACCACCAGTACCAGTCACCACCAGTTACATAGAAACTGCGTTCTGTAATTACAGAATTTCCGGCAGAGTCTGTAGAAGAAATGCGGAGGGTATAATAACCGCCACGTGGAGGAACAACAGTAAATTCTACAGGTGCTGCAGACAAAGTAAGATCTTCATATTTATCCAGATCTGTTTCATAGTATTTTTCCCAGCGGGTATTAATCTGACCATTCCATGCAACCTGCTGAACTTCCTTCCAGGATTCACGGAGAAGTTCAATATGAAGGGCCTTTGATTTCTTTGCAGGAAGTTCTCCGGCAGAAGGAACAGCTCCATCAGGAGTAACACACACATAATTAAAGCGTACTTCTGTACCCTTCTTAGGGAATCCACCTGACTTAAGACGACCAAGACCAAGATAGTAACGGGACGGATGAACAATTACGGAACTTGCTGCTGTAATAGCCTGATTACCGGAATCCATTACTTCAATTTCTGCACGATAGTTATAAGGTGCACCAAGGATTTTTTCTCCACCAGTTTTCTGAGAAAGGCTGGCTTTACCATCAGCACCAAGAACACCAGAATCAGTGTTAAGGGAAGTACGTCCGTCATAATACTGATGTGTACCAAAAGTCATACCTTCGTATTTCTTTCCGGCAGGACGATAATTGATAGCTTCCCTTGACCAGCTTGCATTATAAGAAGCACCACTCATGCTTCCGCCACCAAGATACTGGGCAAGAACATCTACGTTTACATCATCACCCCTGTAATAGGTAATTGCAGGAGTAGATGCCTTTACTTCAAACCTGAGGCGTTCAAAATACTGAACCTGAATTGTACAGTTTGTATAATCACCACCATTATAATAAGTAATGGTATAGCGGCCAGGTTCAATATCATCAGGAAGAACAAAAGTTCCTGAAGTACAACCATTGTTATCAAGTGTACCGGACTTTTCATAATATACAGAATCACTGTAGTAATAATCTTCCTTTAATTTAATTTCAAAATCACGTTTACTTGTATCTGGTACGGAATATTTACCCTTATAAAGTTCACGATCAATTACTTTATATGAAACCTTTTCACCAGGCTTATAAAGTCCGCGGTCTGTAAACATAAAGGTAACTTTTCTTTTACTTGCTGAATAAGAAGGTGAATAAGAGTCAACACCATAACGCCACATACTTGTTGTATTACCATCAAAAATCATGTGGTCATCATCAGTTGTTACCTCAAAGTAAATTGTGTGACTGTAATCAATATCATAGTTGCGTTCAAAATCAATATGAACAAAACCATTAGCATCTGTAACACCGGAACCAATGATATCATCTCTATAACTATATGGGTCCTTAATAATAGAATCACCTGAATTCCAGCGGTAAATATAATAAGCATTAACTTTTGCCTTCTTAACAGGCTCACCTGTCTTAAGGCTTGTAACCATTACTGCTGCTGAATCATTACCAAATCTTACACTTGCACCAAGGTCTGTAACCTGCACAAGAAGATTATTTGAAGTAGAAGACTGACGGGTTTCATAACCTTCGTTCCACCAGTCATAGTAACGGTAAATGTATTTCATATCAGCATTAAACTGAACCAGTCCGCGATATTCCTTTCCGACTTTTGTGAGGTATTTAGAAAGATCTACAACTTCAATAACAGTTGTATCGTCAGGAATTTTTTCAGGGTCAAGTTCAACCTGTGCGCTTTTTTCTTTAGTAAGGGCTTTTCCTTTATTATCCAGAACACCACTTACCCTATATTCTGAACCAGACTGAATATTCTGATGTTCAAAAGCAATTTTTGGAAGGAACTGGGATTCAAGCATCTTATTGCCTGAATCTTTAAATGATGCATAACTTCTTGCACTTGGGATTTCAATTGTCTTTGTGTAATTTGAACCAAGACTTCTTCCGTAAACATCTTTAAGACCACCCTTGATTGTAAGGGTGTAAGAAGAATTGTATTTTACAGGGAAGTTAGAAAGAGTAAGGCGGGCACCACTAAGATCTACGTTATCTTTTTTTACCTTAAAGCCTTCAAGATCTGTAGTAATGTATTTTGCAATTTCATCTTCTGTACCTGCTTTAAGAGGTGTATTAAAAATTACTACAACAGGATTTGAATAACCATATGAATAAGTATCGTAATAACAATTTTCTATATTAAATTCCGGAATGGTATAAAAACTAAGTTCCTGATCAGAATCCCTTGTTGAAATACAGCCAACATCAGCCGAAGCACCTTCTTCAAGAACAACCCTTACACTTGCTCCTTCCTCAAGATCTTTCTTAAGGGTAAGTACAACTTCGTATTCTGTATTAGCCGCCTTAATATCATAAGGAATGCGGTAACCGCTGCTTGTTACATAAATCCACTGTTTTACATGGTCTACGTTTACTTTTGTATTAAAAAGCACACCTACATCTTTAGCCTGCTCAAGTGGTACTTTATAGTTATCAACATACTTTCCCTGAGAAACTTCTGTATAACCAGGATGAACAGCTAACATCTTTAATCTCTCAGAAAAGAAATAGAATGTTGTCTCATCCGTAAGCTTTTCACCAGTTATTGATTTTAAATCCTCTTTTACTTTAACTGTATAAAGCTTCTGGGGAATTACTTCATCAGTAGAAATAAATGAAAGAGTACTTGTTGTTGTCCACTTCCAGTATCCGTTAAGTGCAGGTTCAATACTTGCATAATCACAAGTTGCTGTCTGCTGGCCTAAGGCTGTAAGTGCAACTACAGGTTTAGTAAAATGAATCTGGACTTTAGGATATTTAATATCCGAATTCATTTCACCCTGAGGGGTAACTAAAGCAACTTTAAAGCTTACCTCAGAAGCTTTTGAACTTTTACTTTTTTTACTACCGGCTGCAAAAACTGTTACAGTCGCCGCACACAGGAGCAAAAGCCCCACAACAGCTGAAAGCTTACGTTTTTTTATAGTCATAAAATACCTCAATTAAAGTGTAATATTTTTATTCGATATGGTATAGTCTTAATATGGCCTTAAAAATCACAATTATTTCAATAGTTTTTATTCTTGTAGGACTTACTTTTTACATTACAGGACTGCTCTTAAAGTCTTCTGTAAAAAAATCCCCTGGAACAAAGATTGCCGGAACAATTTTCTATTTAATGGGAGCCCTAACCCTGGTTTCCGGAATACTGGGCCTCTGTTTTAGAAATGAAATAACAAAAACAGCCCTTCAGGTATATTCCTTAATTTACTTAGTGATAATTTCCATCATTTTCTTTATAATCACAAAGCTTATTAAAACAGAATCCTAATGAGATTCACCGAGGCTTTTTTATGAAAGAAACAATTCACCACGTAAAGGCAAGTACACAGTACAAACGTGAACACAAAGCCGATTACGGTCACGAAAAAATTCAAATCTTATACGAAGACAAAGATATTGCCGTTATCCTTAAACCAAGCGGAATGCTGTCAGTACCCTACCCTGGCAGTAAAGCCCGCACAGCACTTGATGTACTTGAAAAAATAATGAGAGGCAGAGGAGACTGGGCTAAAAACCATAAACCTTTTACCGTACACCGCCTTGACCGGGATACTAGCGGAGTTATGATGTTTGCCCTTAACGAAGCTGTTCAGCATAAGATTATGGCTAACTGGCATACAATGGTTACTGAACGACTCTACCATGCTGTAGCAGAAAATCCCCGGGACCCAAAAAAGACACTGCCGGACTCAGGCCTGATAGATGATGACCTTGCCCAGAATGCCCGCCACGTAGGATATGTTCCAGGAGAAGATGACAAGGCAAAAACTACAGCTGCAAGAACCAACTATAAAGTAATAGAAAGAGGAAGCACCCACACCCTTTTTGAACTTGAACTTGATACCGGTAAAAAAAATCAGATTCGCGCCCACCTTTCCAACAAGGGCTACCCTCTTGCAGGAGATGAAAACTACCGGGCTAAAACCGACCCTTTCCACAGGCTGGCCCTTCATGCCCGCAGCTTAAAGTTTATTCACCCTGTTACAGGAGAAAAGATGCGCTTTGATATTCCTGAACCGGAAGAATGGCTGGAGTATGTAAAAAAAGGTGACAGGCATCCTCAGACCCCTGTATGGTTTAAAAAATTCAAACCTGAACCACAGAAAAATATTCCCCTGCAAAAAACTGAATCAAGAAAATCCCTCAGGCACATGAACTTTATAGAAAGGGGAAAGCACTTTTCTAAATAAAAGTTGTATAAAATATCCAGAACCGGCCTTTTTACAAAGACCGGTTTTTTTTATTTTACAGACTGCCTGCTACTAAACATTTACCTTTGAATTATGTTAATATTGTTCCCATGATTTTTTTTAATACTTTTAAGAAAGCAGCAATTGTCTGTATTTTTTTACTCCTGTCCAGTCAGCTTTACGCAGCAACTATCAGCAGCTATTCAATCAAGGGATTAAAACACACAAAAGAAGATTCCCTTGCACCTTACCTGGATACTTTTATCGGCAAAGACAGTTCAGAAATAGACCTGCACGAAATCGAAACAACACTCCGCTCATACGGAATATTTTCTGATGTAAAAGTAAGCCTTTCCGAAGAAGAAAACACAACAGATGGTACTGTCTTAAACATTGAACTTAAAGAAAAAATTACTTTTCTTCCTATACCATTTGCATTTTATTCTTCCACAAATTATGGCGGAGGATTATTCATATTGAATTCCAATGCCTTTGGTAAAAAAGACACAATGATGGCCGGAGGAATGTTTTTATCAAACAGAATCTTTGGAATGTTCGGATATTCCCACGAAGCCAATGAAAACTCTTTAGGATGGACAGTATTTACCAGCGGCGGAAATGCTGATATTGAATTTACAGATTCCAAAGACGAAAGCTTCCTTGAATTTTCAACAGTAAACTATAACGCAACAGTTTCAATAACAGAAAAACTTAATTCCTTTTGCAAACTAAGTCAGGGAGTTGCTTATTCCTACACCCACTTTAAGGATGATGGTTACGATGACTTTCATAAAATCAGCACAGCCATTGCCTTTGCAGCAGACTTTGTTGACTGGAACGGTTACTTTATGCTGACAAAAGCCCTTACAATTTCAGGGGGACTTGAATACTACATCAGTGATGACTTTACCCAGAACGCAGGCCTTACTTATTTAATGCAGGATAATTTCTTTACAAACAGAATCCGCTACATAATAGACCTTAAAGCTAAATACGAACACAATGTACCTTTAACTTCTTCCATGGAAGCAGGAAACGAAGGAGGAAGAATCCTTTCTGAATATTTCCACACCAGTAAATTTGCCATGGGACGTTTTTCTCTGGAAGCCGCCCTTCTTAAAAAACCATTATTTACTTTATCAATGCTTACTTCTTATGAATGTGACCTGGCAGAAGATTACGATGACAGTCTTGTTGTTTGTCACGGTCCTGGCTGCGGTTTCTATCTTTACCTTGAAAAAATCGCCCTGCCGGCTTTAGGTTTTACCTATTCCTACAACCTGACTGAGAAATACCCTACATTTAACTTTTCTTTAGGAGCTACCTTCTAAAAGAAAAGATTGTTAATGAAAAAGTATCAGACACAAAGAAACAAATACAAATATAAACAAAAAATCCCCGGTCTTATGGATTAAGGTTACCCTCTACTCATAAAACCGGGGATTATTTTTTACAGGCTGATATTAATCATCAAACCTTAAACTTATCTACTTCGTTACCAATGTCTTCGATAGATTCCTTCATCTGGTTAGAAAGATCAGCAAGAGCTGCACCAGTTTCGTTAATCTTACGTGCACCGGTAGACATTTCTGTCATGCCGTCTTTAATGCTGAATGTAGCTTCCTGAAGGCGTTTAATTTCACTAAGAATAGCCTTGTTACCTTCTGCCATTTCTACAGATGCAGTCTTAACTTCGTTAGAAGTATCGTTCATGCTGTTAAGGGCAACGCTAATCTGTTTAGAACCTTCGTTCTGTTCAAGCATTGCATTTGTAATTTCATGAACAAGGTTATTTGTAGAGTTAATTCCGTTAAGAACTTCGTTAAAGGCGTTACTTGCTACCTGAGAAGCACTTACGATTGATTCGATGCTTGCTGTAATAGTAGAAAGCTGCTTTCCGATTGTCTGTGACTGTGAACTTGAATCTTCTGAAAGCTTGCGGATTTCGTCTGCTACTACAGAGAATCCCTTTCCTGCTTCTCCTGCATGAGCAGCTTCGATTGCGGCATTCATAGCAAGAAGGTTTGTCTGTTCTGCAATTCCGGAAATAACGGCATTTGCTTCCTGAAGGGCCTGACTTTCACGCTCAATTTCTTCAATACGGGTATTAACGTCGTTCTGCTTCTGAACACCAACGATTGTCTTCTGTTCAAGATCCTTAAAGGATTCAGCCATTTTCTGAACTGATGTATTTACAGAATTAATGTTACCAATCATCTGTTCTACAGCAGCACTGGCCTGAGTTACGGCTGTACTCTGAGATTCAATCATGCGGTTAAGGGATTCAATATTAGATGCAATTTCGTTAACTGCACCGGCTGTCTGATGTACAGATTCAGTCTGATATCCAACCTGACCGCCAAGACTTTCGATATTGCTGATAATTTCTGTAATTGCAGCAGCTGTATCATCTGTAGAATCCTGAAGAAGTTCACCAACATCAACAAGCTTTTCCTTGGAATTCTTCATTGTCCTGATGATTTCCTGAAGCTTTGCAGAGAACTGGTTAAATCCGTCTACTACACGACCGATTTCGTTATTTGTATTAATGTGGATTCTCTGAGTAAGGTCTGCATCTCCAGTTGCAATACCACGAATTGTTTCTTCTACAACTGTAAGAGGCTTGAGGGAACGGAAGAGCATAACACCTACAACAAGCACGATTAAAACTGCAAGAACAATTCCACCTATAATAAGAAGGTTTGTTACAAGCATGGCTGTTGTATAAATGCGGGTCTCATTAAGCATAACGAAAAGCTTCCATGGTGTACCGGCAACGTTTCTTGAGAAGAATACTTCCGAGTTACCGTTTTCGTTAGTAATGGTTCCTGAAATTTCTTCTTCTGAAGACCAGGCTCTTGAAAGCTGTGAATAAGAGTCAGGCTGTTCAGACTTAATCTTTTCCATATTGGCTCTGGAAATATCACTTGGAATACTTGAACCTACAAGAGTTCCGTTTGAACCGTAAATTGCAAGGTCTCCAACTGAACCAAGGTCAATCTGTGCAAGGGCATCTGATACAGTCTCAGGATCCATTACACCATAGAAGAATCCTATTGTCTTATCCTTATATTTTGCTGCCTTACAAACATGAACTATTGTTCTTCCCGAAACTTCTACAGGGTTGTCAATAAATTCATCCTCACCCTTCTTTATGATTGCCTGATAATAATCAGCTCCGGAAACATTTGAAGTATCTCCGTTATCTGTCCAGTTAACACCATTTTTATCTACGTAACCAATGTATTCAAATACATCAGATCTGTTGTGAATGCGGTTTGTCATCCACTTTACAATTGCGTCAGTTGAAGCACCCTGCTGAACTATATCTGCATTTGCATAATAATCCATTTTAGAAAGGTAACTGTCTATCTGATGTTCATATACAAGGGCACTCTGATTAGAAAGTTCCTTGTACTGCATATAGGTATCTTTTTGAATTTCTGTTCTCGCTGAAGCAGAAACCACAAGAATCTGGACTGCGTCAAGGATAATTACTGTTAATGCAATAATCATGGCAATAAGAATAAAAAGCTTGCCATTCTTTTGCTTTGCCTGTTCCATAAGACCTCCTGAAATGTGAAAACCCATCCTTTAACTATAACATAGTTTTTTAAAAACAGTCATTATTATTCACAAAAGTATTGCATAAAATATATAAAAATTGCACTTAATAAACAAATCGTACCTTTGTTTTTTTTAGATTACCGCTTAATGCAGCCTTTCTTTTTGCATTGAAACAATCTATTTTCATCTATATAATAGGCTTCGCATCAATAATTGTTTTTATTTGGAGAAACGAATGGAAAAATTGAAGATTCTTCTGGCTAAAGGCCGTATTTATGAATCAGTTTATTCACTTTTAAACGACGTAGGAATTACACTTTATCTTCCTGACCGTCAGTACTTTCCTGTGACAAATCAGGATGACCTTGCATTTCAGGTTGTAAAACCACAGATTACCAGCGCCCTTCTTGCACAGAATAAAGCAGATGTTGGATTCAGCGGAAAAGACTGGGTATACGAAAACGGTGTTCAGGACGATGTTGAAGAAATCATGGACTTAGGCTTTGACCCTGTACGCATCGTTGCTGCAATTCCAGAAACTGTAGACTATGACTCACTTCTTAAAAAGCCACTTACAATTGCAACTGAATATCAGGCTTTAAGTTCTAAATGGATTTCTGATAAAAAGATTGACGGTAAAATTTTCCGTACATGGGGAACTTCAGAGGGTTTTGTTCAGGATACACCGGATGCCCTTGCCCAGGTTCTTATTGATAATACTTCTACAGGTTCTTCACTTAAAGCAAACCGCCTTAAGATTGTTGATACTTTAATGGAATCTTCTACAAGAATGTATGCTTCTAAGGAAGCCCTTAAGGATCCAGCTAAAAAGCAGAAGATTATGGAACTTAAGATGCTCTTTGAAACTGTTCTTGCTGCACGTTCAAGAGTAATGCTTGAAATGAATGTTTCTGAAGAAAAGTTTGATGCACTTATTAAGGGTATTCCTTCCATGAAGAGCCCTACAGTTTCTCCACTCTTTGGTGGAAACGGTTACGCTGTAAAGATTGCCGTTAAAAAATCAGAAGTTCCTACACTTCTTCCACAGCTCCATGCTCTTGGTGCAACTGATATTGTTGAATACGGTCTGCGCAAGGTTTTGATGTAATTTATTTAATCTGATATTTATCCCCTTTCATTTTATATGGAAGGGGATTTTTTTTGGTAATTTGTGTGGTTTTTTGTTAAACGATGAAAATATATATATGGGGAATATTTGTTTTTTTTTGAAATCCGCCAGCTTTTTTAATCCGCCTTCTTTTTGTTAAAAAGCTGCATGATTTATAAAAACAGATTTCTCCAAAAAATTAATGTCAAAATATGGAGAAACCATGAAAGAAACCTCTTATTCTAAATCATTAGAAAACCTGACCTTTACTGACGACTATTAAAAGGCCGTGTCTACAAAGATCTGCCTGAAAGCTTTGTAATCTTTATCTGTAAAAATGATCCCTTTAATTTAGGACTTCCCTGCTACACATTTAAAACCTCATGTCAGCAGACAGCCATTAATGACAAAACAGACAAAACAGTAAAATTGTTTTATAATGCAAGTGCATGGGATAAATCAGAGGACGAGGAATTAAAAAGCCTCTTTAAATTTGTCTGTTACAACAAAGCGGAAAGT
>NZ_JAILGZ010000077.1 GCF_024696245.1 Treponema sp.
AAAAGAATAGAATGGGGCATAGTGGACTCATTTCCTCTAAAATGATAAAATCACTGTCGAATTTTATAATAAATCAGAGGAATGAATTTATATGTACAAGTCGGTTGATTCAAAAGCAGATTTCCCAAAGCTTGAAGAAGAAGTTTTAAAATACTGGGAAAAAAATGACACATTTAAGAAGTCAGAAGATCAGAGAAAGGGAGCTCCTGAATTTACATTTTATGATGGTCCTCCATTTGCCACAGGACTTCCACATTTTGGCCATTTAATTCCATCAACTATTAAAGACATTATTCCTCGTTATCAGACAATGAACGGCAAAAGTGTAGAACGCCGTTTTGGATGGGACTGCCACGGTCTCCCTGTAGAAAACCTTATAGAAAAAGAACTTGGTATCAATTCAAAGCATGAGATTGAACAGTACGGAATTGATAAGTTTAATGAAAAATGCCGCGATTCAGTACTCCGCTATACAGCTGAATGGCGTAAAACCGTAACCCGTATGGGCCGCTGGGTTGATTTTGACAATGATTATAAAACCATGAATCCTGATTTTATGGAATCAATCTGGTGGGTAGCTAAGTCTTTGTGGGATAAGGGACTTATTTATGAAGGAAAATACATTCTTCCATATTGTCCACGTTGTTCTACAGTACTTTCTACTCATGAACTTGCCCAGGGATATAAAGAAAAGCAGGATCCTGCCGTAACTATCCGCTTTAAGATTACAGCTTCCGTTCCAGCCCTTAAAGATGATTCTATTGCTGACGGTAATACTTACTTCCTTGCATGGACAACAACTCCATGGACACTTCCTTCAAACCTTGGTCTTTGTATGGGTCCTGAAGTTGACTATGTAAAGATTCTTGATAAGGAATCAGGAGATAAATATATTCTTGCAAGAGCCCGCCTCAGTGCTTATTACAAGGAAGAATCTCAGTATGAAATCCTCTGGGAAAAGAAAGGTGCTGAATTTATCGGTGTTCGTTATGAACCTCTCTTCCCTTATTTTGCAGAACTTTCTGATCCAGCCGTATGTACAGCTAAAACAAACCAGAAGTGCCAGGAAGGTGCTTTCCGCATGTTTAATGCAGACTATGTTTCTACAGAAGACGGTACTGGTATTGTTCATATTGCTCCAGCCTTTGGTGAAGAAGATAACAAGGTATTCCGTGGTACAGGTATTCCAAATGTTGAACCAATTGATGCTGAATGTAAGTTTACAAAAGAAGTAAGTGATTATACAGGACGTTTCGTAAAGGACTGTGATAAGGATATTATGGAACGCCTTAAGAAAGAAGGTAAACTTGTTAAGAGGGATACAGTCCTTCACCAGTATCCACACTGCTGGAGATGTGGTTCACCTCTTATTTACCGTGGTATCGGTTCATGGTTTGTAAAGGTTGCTGATCATCATGAGGCTCTTCTTAAATCAAATTCACAGATTAAATGGCAGCCGGCTCATATTAAGGAAGGTCGCTTTGGTAAATGGCTTGCAGGAAGCCGTGACTGGGCAGTAAGCCGCAACCGTTACTGGGGTAATCCTATTCCTATCTGGAAGTGTGAAGATCCTGAATGCGGACATACCATCTGTGTAGGAAGCCGTGAAGAACTTAAAGAACTTAGTGGTGTATACCTTGATGACCTTCACAAGCAGTTTGCAGATAAGGTTACAATTAAGTGTCCAAAATGTAACAAGACAATGTACCGCATTCCGGAAGTATTTGACTGCTGGTTTGAATCAGGTTCCATGCCTTACGCCCAGCAGCATTATCCTTTTGAAAATAAAGAAAAGTTTGAAAAGAGCTTCCCTGCTGACTTTATCTCTGAAGGTCTTGATCAGACCCGCGGATGGTTCTATACACTTACAATTCTTGCAAGTCATCTTTTTGACAAGCCGGCATTTAAGAACTGTGTTGTTAACGGTATTGTTCTTGCAGAAGATGGTCGTAAGATGTCAAAGAGTCTTCGCAACTATACAGACCCTGTTGATGCAATCAATAAGTTTGGTGCTGATGCAATCAGGCTTTTCCTTATGCACAGTGCAGTAGTACGTGCAGATGAAATCCGTTATTCAGATGAAGGTGTTCGTGATGTAATCAAGAGCATTATTCTTCCTCTCTGGAATTCATACAGCTTCTTTGTACAGTATGCAAATATTGATAAAGTTACTTGTACTGGTCATGAATTTGATTCAAAGCTTCCTGAAAATCCACTGGACAGATGGATTCTTTCTGTAAGCCAGAAGATGATTGCTGACGTAGTAAAGGCAATGGCTGACTATGACCTTAGTGGTGCTATCGATCCAATGCTTAACTTTATTGATCAGATTAACAACTGGTATATCCGCCGTAACCGCCGCCGCTTCTGGAAGTCAGGAAATGATTCAGATAAGCTTGAAGCATACGGTTCTCTTTATTATGCCCTTAAGACCTTCTCACTTGTTGCAGCTCCATTCATTCCTTTCCTTACAGAAACAATGTGGCAGAATCTTAAGACTGCAGAAGACAAGGATTCAGTTCATCTTATGGATTATCCAAAATACAATGAGAAATTCCGTGATGAAGAACTTGAATTTAAGATGGCTACAGTTCAGAAGGCTGTTTCTATGGGACGTTCCCTCCGTAATCAGTTTAACCTTAAGAACCGTCAGCCACTTTCAGAAGTTGCCCTTGTTACCCGTAATCAGCAGGAAAAAGATGTTCTTGAAAGCATGAAGGATACAATTGCAGAAGAACTTAACGTTAAGAATGTTGTATTCCACGATAAGGAAGAAGAACTTGTTGAATACAAGGCAAAGGCTAACTTTAAGGTGCTTGGAAAGATCCTTGGACCAAAAATGAAGGCTGCTGCTGCAAAGATTCTTACACTTTCTGGAAGTGACATTGCTAAAATCGTTAACGGCGATGTAATTGCAATGAACATTGATGGAACAGACGTTGAACTTAATGCAGAAAGTGTAATCGTAGAACGCTTTGAAAAAGAAAACCTTAAGGTTGTTAATGAAGGAACTCTTACAGTGGGTCTTGATACAAAGATTACTGAAGAACTTAAGAAAGAAGGTTATGCCCGTGATGCAGTTCGTGGAATCCAGAACCTTAGAAAGGAAAGTGGATTTGAAGTAACTGACCGGATTAACCTTAAGATTTCAGGTGACTCAAATGTTAAGGGTGCATTTGAAATGTTTAAGGATTTTATTGCCGGGGAAACTCTTTCTTCTACAATTGAATGGACAGACTCCCTTACTGGAACAGAAATTGAAGCAGATGATGCAAAATGGGTTGTTTCAGTAGAGAAAGCCTGATTAATATCTTATAATTAAAGGCAGTGAAGGTTTTTAAACCCAAGCTGCCTTTTTTATGCAGGAAGTAAAGTGAAAAAGAGTTTATTAGTATCATTTTTTTGCAGCCTTATACCGGCTTTGTTTTTTAGCTGTCGTTCTTCAAATATTCAACTTGAAGAAGGATCCATAAGTCCTTTAGCTCTTCTTGATGATCAGTCCAGTATTTACATTAATATTCCGGTGCAACAGCATCAGAAGCTTTTTGCTGATATTTTATGTTCACAGGTTGAGGGACTCGCAGAAAAAGATGCACTTTCACTTGCCGAAAGAACCGGTAACCTTTACGCAGGTCTTGGAACTGTAAAGGACCGCTCCCGTCTGGAGGCTGCAGCTGTTGTAGATATTCCAAAAATGGGAATTAAATCCGTTTTTAAACAGAAGAACGACTGGTTTTCTCAGGAATATAAGTCAAAGGCTGTAGCAGCTTCTCCTTCCTTTATTCTTTATACAAGAAAAGAAAATCCCCTGCAGATTTCCTTCCCTGAAAAACAGATTCTTTGTGTTTCTAAAAATGTAGATACCATGCTTGATAAATATGCTCTTTCTGCATCTTTAACGGATAATGAAATGACACAGTATCTCCTTCAGGACAGCCAGGATATCCTTTTTTACATTACAAGGCCTGGTCAGTATTTAAGGAACATGATTGGAGTTACAGTACAGGGCTCTGATAAAGTATGGGGAAAATTAATTTATATGCCTGATCCTGAACATCCAAAAAAGGATACAGGTAAATATCAGATGGAATTTTACATGCATCTTCAGGATGCAAAAACCATGAAGGCATTTCAGGGACTTATGGCTTTATCCTTTGCCATGAGTGATGGCTCTGTAGAAGAAGTTGACCCCCTTACATTAAAGGTTTCCGGGGTTGAAGTTTCCAGGAAGCAGATTAATGAAATGTTTATAAGAAAGCCTGTTACCGGAACACATTACAAAGTAGTAGGTGATAAGGTTTATGCTGAACCTGACAAATAATCAATGGAGTTAAATATGAGTGACGAAAAAGTAATATTAAAAGCAGAAGACCTTGATGGTTATTTAACTGAAGAAGATCAGAAAGATTTACAGACCCTTGAAGATATGTATTCAAAAACATATCAGTATTTTGCCAGTGAAGACAAGGCTCAGATAATTCAGAGTTTTGATGCCATGGGCCATAAGATGCAGGAAATCTGTGCCAAGCATCCTAATATTAAAGTGTATAGTTTTGAGACAGATTATGGTGCACAGGCAGAAGCCAGCCGTGTTATTTCAAAATTAAGGGATTTAAAAACAGAACATGCAGAATTCCTTTATTACACACAGCGTGCTTTTGAAATGCTTTTCCGTCTTGCCTATACAGACGAGCATTCAGATAAAAAGAATCATATTGTTGTAAAAACTCCGGTTGTAAATCCAGTGCAGAATTATGCCGTACATAAGATTCCTGATATTGACGATAAAATCGAAAATTCAGTTATGTGCGTTATGTTAAGGGGAGCCCTGCTTCCAAGCATGATTATGTCTAAGGAAATCGAAGAATATTCTTCAAAGGGGTATGTTACACCATTTGCTCTCTTTAAGATTTCCCGTGATGATAAAAGACAGGAAACTGACATGCAGTATATCCTTAACCTTAAGAATTCTTTCTTTGATTTAAAGGAACTTGACGGTAAGGATTTAATTTTTGCAGACCCTATGAATGCCACAGGTGGATCCCTTGTTACTGTAGTAAAGTATCTTCAGGAAAAGGGAATTAAGCCTAAGAGCATTAAGTTCTTTAACGTAATTTCTGCATTAAAGGGCAGTATGAGGGTAACCCGTGCCCTTGATAACTGCACCTGTTATACTTTGTGGATGGATCCTGTATTAAACCACAAGGCTTATATTATGCCAGGTCTTGGTGATGCAGGAGACCGTCTTAACGGCTGCGACAGCCATGAAACTCCACGTAATATTATTCAGCTTATTGCTGATTACGGAAGTAATATTGCCGGCCTTTACCGCAGTCAGCTTAGAAAAATTGAACAGACTGTCCTTGGGAGAATCTAACCCATGACTTATAAACTGCTTTGTCTGTCTTTTTCTGCAGCTCTTTTTTCTGTATTTACTTCCTGTACAAGCCTTTCATCTTTGCCTGTTCCTGGTGAAGAAGCTGTCAGGGAGTCAAATATCTGTAAGGAATATTATTCCATAGCAAGTGTATATGAAGAGCAGCAGAATTATAGCAAGGCAGTTACTTATTACAAAATGGCAATGTCGGATTCTTCTTTAAGGAACACAGCTTATTATAAACTTGGCCGCTGTTATGTAATGGCTAAAGATTACGAAAACGGACTGGTAATATATAAGGCACTTTTAAATAAGGATCCGGATAATTCTACACTAAAATCTTCAGTTGCCTATATTTATGCCATGACCGGGGATTATAAAAAAGCTGGGGAAATTTATAAGAGCCTTGCAGAAGAAAATCCCCAGAATGCTGCAATTCAGGCAAATTATATAAATGTGCTTATAGCAATGGAAGATTATTCCCAGGCTGCAGTTGTTTTTAATACATTTAAGGAAACCTTTCCTGACGACAGTAATATAAAGGCTTTTCAAACAAAGCTTGATAGTATTTTCCCACCGGAAGAAGAGGTGGAGGATTCTACTTTATCAGAAGAGGTGGAGGATTCCACTTTATCAGAAGAGGAAGCTGCTGAAGATGCAGGTCAGACTGCTTCTCAATAAAGTGTTTCCCGTCTTTAATATTTAATTAATCTTTTTTAGAAGCAAGATAGTTTCTGTATTTTTCCGAATCAGCTTTAAAGGCAACAATAGGAGAGTCTTCATCTTCGATTGCATGGAAGAGGGACTGTTCACTTTCGTTAAAAAGTCTTTGTCCGGAAATAAGCCTTAATGCCCTTGTAGAAATTCCTATTGAACAGCGAAGGTCCTTATCCTGATTTTTAATTACTGAGTTTATATTTTTAAGCATTTCCTGAGCTTTATTTAAAGCCTGAGGTATGTTTAATTCCTGAATTATGGCAGAACAACCGTCTTCTTTATAATTAAAAACAAGGTCATTGAATTTAACAGCCTGAAGGATTATGCCGCTGATTTTTTTACCACATTCACTGGTCCAGTCAAGGGAAGGTATTCTTATTGTGTAAAGGGCAAGATCCTGTTCACAGGAAGCAGCCCTTATAAGCTCACTGTCAAGTCTTGGTATCATGTAAGATTCCCAGCCAAAACCTGTGTCCGGAGAAAATAATCCTGCAGGTTCCTGAGGAAGTTCTTTTTTATCCTCTTCATCTGAAGCCGGGCTTTCTTCTGTATCAATAAGCTCTTCTTCAAATAAATCCTCTTCTGCATCTTCTTCTTTTTCTTCTTTTTCTTCTTCAGAAATTCTATCAGCAGGAGTTTTTTCTTCAAAAGGATTTTCTTCTTCCCTTGTTTCTTCTTTAATTTCAGGAGGAGTAAAATCAACTTCTTCTTCATTATTGGATATAAGCTTGTTTTCATTAAAAGGATCTTCAATAATTTCTTCCGGAAGATTTTCTGAAGGGCTTTCCGGCTCATTCTTCAAATCAGCATCATCTTTTTCTTTGGCAGAAATTTCCAAATCATCATCTTCTTCTGTATAATCCTGGTCTTCCTGGTAATCTTCCTGAGAAAAATCATCTTCTTCATCAGAATCATATTTTATTTCCTTAGCTTCTGATGTAAGAACCTTGTCTGCAAAGAACATAAGATGGAATACGATAAAAAGGGTAACTATAAAAATAACAATAAAAGCCAGCCTTCCCCTGGTAAATATAACGGAAGGCTTTACGGTATAAACGCTGGCTTCAATAAAAATATCTTTATCCTGGCTGGTTCTTAAAGAATCTCTTTTTAAAATTGTAAAGGATTTTTGTTTTGTTTTTTCATTATCTGAAGGAAAATTTAAGATTTCCTTTCCTTCATAAAAAAGTTTAATGGACTGAAAATTGTTTATAGTACTGGAATTAAGAAAATATCTGTTAAAGGCTCTTGTGCCCGGTTCTTCATTTCTAAGGGTAACACTAAGCTGATGAATAAGGCTGCTGAAATATTCAGGGGATTTACTTCTGCCTTTTTGATTTTCGATATAAAGGGAAGAAACAAAAGCTGTAATTGTAATTATATATATAAGGACTGCTGCTGCTGCAACAAGGATATTTTTTCTAATTTTCATATTTCTGATTATAACGGAGGGAATAAGCAAGTGCAAGTTTTAAAAGTTCTTCCTCCGTCCTGTCTCCATTGTATTTTTTTAACCAGGCACACATAGGGAAAAATATTTTTTTATTTTCCTCCAGTAATTTTTCCGGAATAAAATCAATTTTTTCCTCAGTGCATGATATCTTATTATTATTGAAATCCATTGAAAGCCTCTTGCTTTCTTTTTTAAATCCACAGTTCACAGCCCATTCATTTATTGCCTGTCTGTAATTTTTCATTACTTCAGTTGTCAGGGCATTATTATTTTCATTATCCTTCACAAGTTCTGTTCTGTACATTAAGGACGAGTATTTTGTTTCTGCAGTAGAAAATCTTACAGCTGTTGAATTGTACTGTCTGTCCAGATAAGTTCCACGGGCATAAGCTTTACCCTGAGGATAAGAAAAATCTGCTCCTGCAAAAGTCAGGATTTTAAAGCCGGCCTTATAAGCAAAATCACAACAGGCAGCGGTCACAGTTCCACCTGCTGCATTAATCAACGGAAGGCTTTTTCCTGTAAGGGCAAGGGATAAAGGGTGCCCTCCATTATAAAAGACAGCCTTATGTCCCCGTTGAATCAGGCTTTTGTATATAGCAGGATTTGTTGATAAATCCAGTATAAAAAGAATCTCTTTTCCAGTCTTTTCTTTAAGGGGACAGTTATAAAAATGTTCTGCAGAAACCTTTTGAGCGTCTGAACTTAAAACAATATCTGCAATAATTCCTTCTTCAAGTAAAGTAGAAAAGGCTGTGTCTGCAGCTATTATGGAGGCACTGTCCTTTTTTTCTTTTATATAATCAATTGCCTTTTCAAGTCCTGGACCTGCAGCACAAATAAGTGCTTCTTCCTTATCTGCCTGGTAATTCCAGCTGACAGCATTTTTAAAATTAACAATGATATTATGCTGCCAGATTTTTCCAAAGTGACTTTGAACTGAAAAGTCACCACTTATTTTTTTTAATGCCCTGTGTACTTCTTCATTTATTTTTTCTGTAAGGGCAGGGTTTTCATTCTGCCAGGACCTTAAAGAAGTAAAAGTAAAGTTATTATAGGAAATAGGAAAATAATTTTTAAGAACAGCCTCTTCAATATCATCAGGGGTAATAAACCTGACGCTGGGATTTGTGCTGCATTCTTTTGTATCCTTAAAGTTAAGGCAGTAAGAAAGACTTTCCCTGTCAGCTTCTATTGCAAGAATAAAGGAAGAAGGAAATTGTTTTAAAAGGGCCTTTATATGCATCCCGTTTCCAATTCCTCCAATAACAAAAAATCCATTCTTTTGATTTTGAGCAAAGTTTTCTGCTTCTAAAGAGGGATTATATTTTGAATTCATTGGTCTTTTACTTATAAAGAGGGGAATCTCTTCGCCGGTTTTTGCAGTAATAAAGGAATCGTAAATCAAGTTTTTAATCCTTTTTCAAAGGTTGCCTGTATTTCCTTTGCAAAGTTTTCCATTTCCTGACGGATTTTTTTACCAAGAGTTTCCCTGTCTTCCGGTTGAGAACGTTCAAAAAGAATTTCTTCATTAGGCAGAACGCTTTTTATCCATTCAATATCGTCAAGATTTTTCCAGGTTTCTTCCATGAGCATTTTAATTCTGTCGTTTTTTATGATTTCATGGGTAAGGTAAAGGGTTGTTGGTTTTGTCAGGATTCCAGTGGGAATATGCTGTTTAAATATCTTCCAGTCTACATCGGGAATCTGTCCAAGATTATTTTTATAATCATAGTTGTCACTTAAACGGAAAACCCTGTGAAAGAAATTATTACTTGCAAACCATGCCCGGTAAATATCCAGTGCCGGCGAGTTAAAGGTAGATGGTGTAATACGGGTTTCCTGAGTTCTTAGTCTTGTGTCGTGAATGCAGTCATTAATTTCAAGTTCGTTAGGCTGGGTGTGGCTGAATCCTTTAGAAACACTAAGATCCAGACCGCAGAAAAATACCTCACCGCTGGTAATGCTTAAGGCAAAGTCTGCTGCAGTACCGCTGACAGTTCCGTTACGTATAGCTTTAACATTAATGTAGTTACATTTGTCTATAAGTTTTTCTCCAACTCCGTCGCCATAAGCCACAGGAACAATAGTATGTTCGTTAAGAATCTCTCCGTAACAGGCTCCTTCAAGAGGAAGAACCAGAGGAATGTTGTGGCGTTTTAAGCCGAACTCAAGATGAAGCTTAGCCCAGTAACCGCCGTCTGTAGAAATACAAACATCTGGAATTATATCTGCATCAATTAATGGAGACAGGGCAGAAGAAACAGCAACAAGAAAATACTGTTCCCTGTACTGCTTTAAAAAAGGAATTGAAGACTTAAGGCTTGGACCGGAAGCACAGACAATTACAGGAGAATTGCCTTTAAGGATGTATGCGTTATATTTTGAAAAGAGACAGAAGCGCAGGGTATTTTTAGTCCATCTTTTTGCAAAATATCTTCTGGTATTAAGAATTGATTTTGTTTTTATTACAGCCTTTTTAATTTCTTCCCAGACTGCATTGTTTTCTTCTTTAAATGCATTCTGAGCTCCAGGCCATGACCAGAAGAAGCAGGCGATAATTCCTTCATCTCCCATATAATTAAAGATATCAGTGTTAAGGCTTTTTGTTTTTGAAAAATAGAAAACTTTATCCCAAAGTGAATCAGAGTCTGCAAAATCATCGCATAATCTTACACAGCAAAGTTTTGAATCAGGATAAAGTTCCCTAAAATAATTTACACAATATGAAATGCCAGGTTCTACAACAAGAACAAATTTAGGTTTGAATT
The DNA here is from genome assembly GCF_024696245.1 of Treponema sp. Lineage (GTDB taxonomy): Bacteria > Spirochaetota > Spirochaetia > Treponematales > Treponemataceae > Treponema_D. The sequence goes on from NZ_JAILGZ010000077.1 coordinate 10,319, forward strand.
TACATATTGAATTTTTTACATATCGTTCTGCTTCTTTAGATGGTTCATATGCAGAATGAAGAGGAAAATTATTTATTTTACAGGTTTTCTCACCGTTGCCTGCCTGGAAGAATTCAACTGCCATACCTTAAAATAACTTTCCTCTTTAATCCTATTATGCTAATCCAAGTTCCTTGAAAAGTTTTTTATATGTTTCAAACTGTTCTGACTGAGCAAACTCTGTGATTTTTTCTTCAGGCAGACTTTCAAGAAGCTGATCCATATAAGAAAGTACAGATTTTATTTCTTCTTTCATTCCTTCAGGAATATCATTAGCTGAAGAAGCATCATTTTTATTTTCTACATCTGCTTCTTCAACTTCTACAGCCTGAGTTTCTTCATTGCTGTCGTCTGAATCTGAATCATCACTTCTGGAATCCCACTGATCAAATACCTGATTTACAGGATCTTCACTAATGCCTTTTTCCAGTTCTTCGTCTTCTTCTTCCTTAAAGAGTTCGATTGGTTTAGAAAGAGATTCAATTGAAGGAGAAAGATCATCATCTTCTGTTTCTTCTTCAGGTGCGTCTACTTCTCCAAGTCCTGGCTGGTCTACTGTAACAAGATCAGATAAGTCATCTTCCTGTACGGCAGGTGCTGCACTTTCATCTTCTTCTTCGATAAGATCTGATGAAGAAGCTTCTACAATAAGATCATCAACTTTTGGTACAGAAATTTCTTCCTGACTTTCTGAATCAGCTTGTGTATCATCCTGACTTTCATCAAATACAGGTTCTTCAAGCTTTTCATTGTCAAAGTTCATGGAAAGATTTTCTTCATTTTCTGTATCATCCTGGCTCTCATTGTCAGTAACTGCTTCTTCCGGAGGGGTAAGCTCTGCTGTGTTAAGGATATTGTTAAGTTCTTCACCACTTAAAGCGATAGTGTCATCTTCGTCATTGTCAGAGAAGAAGCCTGAATTATCTTCCTTGCTGTCTCCCGGAAGAGGAATATCAACATCAGAAAGTGACTCCTCTGCTGTATGACTTACAGCAGCCGGCTCTGCATTTTTAAGTTCTTCAAATTCAGTCTTAAGACTTGAAATCTCTGATTTAAGGCTTGCAATCTGTGATGCAATGTCTTTAAGGAGACTGTTTGCATCAAAATCTGAAGAAGCATTCTCTTTTACAGGAGAAGGAGCTTTTGCTTCTGCTGCAGGAGCAGGAGTAACTGTATCCTGAACTTCATTGTCTTCTGTAATGAACTGTTCTTTAATGAAAACGCTGTAAACTTTCTTTTCATCATTTTCATCATTTTCATCATTTTCATCATCTGGAATTGAAACTTCACTCATTTGCTCTTCGACTTCCTTATCCTGAGATTCAAGAGATGCTGCCTCTTCTTCAAATGTATCTGGTATAGTTTTTTCACTTTCTGTAACAGCTGCAGATTCAAAAGAAAGAGCAGGGAAGCTTTCTTCTGCCTGTGCATTTAATGTTGAATCAATGTCGTCTTCTTCATTACTGCTTACATCAACGTTTACTTCTTCAGTTTCTGTAGAAGTGTCTTTGCTTTCTTCAAAACCTTCTGAAGTAAAGATGTCTTCTGCTGCGTCTGTGAGGGATGGTTCCTGAAAGGAATAGCTCCCGTCATCACTGCTTTCTGCTGAATCAGCTGTTTCTTCTGTAACAGGATTTTCCTCAAGAACAGGTTCTTCTGCAAAGCTCTCTTCAGAAAGTGAACTTTCTTCTTCTGGAATATCCGTAACGGTATCTGCAATTGTATCTTCGACAGCAGGACTTTCTTCAGCAAAAGAATTATCTTCAAGAACAGGTTCTTCTGTAAGTGTATTTTCAGAAGAGTCATCCTGTACTGCAGGTTCATCAAGGAAAGAAGTATCAATGTCACTTATATCAAATGAGTCTTCCTTGCTGTCTTCATTTTCTACAGGTATATCTGTTGAAGCATCTTCTTCCGGAACTTCAATTGAAGCAACATCAAGACCAGATACATCTGCTTCTGAAACATCATCTGATACTGCTTCTTCTTCTACGGAAGTTTCGTCAAAAGATGGTGTATCTTCAATAGCTCCAGTTTCTTCAAGTACAGGGCTTTCATCTGCAAGAGTGCTTTCTGCAACTGGTGTTTCGTCTACTACAAGATCTTCAAAGTTAAAGTCATCCTGAGTTTCTTCTGCAGCAAACTGATTTTCTTCAAATACAGGTTCATCAAGATCAAAGGTTTCTTCTGATTCTGCAGTAAGGTTTTCTCCCCTGTCTGAAATATCAGTATCAGCAAAAGGATTTTCTTCTGTTTCTGTATTTTCTTCTGTTATTACAGGATTTTCAAAAGAGTCAGTGTTAAAGCTGTCATCACTACCGCTTACATCGCTTTCATCCTGGAATACAGCCATTTCACTGTCATCATCTGATGGAAGGCTTGATTCTGTAACAGGGGTTTCTTCGATTACCGGATTTTCTTCTGCTGCAGGGCTTTCTGTTAAAGCAGGACTTTCCTCTCCAAAGTCAACGCCGTCAAGAAGACTGTCTACATCAAAGTCATCATCAGGAGCGGACATTGGTGCATCTTCTTTTGTTGCAGAAGGAGTATCACTTTCTATAACTGTATCAACTGTAATTTCATCTTCTTCATCTGAAGCAGTTTCTGCAATTGCAGGTGTTTCACTGTCAGAATCAGTTTCTACATTCATTTCAAAATCAACAGGACCTTCTTCTTTCTTTTCTTCGATTTTATCAGCCTGGGTACCTGCATCATCATCATTGAACCCAAATTCAGAAAGATCTACGCTTTCTCCTGAATCAGATTTCTTTTCTTCTGAAGGACTGTCGTCGCCAAAACCAAATTCAGAAAGGTCAACGCTTTCTCCCTGGTCAGAAGACTGGCTTTTATTATCATCTCCAAAGAGTGCATCAAAGTCATCATTTGCAAATTCTTCAGAAGCTTCTTCCTGAGGAATGTCAGCAAATTTTTCTTCATCAGGGGTATCATCAAAGCTTAAGTCAATATCAAGGGCTTCTTCGTTTTCTGTTGTTTCAGCAGCTTTTTCTTCTTCTGCTTCTGTTTCAAAACCACCGTCAAGGAAGTCATCAAGGGAAACTTCTCCTGAATCATTTGCTGCAGGAGGCTGGCTTTCTTCTGCTGCCTGAGGTGCAGGGGAAAGGTCTTCGTTAGGATCTGTAAAGTCCCCGTCCATAAATGCATCCAGGGATATTTCTTCTTCACCTGAAGTTGAGTTTGTATCAGCAGAACCGGCCGCTTCTGTTTCCTGTTCCATAGTAGACTGAGCAGCCTTATCAAGGAATGAAAGGTCATTCAGTTCGTCAGGAAGGTCATTTATATTTTCTGTATCGACGCCATCATCAGCTGGAGCTGAGTTTTTAATCCAGACGCCGTATTCGTCAAGTTCAGTTTTTTTATCTGATGATTCGTTCATAAATTTATCCCCTTTGCTCTTTTGAATCCGAAATAATCCGGTACATCATATTTAGTTTCGGCATTCTCTTTTAAAATCTTAATGTCTAAGTTTTAAAATCTCCTTACTTACCGGATATTCAAAAAAACTAAGATTCTTCTATTTTACCACAAGTATTTTAAATTTTCCAATGAAGAATTAAAGTCTTCTATAAATGTTGTTTTATGTGGATTTTTTACCCCTCTTTTTAAATAATCTTCTGGTGAATAAAAAAATAAAACAATTCATTAAATAAAAAAGCCTGCCGATAATCTGAGCATAATGAAAAGGTTAAGATTTCTGACTGCTGCTTTTGCAGGTACACTCTGCTATGTCATAATTTCCGTTACAGCCGGAAGATATGGTATGTGGGCTCTGGACCAGCTTGAAGAGCAAAAACGAATACTCAGTGTACACGAAGCATCTGTGGAAAAAATCTATAATGAATTATCCATGGAAAAAAATGCTTTGCTTAATGACTCCAGTGTCATTGCAGCCTATGCCAGACGTCTTGGCTATGTCAGCGATGGAGAAATACTTGTTAAGATAAGGGGTCTTTCCTCTTACCAGAATAAGATTCAGGATCCCGGCTACACTGTAGAAGAGGGTGAAATTCACTATATTTCAGAAAAAAGCTGTAAAGCCATAGGGGTTTTAATATTTGCCCTGCTTTATACGGTTCTTCTTCTTAATGATTTTGCCCATGGAAGAATATATCTGCCTTCAAAACGACAGAAACTAACGGTTTTAAATGGAGCTGCAGTATATGATTTGCCGCAAAACTGATTCAGATTCAATAGAAAAAAGTTCAGATGTATTAAAAAAGGGGGGAGTTCTTATCCTTCCTACAGATACTGTTTATGGTTTTTCCGGAATTGTAGACCTTAAAGGAAGGCCTGAGTTTAAAAGCGACAGCCGTATCCGCAGTATAAAGGGCAGGGAAGAAAACAAGCCCCTTATTCAGCTTATAGCAAAGCCGGAAGATTTAAGTATATACACAGATGTAAAGCTTCCTTCAGGGCTTTTATCAGCCTGGCCCGGCCCCCTTACCGTAATTGTAGATATAAAGAAAGATTCTCCTTTTGCCTTTACCTGTCAGACTGTGGCTTTCCGCTGTCCTGGGGATGAATGGCTGAGGAAAGTAATAGAAAAATGCGGGGCTCCGGTTTATTCTACCAGTGTAAACAGAAGCGGCTGTCCTGTTCTTACCGAAGAAAGGAAAATCATTGCTGAATTTGAAGGGGAATGTGACCTTATTGTTCTTGCAGGAGATACAGGGAATTCCCTTCCTTCAACAATAGTAAGGCTTCAAAGTGACGGTTCTTATTCATTAATCCGTCAGGGTGCCGTAAAAGTCTAAAAATTAAGCTTATTTATTTTCTTCTCTGCCAGATAACCTTAACAATACCTTCTGCAACTCCACCAGGTGAATCTTCGTCTTCTACAAGGGTATTTTTTTCTCCCTGAAGTTTTCCATCAGGGGTAAGGGTCAGCTTCCATTCTACAGGTGGGGCTGAGGCTGCATTTTTAAGGGCTGTTGCTCTGGGAAGTTCAGGAAAATATGAGGCATTGCTTCTTCCTGTCTGCTTTATATGAACGTTTTTATCTTCTATTTCTACGGAAACATTCATAATTGCGCCGTTTTTATAGATGATAACTCCCTTTCCGCTTCTTAAAATCAGGATTTTATCAATAAAGTCTTCTCCGGCCCAGGTTCCTGACAGGTTTTCAATGTCAGTATGAGCTTTCTGTACAGGGGCGGTTTCCTTTTGAACCTGAGGGGTTTCCTGAACGGCTTTTCCTGCAAGGTTAGAAAGGAGGTTTTCTAAAGAAGGCTTGGCATCCAGAAGAATCATGTAATAGGAATCATATTTTTTTGTGGAAGTTACGGCTTTTTTGCTGTCTCCCTTAAGGGCATTAAGGGTACAAATCCATCCACCTTCCGGAGCTTCCTGTATTTCTGCATAAAAGGCTATGTTTGAGCCTGCCTTATCAGGGCTGTAGTGGTCTTTTCTGTGGTCTATAACAACATAACCGTCAATTGTCTGAAACTGGGAATAAAAATGATCCGTTGTCATCTGAATCATTCCTGTATCCTGAGATGAAGATTCAGTAGCGTAAAAATCAACATTCTGGGCTGCATGAAGGGAACATGCCGTCAGAAAGAGAAAAATAAACTGCTGAATATTCCTGATTTTCACTATCCGTTTAATCCGTTCTTGAATTCTCTTGCAATGTCCCGCTTAACGTCCCTGTCTTTAATATCGGCACGTTTATCATAAAGCTTCTTTCCTTTGCAGACACCAAGATTTACCTTTACACGGCCGTTTTTAAGGTAAACATCAAGGGGAATTAAGGTATAGCCTTTTTCTTCTACCTTACGCCTTAATCTCTTGATTTCTTCCTTATGAAGGAGAAGCTTCTTTTTTCTTTCTGGATTATGGTTAAATATGGATGAATATGAATACTCTGCAATATTAAAATTCTGAAGCCAGACTTCGTTGTTTTCTATAAGGGCAAAACTGTCAGGAAAAGATATACTTCCATTTTTAACGGACTTTACTTCTGTTCCTTCAAGAGCAATTCCGCATTCAATTGAGTCATCTATGGAATAGTTGAATCTTGCCTTTCTGTTTTCAGCTATGATTTTCTTACCTTCAGACATATACATTAATTATATTGAATAAAAATCATGAAGTCTACTGTTTTGAATTCCGGAGAAAAATGGAAATTCAAAAACTTCTGTCTTATACTTAAAAAGTAATGGCCGAGAATACAAAGTTACGGTTCAGGTTTTCTCCTGCCAGTTTATCAGTAAAACTTCCTCTTTATCTGGTACTTTTTTGTCTTATAATCAATATTGTAAATGGTACCCTGGGTTACAGGATATTTAAAAGCCTTTTTGAAAAGCAGTACAAGGACATTACGGAACAGATTGCAGCTACAGCCCTTTCTTACATAGACCGGGAAAAGCTTCAGGACTATGCCTGCGGCTGGAATCCGGATCAGGCCTGGGAGGAAAGCAACAGAAGGCTTGATGAACTTACCGTAACTGCAGAACTTGCCTATATTTACGTAACAATTCCGGATAAGGAATATAATTCCAGGGTTTATATTTTTGATACTGTAAATCCCCAGATCAGGGGTGCTAAAAAAATAGAATGCGGTCACGTAAGTTCCCTTAAAAAATATGATGCTGAATATATTGCCAGCCTTAAAAAAGTAATGGAAAAAGGCCAGCCTTATATCCGTTATGTTTATAAGGAAACCGGCGGTCATGTTACTACATCAATTCCGGTGTGCTCATCTTCCGGAGAAGTTATTGCAATAATGAGTGTTGTAAAGCCTATGAGTGAATTAAGGTCCTTTAAGGAGGACTATATAAGGTTTGTAGCCGTTAATTCCCTTATGCTTACAGCCGGATTTATAGTTATTTTCCTTATAGTTCTTCTTGTAAGGGTTATTCATCCAATAAAAATAATTACAAGGGAAACCTCTCAGTTTGCAAGACAGGGGGGGAAGCTTTCTGAAAGTATCAAGAAGATAAAGGGCCATAGTGAACTGGCTGTTCTTGCCCGTTCAGTAGAAAAAATGAGTGTGGACATGAACAACTACATCGACGTACTTACAAAAACTACGGCAGAAAAAGAAAGGCTTTCTGCAGAAATAGATGTAGCCCGTCAGATTCAGGCTAATATGCTGCCAAGAATATTTCCACCTTATGCTGCTCATCCGGAACTGGAACTTTATGCCATTATGGAGCCGGCAAAAGAGGTAGGGGGAGATTTTTACGACTTCTTTGTAATAGATGATGACCATTTTGCAGTTCTTGTAGGTGATGTCAGCGGAAAAGGTGTTCCTGCAGCCCTTTTTATGGTAATTGCAAAGACCCTTCTTAAAAATGTAGCAATGCAGTCTTATTCTCCTGCTGAGGTTTTTGAAAAAGTTAATGCCCAGCTTTGTGAAGGAAACGATGCCCTGGTTTTTGTTACCTGCTGGATGGGTATCTTTACCTTAAGCAAGGGAAGCCTGGAATTTGCCAATGCCGGTCATACAAAACCTGTTATCAGACGGGGAGATGATTTTTCTTTTCTGGAATCCAGTCCAGATTTAATGCTTGCCGTAAACGAAAAAGTTAAATACAGAAATAACAGGGTAGATTTTAAACCTGGAGACAGGCTTTTCCTTTATACGGACGGAGTTACTGAAGCAGAAAACAGCAGTCAGCAGCTTTATGGAGAAGAAAGGCTTCTGGAATACCTGAGGGCAATTCACAAGGATTCTCCCCGGGAACTTCTTGAAGCCCTGCGCAGCAACATTGAGGAATTTTCCGGCGATGCCCCCCAGTTTGATGACATTACCATGCTGGAATTTTCCATTAAGAAAAGGCAGGGCTGATGGGAAAAAAGTTATTTAAGGCTCGTATAGACGATATGCAGTCTGTTTATGATTTTGTTCATACCTATATTTCTTCTGAGGCTAACAGCAGCGAAGTTAATAAACTGGATCTTGCTGTTGAAGAAATATTTGTAAACATAGCCCATTATGCCTATTTATCTGATGGTGGTGATGTGGAAGTAGACTGCGTTACTGATGAAGAAGGTTTTCTCTGTGTTACTTTTACAGATTCAGGAAGGGCTTATGATCCTTTATTAAGGGAAGACCCTGATATCACCCTGTCAGTAGAAGAAAGGGCTATAGGGGGCCTGGGAATATTCCTTACCAAACAGTTTATGGATGAGGTAAATTATCAGTATCTGGATGGTAAGAATGTATTAAAAATCAGGAAACGATTGTAAGGATTCCATCCATTCCTGTAGCTGCAAAAACCTGCCTGCAGAATTCAGAAGGCTTTTTTACAGACATTTTTTTACCTGCAGCGGTCATTATTTTAAGAAGTAGAAGAACAACCCTTAAGCCTGCACTGGAAATATAGCTTACGTCTTCAAGATTGAGTATAAGCTGATTACACTGGTCTGCCATTCCCCTTAGAATAAGTTCTGCCTCCGGAGCTGTAACTGTATCCAGACGGCCGGAAACAAGGGCTTCTATGGTGTCATCTTCAATATTTTGTGTAATTTTCATAAAAACTCCTTCATATATATTCTGAGGCATTTTTTTGTAAAATCAACTTTTTTTAAGCTTAAGGCAGGCAAAATGGTATTCAGCCTAAAACGTGATATAATTTAAGGTAAGATTTGTTAATTGAGAGGATTGTATGAGGTGTAAAAACTGCGGTAGTGAAATTCTGGATTCATTCAGGTTCTGTCCGTCCTGCGGTCAGAATGTAGAAGAACAGATACTTAATCAGAATCTTGCAGATATTATTAAAGGCCAGCAGAATTCTTCAGAATCTTCTCATGGAGAAAGATATCTTAATTCCGGAGAGGACAATCCTGCTGTAAGAAGTGACATAATTCCTAAAATGATTCTTATTGAAGGGGGCTCTTTTGTAATGGGCCAGTCTGAATTTCAGAGAAATGTTCTTTTAAATACTTTTTATATGTCCGAAACTCCAGTAACCCAGAAGCAGTACCAGGCTGTTACTTCTTCCAATCCTTCAAAGCTTAAGGGGGCAGACCGTCCTGTAGAAAGCGTAAACTGGTGTGAAGCCCTTATCTTCTGCAATCTTTTAAGTATGTCCCAGGGCCTGGTTCCCTGTTATTCTTTGGGAATGACAACAGACCTTTTGTCCTGTAAAACAACAGACCCCCTCTGGAAAAGGGTAAGCTGTAATTTTGCCGCATCAGGATACCGGCTTCCTACAGAAGCTGAGTGGGAATATGCTGCCAGGGGTGGTAAAAATCACAATCCTTCTCAGTTCTCAGGCAGTGATGATATAAACAAGGTTGCCTGGTATGGAGAAAACAGTGATGTTCATACTCATGCAGTATCTTCTAAAAAATCCAACAGTCTTGGCCTTTATGATATGTGCGGTAACGTTGCTGAATGGTGCTGGGATTATATGGAAGAACTTCCCCTTATGACCATGACAAATCCATGCGGACCTGATTCCGGTAACTGCCACGTAAAAAGAGGGGGAAGCTGGCTTGATGACATGCAGCAGTGTACCGTTTATTTTAGAAGCGGCTCTGCACCTGCAGGAAAAAGTTCTACACTGGGATTCAGGCTGTGCAGGAGTTTTATTGAAGGTATAATGTAATCCTGATTGTTTTTAGCTCATTTATCTGTTATTATGGACAATCATGAAACAGAATATCTATGATTACTCATTTGAAATGAGCCGTCAGCGTAAACATAATATTACGGTAGCCCTTATACTTTCCATATCAGTTTTTATATTTCTTAATATTGTAGTAACTTTTTTTATTTTTCCTGTTCTTGTACGTTCAGATTCAATGTCAGATGAAATTACTTCCGGAAGTGTTGTTTTTGTTACGCCTTTAAGCCGCAGTCCTAAGAGGGGTGATGTGGTACTTGTAAAAAGGCTTGATGGAAGAAAGCTTTCTGCAGGAGAAAAGTTCCTTAATCTTGGATTCAGGTTTTTTACAGCCCAGACTTTTGCACCTTTTGGTCATTCAGACCGGGCTACAGGTAAAGAAAGTATCCGCCGTATACTGGCCCTGCCTGGGGATACTATTTACATGAAGGATTATGTTCTTTATGTAAAGCCTGCAGGAGAAAGCCAGTTCCTTAGTGAATTTGAAGTTTCCGAAAGTAAATACAGCATTTTAAGTTTTTCCATTCCTGCTGAATGGGACTGTATTGGTTCAAATCCCCAGATGGAAGAAACAACTCTTGGAGAAAACGAATATTTTGTTCTTGCAGACAACAGGGTAGAAGCTGTTGATTCCAGAAGCTATGGTCCCGTAAAAGGTGAACTTATAGGCGGCAAGGTTATTCTTGAATATTTTCCCCTTAATAAGTTTAAGCTGTTTTAATTAAGGTAAAACTTCATGAAGGATGCCCTTCTTTATATTCATATTCCCTTTTGTCTTGCCAAGTGTGATTACTGTGATTTTTTTAGTATTCCCTCTTCTCAAAAGACTGTAGATTCACCCTATATTGATGCTTTAATAAAGGAAGTTTCCTTCTGGAAAAAGAAGTTTTCCCTTAATTCATGGAAAACCCTTTATATTGGAGGGGGAACCCCAAGTCTTATGTCTCCGCTTCTTACGGAAAAACTTTTAACTTCCATACTAAAGGCTTCTTCCAGTCTTCCTCAAGAAATTACAATAGAAGTAAATCCTGAAACCCTTACAAAAGAAAAACTTTTATGCTACAGGCAGCTGGGAATAAACCGTATCAGTATGGGAGTTCAGTCCCTTAATGACGGGGCTCTAAAAGCATGCGGCAGGCATTGTACTTCTTCTCATATTCACAATGCCTTAAATCTTCTTGATAAATACTGGCAGTCTTCCTTAAATCTTGACCTTATTGCTGGTCTGGAAGGACAGTCTGATCAGGAATTTGCTCAGTCCGCAGAAGAAACAGCTTCCTTTGGCAGTGACCATATGTCCCTTTACACCCTTACTTTAGAAGAAGAAACTCCCATGTATAAAAACACTCATCAGGGCAGGGATTTTGACTATGACAGGGCTGATTCCCAGTGGTTTACCGGCAGGGAAATCTTAGAAAAGCATGGTCTTGAGCAGTATGAGGTTTCTAATTTTGCAAAAAAGGGCCGTGAAAGCATTCACAACATGGGTTACTGGACTCAGCAGGATTATGCGGGAGCCGGTTGTAGTGCCTGTGGTACTTTTTATGATGGAGGAGGCCTTCGCTGGACTGTTAAGCGCAATATTGAAGATTATATTAAATACTGGCATGACTATGATGAAAGTAAAGATATGGACTTTAAGCTTCCTTCTGTTTGTGACAGTGAAATCCTTGACAAAGAGACAGTCGAGTTTGAATACCTGATGATGGGCTTAAGGACTGTTTTTGGTCTTAGTGAAAAAGAATACTTAAAGCGTTTTGCAGACCTTTCGCCCTGGCATGGAAATCTTAAAGAGAGGCTTGCTCAGGTAAAAGATATAAAAGTAAGGGAACAGAAAGGGGACAGGTACTTTTATCTGGATAAAGATGGGCTTTTATTTTTAAATAGTGTCCTTGAAACCCTTATGAATTGAAATTTACCCTTGACGTAAAAAGGAAAATTCCGCATAATAAGTGAACTTATTAATAGTAAGGAGTACTATCGTGCCTTGTGGAAAGAAAAGAAAGCGCGCAAAGATAGCGACACATAAGCGTAAGAAGAAGCTTAGAAGAAATCGTCATAAGAGTAAGTAGTCATACTGCTTTCTCGGTCTGACTTTTTCTAAAAGGACCGCGGTTTTTTAATTTAACTGCGGTCTTTTTTTTACTCTTTTCGGGAGGCGCGTGAGCCGTGATTCTTCAGACAATCAAATCACCCCAGGATTTAAAGCAGCTGGATGAGGATAAGCTTCCTCTTCTTGCTTCACAAATGAGGGATTCAATAATTTCTACAGTATCTGAGAACGGCGGACATCTTGCCAGTAATCTGGGTGTTGTTGAACTTACCATAGCCCTTCACAGGGTTTTTAACAGCCCTGATGATGCAATAGTCTGGGACGTCAGCCATCAGTGTTATCCTCACAAAATGCTTACAGGCCGTTACGGTCAGTTTTCTTCAATTCGTAAAGAAGGGGGAATCTCAGGTTTTACCAGAATTAAGGAAAGTCCCCATGATTATTTTGATGCAGGCCATGCTTCTTCATCAATTTCTTCTGCCCTGGGCCTGCTTGCTGCCTGGAAGCTTCAGGGGCGTAATGACAAGGTAATTGCCGTAATAGGAGACGGGGCCCTTACCGGAGGAATGGCCTTTGAAGCTTTAAGTCATGCCGGCCAGCTTTGTCAGAACCTTATAGTTGTTGTAAATGACAATCAGATGTCCATAAGTCCTAATACAGGAGCCCTTTCAAGATACCTGTCCCGCCTTACTACAGGGGCTGCCTATCAGAAAATCCGCCGCAGACTGGATCATATAATTGACCGGATTCCATATTTTAACCGCCATATTGGAAAAGTAATTTACAGAATGAAAAGAGCCCTTAAGGGACTGCTTTTATCAAATAATCTATTTGTAGATCTCGGTTTTGAATACGCAGGTCCCCTTGATGGTCATAATATAAAGGAACTGGAAAATACATTTAAGAGAATTAAAAAGATTCCCCGGCCTGTTGTAGTTCATGTTGTTACTAAAAAAGGAAAGGGCTATTCCCCTGCAGAAAATAATCCTTCTGCCTTTCATGGAATAGGTCCCTTTAATATCAGTGACGGTTCAGTAGAAAAATTTAATGCCCTAAGCTTTACGGAAGCCTTCAGCCGCATAATTGTTTCCATGGGAGAAAAGGACAGCCGTATCTGTGCCATTACTGCAGCTATGTCAAAGGGGACGGGGCTGGATACTTTTTCAAGAAAGTTCCCGGAGCGTTTTTTTGACGTAGGAATTGCAGAAGAGCATGCCGTAACATTTGCCGGTGGTCTTGCAGCAGGAGGGCTGATTCCTTTTGTTGCCATTTATTCCACCTTTATGCAGCGCTCAGTAGACCAGGTAATTGAAGACATTGCCCTGCAAAACAGACATGCCGTTATTGTAATGGACAGGGCAGGTGCTGTTCCTGGAGACGGAGAAACTCATCAGGGAATATTTGACATTTCACTTTTACGCTGTATTCCTGACCTGGACTTTCTTACGGTTGTAAGCGGCAGGGATATGGAACTTTGTCTTGATTATGCTGTTAATGTATGTAAAGGTCCTGTCTGTCTCAGATGGAGTAAGAATTCCTGTCCTTCAGAAATAGAAGAGTTTTCTCAGCCTGTAGTAAGGGGCAGGGGTATACTGGTTCCTGCAGAAAAAATATCTCCTTCCCTTGAAGCTTCCCTGGAAGATGCAGACAAAGATGGCCGCAGGATTCTTCTTGTGACAACTGGCAGCATGTACGGAGAAACTCTTGTTGCCGCAAGAAATCTTCTTATGAAGGGGTATTTATGCAGTATTTACGTGCTGCGCTTTATAAAGCCTTTTGATACTGAATATTTTACTTCCATAGCCAGAGATTATAATGCAGCTGTAATAATAGAAGACGGAATACGTATTGGAAGTTTTGCTGAATATCTTGATATGTATATCCATAAAACTTCAGCTTTGAGCAGTATTAAAACTCAGGTTCTGGCTTTTCCGGATGAATTTCTTTCCAATGGAGAAAGGGATTATATTCTCGAAGAAGCTGGTTTATCTCCTGAATGTATTGTTAATGCAGCAGAAAAGCTGTTTTAAAAAAGGAGAATTTAATAATGAAATTACCAGAACTGAATCTTTCTTCCCGGACTATTACTTCTAAAAATGCAGCTTTTGTAATGGGAATCGTTAATTGTAATGAGGACAGCTTTTTTTCCGGCAGCAGGGGGGGAGCTGAAAGGGCTTTTTTACTTGAAGAAGAGGGAGCTGACATAATTGACCTTGGGGCTGAATCTACAAGGCCTGGGTCCCGTTATATAAGTGAAGAAGAAGAGTTAAGCCGCCTTATTCCAGTAATAAAGGAAATCCGTAAAAAGTCTTCCATTCCATTGTCCATTGATACCCGCAGAAAAAGTGTAATGGAAGCCGCCTTTAATGAAGGAGCAGACATGCTTAATGATATTTCTGCCCTGGAAGATGATCCGGCTTTAGCTGCCTTTGCTGCAGAAAAGAAAATACCTGTATTCCTTATGCACAAAAGGGGTATTCCTTCAGAAATGCAGTCCAATACTTCCTACGAAAATGTTTTCAGGGAAGTTGATAATTACCTTAAAGAAAGAGTTGAATATGCCCTTTCTCAGGGAATAGACAGCTCAAAAATTATTGTTGATCCGGGAATAGGTTTTGGTAAGGATCTTGAAGCAAATAAAATACTTACTGCCAGGTGTGGAGAGCTTTGCGGCGGAAAATATCCGGTTTTAATGGCTTTATCGAGAAAATCTTATATAGGATTGATTACCGGCCGTAAGACAGAAGACCGTCTTTATGGTACAATTATATGTAATTTTATAAGCATGCTGTCAGGAGCGTCCTATGTAAGGGTTCATGATGTTGCTCCTTGCGTGGATATGCTTGCGGTGTTAAAATCATTCAGGGAATCAGGACTTTTATGAATGCTCTTGAATTAATGCAAAAATTTTATGGATTTTTAAGGCCAATTCTTGATATTGCCCTCCTTACGTTTCTTCTCTACAAGGCCTACGAAATCATTCTTAAGACAAATGCCCTCCAGATTATTAAGGCAGCTGTAGTTGTAGGTATAGCCTACGGTGTTGTAGGTCTTTTGAACCTTGGCACCATGCAGTGGATTCTTAACGCCTTTGCTCCTGGTCTTATTATTGCCTTTGCCATTGTATTCCAGCCGGAATTAAGGCTTTTGCTTTTGAAAATCGGTCAGAAGGAATGGTTTGCCTTTGGTACCAGAAGTAAACATACCTATGTGGATTCAGTTTTAATTGCTGCCGAATCCCTTTCCAAATTAAAGAGGGGTATGCTGGTTGTTTTTATAAAGCATACCAAGCATGATAATATTGCTGATACAGGTACAAGACTTAATGCAGACCTGTCATCAGGACTTTTAGTAACTATATTCGGTCATGATACACCCCTTCATGACGGAGCCTGTATAGTTCAGGGAGGAAAGCTTGTTGCTGCAGGCTGTTTTTTACCTCTCAGTGAACAGTATGACATTAAAAAAACTTTTGGAACCAGACACCGTGCTGCCCTTGGTATGAGCGAAATATGTGACGGTGTTGTTTTAGTTGTAAGTGAAGAAACCGGGGCTATAAGCCTTGCCTATGATTCAAAGCTTTATTATGACTTAAGTCAGGACCAGCTTAAGAAAATTCTTGAGAGCCGCCTGGAAATTACAGCCCAGGATCAGATTATTGAGGATACAATAGATGAACATTAAAAAAATCATGAACAGTGTGCTGGAAAACTGGCCTGTAAAGGTAATCTGTTTTATAGCAGCAGTCCTGGTATTTTTCTATCATGAACTTTCAACTCTTTCTTCAAGAAGCTACATGGTTCCGGTTAAAATTCTTGAAAACGGAGAACTTACCCTTTCTTCTGAAGCCGACGAAAGCAGGCATGTAAAAGTTACTGTAAGAAGTAAAAGGGAAAACCTTGCAGATATTACGGAAGGAGACTTTAATGCCTTTCTTGATATGAACAGGGTAAAGGAAGCCGGCAGAATTGCTGTGGACATTAATGTTGTACCTGATTCAAAGGTAATGCTTATTGATCCTCTTGAAATAACCTACAGTCCAAGAACTCTTTATGTTCCTGTAGAAAAATATATTTCCCGCTACGTTCCTGTAAAACCTTCCGTTACAGGAAGTGCTGCCTATGGATATGAAATGGTAAATTACAGCATTGAGCCTGATGTTGTTCTTATAGAAGGGCCGGAATCTGCCGTAAATGCAGTGGAATCAATTTCTACTGAGAATGTTTCCCTTACAGGTGCTTCCAGGGATGTTGTTGCCGTATCTTCTTTACTTCATACATCCAGCCGTATAGAAATACCTTCCTCTGAAAATTTTAAGGTTGTACTTTACGTAAGGCCTGTTGGTACAAGCAGAACCATTAAAAATGTACCGGTAACCTATAAGAATATTCCGGAAACCCTTTTTGTAAGCAATCAGGAAGAAAGTGTTGATATTACTGTAGAAGGAAGCATGCTTTCCCTTGATAAGCTTTCTCCTTCTGATTTTATCTGTACTGCAGACCTGGCTGATCTTGAAAAGGAAGGAACCCATGTTCTTCGTCTTGTAGTAAGCGGACCAAAGGATATAGACGTTATTAAGGTAAGCAGGGAAGAGCTTTCTGTAATTCTTTCTTCTTCAGATAGTGAAGAGACAATTCTTTTACCGGAAGAAATTATTGTAGAAGATAGTAAAAGCATTGAGAAAACAGAGAAAACTGAAAAAACAGAAAAAATAGAAAAGTCAGAAAAAATTGAAAATGCAGAAATTATTCATGAAGATGCTGCTGCAATAAAAGAAGAAGCGGGGAACTGATGATATTTGGAATCGGAACAGACATTGTAGAAACCTGCCGTCTTGAAAAGTGGATTAAGAATTCCCTTATACAGAGATTTTATAATCCTAAGGAAATTGCCTTTCTTAAGGAAAATTCTTCGATTCAGCGTCAGTGTGAGTATTTTGCCAGCCGTTTTGCCGCAAAAGAAGCATTTTCCAAGGCTTTGGGAACAGGTCTTTGTGGTTTTGATTTAAAAGATGTGTATACTGTAATAGATGAAGCAGGAAAACCAGCCTTAAGTCTTGAAGGAAGGGCCCTGCAGAAGGTTAAGGAACAATGCGGAAAGGATTATGTAATTCATCTTTCCCTTACTCACGAAAAAGAGTACGCACTGGCCTTTGTCGTAATAGAAAAGCTTGATTAAGCACTTTTATAAAGGGAGAAGATATGCCGCCTTTAAAGAAGTTTGGAGAACCGGAAGATAAAAAGCCTGCAATTTCATACTGGGCTAAGGAAAAAATTATATGTCCTGTATGTCACAAGCCTTTTGAAAAGGAAGTAATGCATAAGGGAAGCGGCCGTATGATTGCCGGAAGCCTTACTGATGAACTTCACAGAAATTTTGAACCTTCAAAAAAATACGGAAGGGTTTATCCCCTTATTTACGATATCGGCTGCTGTCCAAAGTGTCATTGTTCCTTTTTCTGGAAGGATTTTACTGACATAAAGGATATTTCTTCTCTGGACAGGGTAATGACTGATGAATCTCACCGCAGGGAAGCTGTAGAGGCAATATTCCCTTATTATAACCTCAGGGAACAGCGTACTCTTTATGATGGTGCTGCCATGTATTACCTGGCCCTTCTTTGCTACGAAAAAGTTGACATTGCCTATGCTCCTACATTTAAAAGGGCTATGATATGTCTTCGTCTTGCCTGGCTTTGTAAGGATATAGAAAGAGTATGCCCCGGACATAACTATAACTATATAGCAGATGTATTTTACCGTAAGGCCCTTTTCTTTTATCAGCAGACCCTTATTAACGAAACCGGAAGAATTGAATCCATTGAAACTGTAGGAAACTTTGGTCCGGACATGGATAAAAACTATGGTTATGATGGTGTAATCTATCTTTGTGGCCTTCTTGAATACAAATACGGCCAGCATGAAGATGAAGAACTCCGCCTTAAAAAGCTTGATGAATATAAAAGGTCTATTGCAAGAATCTTTGGTCTTGGTAAATCTTCCAAAAGTAAACCTGGACCTCTTCTTGATGTAGCAAGAAGCCTTTACGATAAGCTTACGGCAGAACTTTCTGCAAATAATATTTTTAGCGAAGACGATTAATGGAAAACATACTTCTTACAGTCTCATATGATGGTACTGATTTCTGCGGCTGGCAGAGACAGGATAAGGCTGACTATGGAAATCCTGTTCGTACAGTTCAGGGAGAAATAGAAAAAGCCCTAAAAAAAATGTTCGGAAAAGATATTAATCTTTATGGCAGCGGCCGTACCGACAGTGGTGTTCATGCCAGGGGACAGGCTGCAAATTTTACTGCTCCTGCAGATAATATTCCGGAATGTAATTATATCAGGGCCCTTAACGGCATGCTTCCTCCTGACATAAGGATTCTTCAGGCAAAAAAAGTTCCTGATGAATTCAATTCAAGATTTTCTGCTACTTCAAGAAAATACAGGTATTTTATCAGTACGGCTCCTGCGGTCCCTGCAGACAAAAGCCGTTATGTATGGTGTATCTCCAGGGATGTAAACCTTGAGACCTTAAATGCCATGACTTCCTGTCTTAAGGGAGAAACTGACTGTGCAACTTTTGCAGCAGCCGGGGATCAGAGTAAGTCTACTAAGCGTTACATAGATTCAGCCCGTTTTTACCGTCAGGATGAAGAGACAATTGTATTTGAAATAGAAGCCAATGCCTTTTTGTGGAAGATGGTAAGAAGCCTTACCGGAACCCTTATAAGCGGAGAAAAGAAAGGTCTGGGTAAAGACTGGTTTGCATCCATACTTGAAAGCAGACAGAGGTCCAACAGCCTTTTTACGGCACCGCCTCAGGGGCTTTTCTTATGGGAAGTAAAGTTTGACGGAATAAGGCGCCACGTATAAGGCCTACATCATGCTTACAGGATCCATGTCTATTTCTATATAAACATTTCTTGGAGGCTGATATTTTCTCTTAAAGTCAGAAACAAGTCCCTGAAGAATTGAAGCCTTTTTGCTTCTTAAAAGAAGCTGCCAGCGGAAGTTGCCGCTTACCATAACAAGGGGACATTCTGCCGGACCAAGTATTTCTAAAGGAAGTTCTTCTCCTGCCATTTCCTTAAGGATTTGTGCAGCCTGCCTGCAGGTATTTTCTGCATCTGCCTTTATCTGGGAACGGAAAACCAGCCTTAAAAGCCTTGAGAAAGGTGGAAAAGACAGCATCTCCCTCTGACTGAGTTCTTCCTTATAAAAAGCATCAATGTCATTTTTTACGGCAAGTCTTACAGCATCCCTGTCAGGACTGTAGCTTTGTATTATTACCTTTCCGTCGGGAGTAAATCTTCCGGCCCTTCCTGCTACCTGGGTAAGAAGGGAAAAAGTTTTTTCTCCTGCCCTGAAATCAGGAAGGTGAAGGGAAGTATCAGCCAGTACAACACCAACAGTCTTAAGGTTAGGAAAGTTCAGTCCCTTTGCAACCATCTGGGTTCCCAGAAGAATGTCATATTCACCCCTTCTGAAGGCATCAATTTTTTCTTCCAGTTCACCTTTCTTTTTAAGGGAGTCAGTATCAATCCTTATGACCCTTGCATTAGGAAACTTTACTTTTACGGTGTTTTCTATATATTCAGTACCAAAACCAAAGTAACCTACATCCAGGGAACCGCATTTAGGACACTGCTGGGGTGGCTGTATGCTGTAGCCGCAGTAATGGCATCTGAGTCTGTTTTCGCTTTTATGATATGTAAGGCTTACGGAACACTGACGGCACTTAAGTTCATAGCCGCAGCTGCTGCATCTGAAAAAGTGGGTAAAGCCTCTTCTGTTAAGAAACAGGATAATCTGTTTTTTTTCTTTTAAAGTACGCCGGATTTCTTCTTCAAGTTCACCGGAAATACAGTTCTGGCTTTGTTTCTGCAGACTTAAGTTTACGGCTTTTATTGAAGGAAGGGCTCCTCCTGCCAGCCTTTTTGTAAGGTTGTGCCTTAGAATTGTCCCCTGCTGCATGGAATACCAGCTTTCTACTGATGGAGTTGCAGAACCCATAACCAGGGGAATCCTGTTTTTAAGACAGCGGAACATGGCAACCTGACGGGCATGGTAGCGGGGAGAAGAACCTGATTTATATGAAGAGTCATGCTCTTCGTCTATAATTATCATTCCCAGGTCAGGGACTGGGGCAAATACTGCAGTGCGTGCTCCTATTACAACCCTGGCTTCTTTTCTTAAAATACGCTTCCACTGAGCCAGACGCTGACTTGGGGTAAGGGAAGAATGAAGGACTGCTGCCGTATTACCAAACCTTTTTATTACAGCCCTTACAACCTGAGGAGTCAGTCCTATTTCCGGAACAAGATAGATAACTCCCTTTCCTTCATTAAGTACTTTTTCTGCAGCTGACAGAAATACTTCTGTTTTTCCGCTTCCGGTCATGCCGTAGAGATAATGAAAAAGCCTGGACTGGTCTTTAGTAATTCCTTCTACTGCAAGAATCTGTTCCTGACTGAGCTTCTTTTTTTCAAAACTGGATTCGTCTTCCGTAAAGGAAAAACCTGCCTGAGAACTCTCCCTTTTTCCGGAAGGAGTCATTACGGAAAGGCATTCTCCTATATTGCAGATATAGTAGTTGTGCATCCATTTTGCTATGGAGTAGAGTTCCGGTGTAAGGACAGCTTCTTCATCTGTCCATTTTACTGCGCTTCTTATTTTTTCAAGGGGAACTCCGCATTCTTCAGGATATTCATCATGGGAAGCAACTACTATTCCCGTAAGCTTTCTGTTTCCGAACCTGACTTCTATTCTTCTGCCAAAAAGGTCTTCCGGCACTGTCTGACCTTCCTTGTATTCCGGTTCCCTGTATATAAAAGTCTGGTCCATGGGAACATTAAGTACAAGGTCTAAGAAACGCCTTTTCATTTTTCTGCCAGTATCCTTTTACGGAAGGGAATGTCATAGCCGTCGTTGATTTCTAAAAGTCTGGCCCTTACCATTTTAAGGTCTTCCCATACAGGGCGCTTAAGTCCTGCATCCTGAAGAACCTGCTGGGGAGAAAAGGTTGCCATAAGGGGAATGCCCTTGTAGTCAAAGAATTTGCCCCGGAGTTTATTTATGATTTCATCACTTTTAAGTATATGCTGGGCACTGGTTCTACCCATAACAAGAATAAGGCTTGGTTTAAGGTAACATATCTGGGCCTGTAAAAATCCTGAACAGGAATCCTGCTCATCTTTCATAGGTGAACGGTTTTGAGGAGGAAGGCATTTTACGGAAGTAGTCACAAAGCAGTTGCTTTCTGTAGAAAGATTGATTGCAGAAAGCATTTTGTTAAGGAGAACTTCCGTTTCTTCTGCAAAGGAAGAAAGGTTTTTGCCTTTGTCTTCCATTGGGGCTTCTCCTATAACCAGGACAGCAGGGTTTAAGACACCTTTTCCCGGGAATGGAAGGGCTGATGTTCTGCTTAACATGCAGTTAGTGCAGCTTCTGATTTTTGTATTAAGGGTAAAGATTTTCTGATCAGCAGATTCCTTTTCTGCTTCTGTATCTTTAGCAGCTCCTGTTTCTGCAGCTGGACTTACTTGAGTTACTGCCTGGGCTTCAGCCTGACTGTCAGGGGCAGCTTGATTTTGTATAAGGGGTTTTTCGATTATTTCTTCAAAATCGTCTTCAAAATCCGGATCCGGGCCTGAAAATTCAGGGGGAATAAAACCCTGTGCCCAGGAAGAAGCACTTTTGAGCATTTTATAGATGTTTTCTTTTTCTATTGCTTTCATCAGATGGTTATTTTACACATATATTGTCGTAAACTCAATAATCAGTTAAAATTAACTTTATGAACATTGCATTGTTTACCGACAGCTATCTGCCTACTAAAAGCGGAATAGTAACGGTTGTTGTACAGCTCAGGAAGATTCTTGAGGAGTACGGTCATAATGTAGTCGTCATAACTGTCAATTGTCATGAAATTGACGAAGACGCTCCGGAAGAAAAAAATGTACTCAGGGTTAAATCCATAAAGACAGCATACGGAAATCATCAGTATATAGGTGTTCCATCAAGGCGCAAGGTTGTTGCTTTTTTAAGGGAACATAACGTTCAGCTTATACATGCCCATACTGAATTCTTTGTAGGTCACTGTGCTACTGTAGCCGGTAAAAAACTGGGAATTCCGGTTATAGCTACAACCCATACCATGTGGGAAGATTATTACAGATATTACTTAAAATTAGGTAAAATTATTCCTAAAAAAGCCATAAGAAAAATAGTCCGTATACTTTACAAGAGGTTTTACGCCCTTATAAATGTTTCAGAAAAGGCCAGATGTTACTTTAAGCAGCCTTTTATGCTTCCCCTTACTCCCAGTGCAGTAATACCAAACGCAATAGATGCTTCAAGGTTTTCTCAGAGGGTATGTACAGAAGAAGAAAAGGCAGAGCTTAAAAAGAAGCTTGGAATAAGGGACGGAGACAGGGTTGTCCTTTATGTAGGCCGCATTGTAGAAGAAAAAAGACTTGCTGAACTTTATGAAATAATGAGGAATGTCATAAAGAGACAGTCGGGAATAAAAATGCTTTTTGTTGGTTCCGGGGCTATGGAAGAGCCTTTAAGGGAAAAATGCCAGGCAGAAGGTCTTTCTTCTGACATTATATTCACAGGTTTTATAGACTGGACAGAACTTTATAAGTATTACGATATATGTGACCTTTTTGTAACCGCATCCCTTTCAGAAATGCATTCAATGACAATTCTGGAAGCCCTTATTTCTGCAAAACCTGTTGTATGCCGCAGGGATTCAAGCTTTTCTGATACAGTCTTTGACGGAAAGGATGGATATTTTGCAGATACGGACAATGAGATGGAAGAAAAAATACTTTCCCTTCTTGCAGACAGGCCTTTAATGGAAGCTATGGGCAGGGAGGCAAAGAAAGTTTCTTCTTCCTTTACACTGGATGTTCACGGAAAAAGAACTCTTGCTTTTTATGAACTTGTGCTTAAAAACTATCCCCGCAGGGTTACTTCAGAAATGCTCAGGCGGGCTGTTGAAAACGCAGTTTCAAAATAAAAAATAATCAAATTATGGTGGAAAAATGAAAAAAAGTTTATTAATGGCACTTTTTATGTCAGCATCAGCTGCTTTGTTTGCCCTGGATCTTCCAACTGCTAAAAGAGGCAGTCAGGAACTGGCAGAAAGCGGACACTGGATTTATGATTCACTTTCACGTATAGCTTTAGAAGAAGGAAGAATTGATTTTAGTGATTCAACTCCTCTTTCCCTTGCAGAAATAAAGTCTCTTCTAATGGAAGCAGATTATGATTCATTAAGTGAAAGGGGGCAGAAAGAGTTTGACAGGGTTATGGCCTATCTTAACGATAAAAACATTGCCTTTAACGCTTCTATTTTTGCCCTTACTTTTGAACCGGAAGTAAATATTGAAGCTTATTATAAAGCAAATGATGATCTGGATTATGTTTATGACAGATACTGCCGTAAGGATTTTATAAAGGTTCCTTTTGCAGTTCAGGGCGGGGACTACTTTACAATGAAAATGGACCTGGCTTTCAGGCAGAACCAGGGTGTTATGGCACATAATGACAACTACATTAATATTCCTCTTGAAGCAGATGCCGTAGACGTTAACTTTCCGGATAACGGATATTTTTCTACTGGTTTCAGCTTTACGGAAGATGCAGGTGTTAACTTCAGGCTGGGAACAGGAACCCAGAGTACAGGCCGTTCCCTTACAGGAAGTGTTATCATGAGTGAATATCTTACCGGTACTTCCTGGGCTAACCTTGAGCTTTACAGCAGGGATTTCCGCTACAATATGAATGTTACACAGTTTAACGTAGACAAATACATGTATACCCACAGGCTTGAGGCCCGTTTCTTTAAGAAGATTTCATTTATGGCTCAGGAAAGTGTACTTGTATACGCTCCTATGGAACTGCGCTTTCTTAATCCCCTTACGATATATCACGGCATGAGTCCGTGGAGGGATTATCAGCCGGATGAGGATGACTCCGAAACAAATGTATGTGCATATCTTGCCCTTAAGCTGAATGTAGTACCTGTAAAATACCTCCGCTTTTACGGAATGTTTGCCATGACTCAGTATCAGACTCCTTATGAACTTGAAAACTGGCCTTCTGACTGTACTCCTAACGGTCTTGGCTTCCAGGGGGGAGCAGAAACCTATATTCCATGCAGACAGGG
>NZ_JAILGZ010000105.1 GCF_024696245.1 Treponema sp.
CCCATTGTAAGGCGGATTGTCTTTGTATAAGAAGAATCACTGCCCAATGTCCAGCTGAAGCATGCAGCACTGTCTGTTCCGGAAGAAAGACTGCTTACTGCTGTAGAATCAAAGATATTTTCGTAGAAATCTCCGCCGTCGTAATCACCGTACCAGAGGGTATCTACGTCTGTAACACCATAAGCATTCTTAAGGATTACAGAGAAGGCATAGGCTGAACCGTTCATAGTAAAGCCGTTGTTTGTTTCTGCCACTTCTACACTGTCATTTGAAGCAACAGTGGATTCGTCCAGACTTCCTACAAGAGTATCAATTGCAGCACCAAGCTTAACTGTGCTTCCACTGCCGTTTGTAAGGTTAAGGACAAGCTGCAGATAAGGAGTATCCCCTTCGTATACAAAAGAAGGTACAACTTCAAGGCTTACATCCGGAATATCCGAACCTGTACATTCACTTACAGTCTTTGAAGAAAGGTCAAACTTATAGAATGTAGTAGATTTACCGTCACTTCCAAGAGCTACACCATAATCAGTACCGTCTACATTAACTACAAACTGAATACCAGAAGCCGCAAATGAACTTTCGTACCATACAGGGCTTGAAGAAGTAAGGTTATCTGTTCCCACAACATCAATTCCACCGAATTTTCCCAGAAGAACTGAACTTTCATCTGCAATTACTGAACCAAAGCGGTAGCCAAGACCCTTTTTATATCCGGATGGAACATCATAAGAATATTCAGAGCTGGCAGAAACTGTTTTTGTTTCTGTTACGCTTGTGTATTCAGGAATGTCAAAGCTTACTGTGTAAGTTACAGGGTCAACACTGCTGTCCTGAGCCTGAACTGTATAAGTTACTGCAAATGTACTTCCCATATTTGCTATGTAAGACTCATATGGAATTGTATATACATAGTCAGAAAGACTTGCATATCCTGCAGAAACTGCATCGCTTCCATTAAGTGTAAGGCCGGAAGAAGTAATGCTGGCCTTTGAATACTTAACAGGAGTAATAGTAATGTCACCTACATAATTAAGGCTTGCACTAAGGTCAGAGTATGAATATGTGTCAGGGCTGAATGAATTGCCCAGAATTGTACGGTCATTACTGTCTGAAGCATCTGATCCCTTCTGAATAATCTTGAGGGAATCAAGCTGGGCTGTCTTATCAGCTTCTACGTGTACAATAAGATAATATGTGCGTGATGAACTTCCGTCTCCTGATTCAACATAAACTGTAAACAAGAGGGTTCCTGCATCATCACTGCTCATAGTGTGGCTTTCAGAAACTGAATATGTTCCTTCTGCCAGAGTTGTTTCTGTATCCCATTCAGCTGCACTTACAGAAGAAGCATCTGCACTTACATCAGTCTGGTCTGAGTGACGCATTGTAATCTTTACATTTGCTCCTGAAGAAACAGCCTGGGCTGCAACTGTAAGGTCCCCTGCATCAACTGCATAGGCACTTGAGCTTGCAAGATAGTAATAGCTGTCAGAAGTCATGCCGTCAGCCCAGTCACTTGCAAAGGCAGAAGGACTTGTTCCGTCAAATGAAAGGGAATTAAGACGGGATTCGCTGTCTGCTGCACGGATAATATAGTAAATATATTCCTGAGAAGAAGTACCGGAAGCACCTGTGTTTGTTACGGTAAACTTAAGGGTTGTTGTTCCTTCAGGAATTTCTGTAGCAAGAGTATTGCCGGTCTGAGTACAATTATAATCATCAACTGTTTCAGAAGCATTTCCTACGTTAAGAAGCCATTTTACAATGTTCTCACCTTCTGTTACGTCGTAATGATGAAGTGACCAGCCTGCATTCTGGGCAGAAGATACTGCTGTACCGTTGGCATCAGCTGTCTGTGTACAAGAATCTACACTGATGGTCTCGTTCTGCTGTTTTGCAGTAAGGTTCATTACGATAGAAGAAACTGAATTAGGAAGATAAATATAGTGTTCCCACGGACTGTATACGCCTTCTCCATTAGCACCTGCAGTTTTTACGCTGTAAGATACTGTAGAAAGATCAGGTTTTACAAACGTATATACTGTTGAACCGATTGTTACTGTAGTAGTTCCGTTTGGAAGGTCTGCACTTGTAGCTGTTCCTTCGGCAACTTCTCCAATAGTAAAGGTGTAATAAGCATCTGAACCATCATTAAGATAAGAACATTCTCCGCTTAACTTGCTCAAGCTTACTGCTGAAGAAGCATATCCAGTAAATGAAGTATTTTCTTCTCCGTTGGAATATGAAGTATTAAGGGCCTTGTAAGAAACTTCTGCATCCTTATCAAGCGGCCTTAAGTAAAAGTCCAGACGGTCTGCAAAAGTAGTTACGTTAACAGTCTTTGCTGAAGTTTTATATCCTACTGTAGAAGAAGAAGTCTGAGTAAGGATTGTACTGGTCTTATAACTTCCGCCTGAATCCTTGTTTTCGTAGGTTGCAACAACTACAAGGGCTGTAAGACGGGTATTTGCATCACCTGCCTTAGAAAGAAGAACCTTATGATAAGTTGTATCAGCTCTCTTTGTGCTTTCGTAACCTGATGAAGTATAGTGATAGTATTCATCACTTACAGTTTTAATCCAGAGAACACGATTTATTGTTTCTGCATCTTCATCTTCAATAGAAACTGTCTGACTGAGGGAAGAAGAAGCCTGGCTTGTCTTTGTAAATGCTGTGCTCCATGAGTCAGGGAGCTGGCTTTCTGAATCTGACACACCGTAATAAGCTACCGTACGTTTGTTAGTCGGAACAGCTGTAAATTCAACTGAAGTTACATCAACTCTGTCATCTGCACTTAAAGTCATGGCATATTTTGAAGCTGCATCGTAATCTTCTCCGGCATAAGAAGAATCAAAAGTAAAGCCCTTTACACCATTTGAATAGCCGCTTTCAGGACTAAAATCCAGGGATTCAAGAGTTGTATCTCCATCTTCCGGCTTTTCTACATAAATGTAATAAGTTCTGCTGATACCACTTTCATCTGTAACCGTAAATGAAATGCGGGTTTTGCCACCAGCAAGGGATACAGTAAGCCCGTCTGTACCCGGAACTGTACCATATTTTGTAACTGCCTTAGCATCAGAAATATCTGCACCTGTTGCAGCAGCAATTGCTTCTATAGACAGTTCATCTGCTGTTTCGTCAACTGTAAGGGTATAAGTTGTTACAGAAGGATCAAAAGAAGGTGACAGAACGGCAGCAGATTCTTCACTATCATCGCTGTTTACGATAGTAACGTTAAGTTCAGAAAGAAGTGAATAGCTTCCTGTAGAAGAAGATGATGACGAATCATAAATATCCCTGGTAAGTGTAATAATATACTGGCGGGTTTCATCATCAGCTGATGTAATTGTAGCTGCAACTTTTGTAATTCCGTAAGGAATCATTGCAGTAATTTCGTTATTGTCACCGTCACTTGTAGAAGTAAAGGTAAGTTCTTCTGCGCACTCAGTTTCTGTCTGACCTGTAATACTTGTCTGGGTGTAAGTCTCCCCTGTCATGTCATCAGTTAAAGTTTCTGTTGTAGTAACAGGAGTAAATTCAGCAGTCTGAATTACTGACCAGGCAAGGCTTGCATCTGTATCTGCAAGGTAGCAGCGGAATTTCATACCATCTTCACCGTTATCTGCAGCTGTTACATCAAGGGCATAATCACTTGTAGAAGAGCTGTAGTTAATGTGGTTAAGGGAATAATCATCATCAGCACTAAGAACAACAAGACCATTGTCTGTAACTGTAGAAAGGTCCTGGTTATCAGAAGAAACAATGTTTATGTTTGTAGAAATACGCTTTTTATAAATTGTAACTGTATAAGAAGTAGAAGAATTTTCGTCCTGAGAAGCAGATTTTACAGTAATTACACTTGTTCCATAAGGAAGGTTTCCTGTAACAAAACTGTATGAACCGTCATCAGCCTGACTTACTTCAAGAGTTCCGGCAGAAATAAGGTCAACTTCTTCTTCAAGGTCAACATAGGAACCTGCCTGCTGAATTGTATATGTCACACCAGAAGAATTTGTAACTTCTGTAGTGTCAGCCTTGTAAGTCTGAGTCTGTACTGCAGTCCAGCTGGTATCAGTAAAGTCAGGTTCTTCAGGATAGAATTTAATTTTTACAGGGTCATTGCCGCCGTTAAGGGTTTTTACTGTGTAATTAAGGGTTGAAGCATTGTAATCAATAAGGTTGCCCTCTTTTCCGTTGGCAAGAACAACAAGTCCGCTGTCTGTTCCTTCTGAATCAGAAGTAGCTGTTGTAATTACGTAACGCTTTGTAAGGGTAATCTTGTACTGGGAAATGTTTTCTGAAAGATTTCCATCTTCGTCAGTGTTGTATGCAGTAATTGTTGCATAAACTTCTGTAACACCATAAGGAAGGTCTGCCTTTACAATCTGCTTTCCATCTTCTGTGTACTGCATGTAAAGTCCGCTTCCGGAATATGTTTCATCAGCTTCGATAAAGTCAAAGGCAAGAGGGCTTTCTAACTCTTCAAGAGTCTGGGCTGTTACACCACTCTGATCATCATCCCATACCGGGCTGTATTTTTTAGTCTGGCGGGCTTCCCATGTAAGCTCTGCATTGTCATCAAGAAGATAGCACTTAAATACTACAGGGTCATCACGGCCTGTAAGGTCAAGGCTGGTATCAGCACCGGTAGAATCACCGATTTCGTATTCATAAACTGTGCTGCTGTAATTAATTGCATTGCGGGAAGGATCTGTTGCCTTAATAACAACAATACCGTGGTCAGTAACATTGCTCTGGTCACTGGAATCTGCAAGGGTAATTACATATTCTTTTGTAAGTACGATTTTATATTCAGAAGAATAGTTTGCATCATCAGCTGTAATTTTACATGTAACAACTGTAACACCATAAGGAAGGTCTGCCTGAACAATGCTTCCGTCAGAAGAGCTTACCTTAGCAAGACTTACGCTCTGGCCTTCATCAAGTTTAAGGGAATACTGGCCCTTAATTCCGCTGTAAGTAACTTCATTTCCGTCTGAATCTGTAGAAGTACAGCTTTCTGTCTCAGGAACATACTTCCAGGTCTGTACGGCAGACCAGCTTACTGTAGCATGGGAATCATTTGTAAAGCACCTGAATTCAACAGGGTCATCCTTACCTAAAAGGCTTACATTTGTTCCGTTATCATAAGTAACATCATAATCAGAGTAAGAATCAGGAACCTGTCCTACAAAATAAAGGTCCTGGTCCTGACTGTAAGTAATCTGGTTATGTGTAAGGTCAGTATTCTTAATTACAACAAGACCGCTGGAAATATCCTCGTTGGTACTTGCAGTTCTAAGGGAATCGTCTCCTGTTTTTTCTGTTCCGTCTTCGTTATAAAGATTTTCAAAAAGACTGGAACAACCCATAAAAAATACGCTGAATGTGGCAGCAAAAACTGCCCCTGCTAAATGTTTTCTATTAAAACGCATATTCTTTGCCTCTTACTATTCCTTTTTTGTTACGATGAACTCTACGCGGCGGTTTTTCCACCAGTTCTTGCGGTCTTCCCACTTAGCAATAGGATTAGCACCACCTTTTCCGTCAAAGGTCAGGTTGCTTCTGTCCAGACCTCTTTCTACAAGAAGTCCTACAATAGTTTCTGCCCTGAGTTTTGACAAAGGAATAAGTTCGTTTACGTTTTCCCTTTCTGTATTTGAGACATTGTTTGCATAACCTTCTACAGTTACAAGAACATTTCCGTGTTCCTTAATCTGGCGGGCAATGCTGTCCAGAGTTTCTACGTTTTCTTTACGCTGTTCTTCTGAAATCTTATTAAAGGTAGCCTTATCAGCGTCAAAATAGATTGTGTTAACGATAATCTTCCACTTTTTGTTAGGAATGATTTCTTCCATAAGGATACCGGTGGTAATTACATCTGTAGAAACAAGCACTTCCTGACCTGTACGTTCCCTGTCTTTTTCTGAAGGAATTACAGTAAGTCTTGCAGTATAAGTGTTTCTTGAGAATACAAGTTCACCTGCATCTGATTTTCCGTCCCAGGTAAGTTTTTCCGGAAGTCTTCCTGTACCTGTCCAGCTCTTAAAGCCGTTGTTCTGTGGGTCAAGGATTTCTACCTTCCAGCTTTCCGGAGCATATTCAAGGTAATCTGTCTGAAGATTAAGCTTTGCAACATCTGCAATTCCGTCTCCATCAGGAGTAAAGTCTTTTTCCGGTTCAACTGTAATAAGGGCAAATGGATCCGGCCATGAAGCAATCATTTCTTCGTAAGCAAGACGTTTCTTTTCCTGACGATTCTGTACCATTCTCTGTACATCATTAACAACTCCAAGCGGGTACATTCTGATTCCTCCATATAAACGTGCATATCCGGCAAATCCACCACCAATGCTTGTATCATAAAATGCGTTGTAATCAACACCTATAAATGGAATAAACATGTCTGTGCCTAAATAAATGGCATTTTCAAGAGACACTCTATAGAAGAAACAATTGGCTCCGGACTGACCAAGCTTAACGCTGGACATATTTCCGTCCCTTTTAGCCTGTTCCGAACGGTAATAATCTGTGGTTATAAAGTTAACACCTGCACCTGCACCTGGAATTATCTCCAGCCAGCCAGGCATCCAGGACCAGGCTTTCTTTGAAATAATCTTTCTGAGCCTGAATTCAACAATATTTGTCTTAAAATTTTCCATAAGGGCTCTTTCTGTTTTACCTTCACCCCACATATCATGGGTATAAGTAAGACTCATAAGCCATCCCTGCCAGTTATAGCCGGCACCAGCAAAGAAACTGCTGCCATAACTTGTCATAGGAATAACGCCCTGATTAAAAAACTCAAGAGGGAAATTCAACCCGCCGCCTGCTTCTATAAAAACATGGTTTGGCTGAATTACTTCACTTTCCGGAAGGAATTTTCCATTATCCGGTTCCGAATAAACGTTTACTGCCATTAAGGCACTAAGAGTAAATAAAATAACTTTTTTCATTTTTAACTTCTTACCAGTTTATAATAAGATAAGCGGATTCTATAAAAGTCAGGATTTGAAGTCAATTAAAATATTGTTGTAAATAGTGGAAAATATTTGAAAATTTCGCAGTTAATGAGATTGTATTGAAAATAATTAAGTTTGACGCAATTAAACAGTAAACAAAAAAAATGGTGCAGTCTGACTCAACTGCACCACTCATACACAGATTATTTTAGCAGGGATTAAACTTCAAACTGGTCTACCTGAGTACCAATTTCTTTAATAGAATCTTCCATTATATTGGAAATACCAGACAAAGACCTTCCGGTTTCGTTGATTTTTCCGGCACTGGAATTCATCTCGGTCATTCCGGTTTTAATATTACCGGTTTCGTCCTGAAGTATCTGCATTGCATCCATAATAGTACGGCTACCCTCGTTCATTTCTTTAGAAGCCTGCTGTACCTGGTAAGTACTGTCATTCATATCCCGGAGGGCCTGGGTAATAAGAACGGAACCTTCTTTCTGCTCAAGCATGGCTGCCTTAATCTGCTGAACGATTCCGTCTGTATCCTTAACCTCTTCTGCAAGGTTTTCGTAACTCTTAACTCCCTGCTGGGTTGATTCAACAACAGTATTAATGGTTTCCTGAATATTTCTAAGCTGTTCACCAATTGTCTTAGACTGGGCAGTAGAAGTTTCTGAAAGCTTACGGATTTCGTCTGCAACTACGGCAAAACCCTTTCCGGATTCACCTGCATGGGCGGCTTCAATTGCTGCATTCATGGCAAGAAGGTTTGTCTGTTCTGCAATATTTGCAATTACAGTATTTGCATCACTTAAAAGCTTAGACTGATTCTCGATTTCTGTAATCTGACGCTGAAGTTCATTCTGAGTACGGGCACCTGTTTCTGCATCATGAGCAAGATTTTCAAAGGAAGCTGCCATCTTATCTACGGAACGGTTTACTTCTCCAATGTTACCAATCATCTCTTCTACGGCACTGGAAGCATTCTGTACAAACTTAGCCTGAGAACCTACAAGATCTTCCAGGTCCTTTATATTTCCAAGAATCTGATTAACTGAACTTGCTGACTGGTCTACACTGCCGTCCTGTCTTTCTACGGTTTTCTGAAGTTTTTCCAGGTTGGCACTAATAAGATTAATGGCATTTGCTGTTTCTTCAGTACCACACTTAAGGTCTGTTCCTGCAGAAAGAAGGGAATTCTTGGAATTTTTCATTACGGAAACAATTCCCTGAAGGTTCTGCATAAAGGCATTAAAGTTATCCACAATCTGATGAATTTCTCCATGAGCACGGACATCAAGACGCTTGGCAAGATTAGCTTTACCGCTGGCAATTTCTCCAAGGGCATCAGCTGTCTTTGCTATAGGCTTGGTAATTGACCTCATAAGGATAATTGTAAGGGTAAGAATGATAACAAAAAGCACAAAAAGTGAACTTGCAAGCATTTTTGCCATTTGTCTTGGGAAAGATTCAACCTCGGCCTGCTCTTCACCAAGAACATAGTACCAGCCTGTAAGAGGAATCTGAGCTACCTTAAATACATAATCCTTTCCGTCTACACTTGCATTTACAAAATTATTTCCGGCAGCAAGAAGCTTTTGACCCACTTCCCTGTAAGCACCATTATTTACAGAGAGGATACTGTCTTCCGGAGAAAACTTTTCATGAACAAAGAAAAAACCGTCCTGTGAAATAATGAAGACCTTGGAAGTATCGTTCTTTTTATTGTCTTCAAGAAGCTTGGCAATGTCATTAAGGGGGTAATCAAAGGAAATAACACCATCTAAAGTTGCATTTTTGTATACAGCCTGAGAAAAAGTAACTACCAGTTCATCTGTAAAGGCATCAACATAAACATCAGAATAGTAAAGCTGATCCCTCTTTTCTACAGCTCCCTTATACCATCCCCGGCTTGTAGGAACATACCCATCCGGAATGGAAACATTAGGTCCCTTAAACATGGTATTATCTGCACGGCAACCATAAAAACCTGAAAACTGGGGATAAGCTAAAGACATATGAACAAATACGTCATTAGTCGTCTTATCACTTTCGTAATAACCGTCCTTAAACATAAAGCCCATAGCCTCAGTCATCTTCATAGGAGCCTGAAGAACGTTTTCTATCTCAAGAACAGAATTTGAAACCTGCTGTTCCATAAAATCATATGTCTGTTCCGTTACATTTGTGCGCACTGAACGAGCTACAAGGGTTGTTGTTATAAGAAAAAATACTGCGGTAGGAAGCCCCAGCATAAGTATTGAACGTTTAGATAATGTCATAATACTTTAAAAAGTAACATAAAATTCCAAAATATCAAGAACGATATATAAAAACTATGTAAAAAATTTCAGATTAAGGAGTTTTTTATCAGAAAAAAATGATTTACGTTTAACCGGGATTTAATCAGGGTTTAATCACACCCTTCTCTATGTTTTCTTTTATTATTTTATCGGTA
>NZ_JAILGZ010000127.1 GCF_024696245.1 Treponema sp.
TATAGAAAAATATTCTGATAAAGCATGGTTCTCCTTTAAGGGTATATATGACAATACTAAGGCCTGGTATGAGCAGTATGGATCTTACAGGGGGTATGATGAAGGTGGTAAAGCATACCTTGCAAAGCATGATTATATAAAATTTTGTGGAACCATTTATGACAATATTATCTGGAATGATGATTATACATCATGTAGTAATACAGAAGGAGATGCAACGGTAACCTTTACAGTTAAAGATAATAAAGATGGAACTGTTACTCTTAAAAAGGATGATGAAAGTGTAACCCTGACTTTTGAAGGTTACTCTGTGAAGTAAATCCCTTTCTTAGTTTTTTATGCGGCTTTCCTATTATTAAGGAGGCCGCATTTTTTTTTTATAGCCAGGGTTAAGTAAAGTGTAATATTGAAAAAACTCTGCTGATTCATTACTATGGTCACTGAATAAATAATACTTGTCCTTGTTCTGTAAAAGCAGGGGAAGGGCACACAGGAGATAAACATGGCACGTACACATTATATTGCCGGAAACTGGAAGATGAACACAA
Organism: Treponema sp.; assembly: GCF_024696245.1. Classification (GTDB taxonomy): domain Bacteria; phylum Spirochaetota; class Spirochaetia; order Treponematales; family Treponemataceae; genus Treponema_D. The sequence continues at coordinate 549 of NZ_JAILGZ010000127.1, forward strand.
CTAAGGCAGAAGCAGTTAAACTTGCTCAGGACCTTGTTGCAGCCCTCAAAGGAAAAACAAATAAATTCATGATTGGTGTTCCTTTTGTATACCTTGATGCAGTTGCTCAGGTTGTAAAAGGTTCAAATATTCTTCTTGCAGCTCAGGATTGTGCTGCTACTGACAATGGTGCCCACACTGGTGAAGTTTCTACAGCTATGCTTAAGGATATCGGATGCCAGGCTGTAATTCTCGGACATTCAGAACGCCGCCACGAAATCGGTGAATCAGACGAACTTATCAATAAAAAGGTACGCAAGGCCCTTAATGATGGTCTCGAAGTAGACCTCTGCATTGGTGAACTTTTAAGCGAACGTGAAGCAGGAGAAGCTGAACAGGTTTGTGCATTCCAGCTTTCTGCAGGTCTTGCAGGCGTAACAGAAGAACAGATGAAGAATGTTACAATTGCCTACGAACCTGTATGGGCTATCGGAACAGGTAAAACTGCTACTCCTGAAGATGCTCAGGCTATCCACAAGTTTATCCGCGGATACATTGCAAAGCTTTACAACCAGAAAGTTGCTGATGAAGTAATCATTCAGTACGGTGGTTCAATGAAAGCTTCAAATGCACCTGAACTTCTTGCACAGCCTGATATTGACGGTGGTCTTATCGGTGGTGCTTCCCTTAAGGCAGAAACATTCACACCAATCTGTGAATGCTAATTAATCCCTCTCCGGGTATATAAACGGCTGCACTGTAAAAGTGCGGCTGTTTTTTTTTTCAGTAAGTTAAAGTTAATTGACTTGACTAGAATTATTGAGTATTATTTTAGCTACATTATAAATTAATTTAATTTGTGTCCGTAAAAGTGACGGATGGGAGAAGAAAATGGATATTGTAAAGGCAATATTGGTTGCAGCATTTGTTATCGTATGTATTCTGCTGGTTTTGCTGGTTCTTGTTCAGAATGAAGACAGCAACGGCATGGGAAGTGCCTTTGGCGGCGGAGCAAGCACAGCTTTTGGTGCTCACGGAGCAAGTGTCCTTACAAAGACAACAGGCGTACTTGTTGTTTTGTTTTTTGTAATTACAATCGGAATTGCTTTGATTAATGCTAAATTCGGTGCAAAAAAGTCTGCAGACGACCTTGCAGGTAAAGAAGCAGCAGAAAGCACAGCAGCAGAAACTTCTGAAGATGCAGACTGGGATACACTTCTTGGTGACGGTGCTGCAGCAGAAACTACAGAAGCTGCAGTAGAAACACCAGCAGCTGAGTAATTGAACCGGAGGTTCGCAGTATGGTTTTGCAGCAGATTTTTTCAGAAAATACCATTATAATGGATTTACAGAGTGAATCTAAAGATGAACTTTTTCATGAAATGGTTCAGAAAATCGTAGATGCTAATCCTGCTGTGGACAGAAAAGCAGCTCTTGATGCTTTATTTTCACGAGAAGAAAAAATGACAACAGGCATTGTTTATCAGGTAGCAGTACCTCACGGGGTGCTGGATAATCTTGATAAGGCCTGTGGTGCTTTTGGTATCAGTAAAAAGGGGATTGAATACGGTTCTATTGACGGCAATGACGTTCATTACGTATTTATGTTCCTTTTTAGTGCTGATGATAATTCAGGACATCTAAAGGCCCTGAAGGAACTCTCGCTTTTGTTACAAAAGCCTGAATTTATCGGAAAGCTTTCAGGTGCTTCTTCTCCAAAAGAAGTGCTTTCACTGCTCTCTGATATTGATTAGGGGAGATTGCTATGGCTGCAGAACAGGACGATGTAATCCGTCACCTTCTTCAGATAGAAGATGAGGCTTCAGAACTGGTAAAGGAAGCTCAGGTAGAAGCAGAAGGTATAATTGCAGCTGCAAAAGCCCGGACAGACGCTCAATTTAAAAAAGAATTTGAAACAGTTTCATCAGAAATAGAAAAAAACGAATCCCTTAAAAGAGACAATATTACAGCTTCTCATAAAGAGCAGCTTCAGCAGTATAAAGACAGCCTGACTGCTTATAAAAAGGATTTTGATTCATTTAACAGTCTTATGGATAGTCTTTTGAAGGCTTAGGAGTGTGCTATGGCAATGGATAAGACTGCTGCCCGTTCCTATGTTTATGCAAAAGCCTGTGCCATTCTTTCCCGGGCCTATGTAGGGGATAATGCCAGAGCCCTTTTTTCTGCAAAATCCCTGTCTGATTTATGGTCCCTGGTTTTTAAAACAGAAATACCTGCCGTTCCTCAGGTTATGCTTACAAAAAAAATTCAGTCAGAAGCTTCTGCACGTTTTGTAGAAGAATTACGTTCCCTTCTTGCCAATTATTCAAGTCCGGATCCGCTTTTAGTAAAATTCATACAGTCCTTTGAATACGAAAACTTTAAGACTATAACAGGCGCTTTGTGTTACGGAGAAAAAACTCTGCCCGAAATCACGGATATTCATCCCTTTGGTTTTATTAAATACGAAAAATGGCCTGACTTAAAAGAAATGACTTCAGATTCTGAAATTTCATGGTATAATACAGTACCGGAAGCTCAGAAACTTCATGAAGCAGACTTTGCCCTTGATTCTTTTTACATGAAAGGCTTGTGGGCTCAGGTAAAAAAGTCTTCTTCTGAATGCCGTTCCGACCTTATGAAGCTTATAGGCCGGAAGATTTGTCTTGATAATGCAATATGGGCTTTAAGGCTTAAGATTTACTATCATATGAAAAATGAGGATATTTATCCCCACCTTGTTTATGAAGATCAGTCTAAGGGCCTTAAGGATTATTTTGTTCAGGACGCTGTTACCGTATTGTCTTTTGATACAGATGATTACGAACAGTGGCATAAATGGAAGTACAGGGATTTGCTTAATCCCCACGAAGAAGGTCTTGTCTGGACTGTAGACCCAAGATGGATTAATAATTCATTTAAAGTCAGATATGCCAGGGAGTCCAGAAAACTTTTCCATTTACATCCTTTTACTGAGTGTCCTCTGGTATGCCTTTATATTTTAAAAAGGCAGGAGCTTGAAAATATCTGTACTGCAGCTGAGGGTCTGAGACTTAATGTCAGCTTTGAAGCGGAGGTAAAAAATGGCTAAGACAACACCTATGCGTCTTCTTGAACTGATGATTTTAAAGGACGATATTGATTCTGTCCTTACTTATCTTGGTAAACTGGGGGATTTTCAGTTTCAGCAGGATTTTGATTCAGCTGCCGGAGAAGATAAAAAACTTAACCCTGATACTGATATTTTTGCCAGACTTCAAAGTGCCCGCTCTTATCTTAATATAGAAGATCTTGATCATTTTACAGAAGCTGTTTCCCTGCCGTCTCAGGAAGAAAGGGGTCAGGCTGTAAAACTTTATACTACAGCAGAAGACCTGCATAACAGGGAAGTTGAATGCGGAGAAAATCTTAAAAGAATAGCTGCTTCTTATAAGGAAGCTTCATCCTTTTCTAACCTTAAGGTGCCTTATTCCCAGCTGGAAAGCCTTTCTTTCCTTACTTTAAGAATAGGCCGCATAGAGGAAGGGCTTTATGATTCCCTGGCTTCTTCTTTAGGCTCCAATGCCATTCTTACAACTTTAGGTAATGATAAAAGTAAAATTCTGGCCGCTTCTTCAAAAAAAGGCCGTTTTTTTATGGACAGCGAACTTAAAAAGGCAGGTTTTGTAGAAATCAAGCTGCCTAAGGATTTTAAGGGAGTACCTGATGAACTCCTTAAGGCTCTTGAAGGAGAGGTAAACGCGGCAAAGGCAGAGCTGGAAGAAGTTCAGCTTCAGAGAAAAAATTTTGCAGAAACTCATAAAGATATGCTGCTGCACCTGCTTCAATCTTTTTCTGTTTCAAGTCAGCTTAATTCAGTTAAAAATAAACTTGAGTCAACAGATTTTGTATACAGAATTACGGGATGGATTCCTGCATGGGAAAGCCGTTCCCTTATTCGTACCCTGGATGACCTTACAAAGGGCAGGGCAGGCATAAGGGAATTTCTTCCAGGCGAAGTCAGGTCTGTAATAGAAGGCAGGGAAAAGGTTCCTGTTCAGTTAAAGCATGGTTCCTTAATTAAATCATTCCAGAGACTTATATTCAGCTACGGTTCTCCTTTGTATGGAACTGTAGATCCTACACCTTTTGTTGCTGTTTTCTTTACTGTCCTCTTTGGCATAATGTTTGGTGATGCAGGACAGGGCCTTGTATTCCTTTTACTTGGTATTCTTATGACCTTAAATAAGATGAAGCTGGCCGGATGGGAAAAATTCGGGCGGATTTTTATCTGTATAGGTATTTCAAGTATGATAATGGGGCTTCTTACAGGTGAATTCTTTGCCTCAGAAGAAGTTCTTAAACCTTTTAACCGCTTTGTTCATTCCCTTGCCGGGGTTACTGATTATGAAGAAGCTTCAGAACCTATCCTCAAACTTATGCCTAATGGAACGGATTCTTCTTCAGTTGTAAGGATGTTCATGTTTTTTGGATTTACTATAGCAGTAGGCTTTGTAATCAATACCTGCGGTATTATAATAAATATTGTAAATCAGTTTGCCCTTAATCATAAGGGAAGGGCTCTTTTTGGAAAAACTGGTATTACCGGTGCCATCTTCTTCTGGTACGTAATTATTTTTGCAGTCCTTACAGCCTTTGGTTTACATAAACCGGCCCTGTATGATGTGATTATAATTGGTGTAAGCCTTTTCTTTACGGCTTTTGGAGAAGTTTTTGAGCGCCTTGTTGATGGAGAGCGTCCTGTATTTGAAAACGGACTTTTCAGTGCAGTAATAAGTGCTGTAGTAGAAGTTATAGAAATTATTTCTTCTTATCTTTCTAATACAGTAAGTTTTGTCCGCGTAGGTGCCTTTGCCCTGGCTCATGCGGTTCTTGGCTCCATTATTTCTACAATGATGGCACAGGTTCCGGCTGCAGCAGGAAAAATGGCTGTCCTTGTGGCTGGTAATGCCATTGTTATTGTTCTTGAAGGCATGATTGTTGCCATTCAGGTTGTAAGGCTTCAGTATTATGAATTCTTCAGTAAGTTCTTTACGGAAACTGGAAGGGAATTCAAGCCTTTTGCATTTGTATATAACTGTCAGAGACAGTAGTTATAGAGAGGTATATTTATGAATAAGAAATTTTTTGCATTTGTAGCTTCATTTCTTCTGCTTGGTGCATTTTCAGCATTTGCTCAGGAAGCAGTTACTCTTAGCACAGACAATCAGGCTTCAGAAGTTCAGGCTGTAGAAAGCACAGAAACAGAGACTGCTGCAGAAAAAACAGATACAGGTCTTTCCGGTGCAATCAAGTACATCGCTGCTGCAATTGCCGTAGGTTTTGCATGTATTGGTGGTGCAATGGCTGTAGGAAAAATCGGTGCAGCTGCCATGGGTGCAATGAGTGAAAATGCTGAACTTTCAGGTAAGGCACTTCCATTCGTAGGTCTTGCAGAAGGTATCTGTCTCTGGGGATTCCTTGTTGCACTTTTCATCATAATAATGTAAACGGAATATTTTCATTTTGGAATATTTTGTAATCGGAGAACGGGAAATTGTTCTCGGATTCATGCTTGCCGGTGTTAAAGGTCAGGTTGCAGATAACAGAACTGCAGCCCTGGATGCCTTTAATGCCGCTACAAATGATTTATCCGCAGAAAAAATAAAGGTTCTCATTCTTACAGAGGATGTTTCTGACATGCTGGCAGAAGAAGTAAAACGCTGGCAGATGAAGGGTAAGGCACCTCTTATTGTAGAGATTCCAGGGCTTGGCGGTCACATTAAGGGCAGAAAATCTTTGTCTGATGCAATTCGTGAAGCTGTGGGTATTCAGATTTAGTTAGTATCGGTTAGGTATTATGGAAGAATTACGTTCAACAGATATCCTTGATAAAGAAATACGTACCGACAGTGGTAAAAAGGCTGAAAGTATAAAGGAAAAGGCTCTTGCAGATGCCCGCTCAATAGAAGAAGGCCTTGCTGAGCGTATTGCCCTTGCAAGAAAAAATGCAGAGGATGCATCTTCTCAGCGTCTTGAATTATTTGAAAAAAACACTCAAAGCTCTCTTCCTCTGGAAAAGCAGCGTTATCTGGTTTCATATATATATTCATCAGTTATTGAAGGAATTAATTCATATTTTGAGTCTGCCGGAGAAAATAAGAGGCTCCAGGTAATCAGGAATATGGCAGAAAAAGCAAAGAAAGTATGCGGGGATAAAAAAATGGATGCCCTGGTTTACGGTTTTTCACTGGATTCTGCTTCAAAAGTCCTTAAGGAGCTTTTTGGAACTTCTCTGGGAGATATTTCAGAAGGAAATCCTGCGGACCTTGCTTCGGAAGCCGTTGCCGGATTTAATCACAGGGAAGGAGTTGTCCTTAAAGCCCGTGATTTGTCCCTTACCTGCAGGCTTACTCTTGATCAGAAGGTAAAGGAACTTCTTGAATCACACAATCTTGAGCTGTCTCAGACTCTCTTTGGCGGAAGGTTACCGGAATGATAAAAGGAAAAATTACCCGTATTTCAGGCCCTATTGTTTATGCCAGTGGTCTTGAAAACTGCGGTCTTTATGATGTAGTAGATGTTGGAGAAAAGCACCTTATTGGTGAAATAATACGCCAGAAAGAAGGCATGGCTACAATTCAGGTTTATGAAGATGTAACAGGCATGCATGTTGGAGAAGAAGTTGTAAGTAACGAAAGGCCTTTGTCCTTAAGACTGGGACCTGGTCTTGTTGGTACAATTTATGACGGAATTCAGCGTCCCCTAAAAACCATGTATGAGGAAGGAGGAGCTTTTCTTCTTCCTGGTCAGAGGGCAGAGCCTATTGATGCCGTTAAAAAATGGGAATTTACCGCCTGTGTAGAAGAGGGCTGTCAGATTAAGCCTGGTATGGTCCTGGGCTCTGTAGAAGAAACTTCTTCCATTCATCATAAAATCATGGTGCCTCCTTATATAAAGGGAAGCCTTCTCTCTTCTTTTTCTGGATCCGGAACTTATACCATTGATGAAGTAATCGGAAAAACAGATCTTGGTGAAGAAATAAAATTAAGCCACTACTGGCCTTTAAGAAAACCCCGTCCTTTTGCTCAGAAACTTGAAGTAAGTCAGCCTCTGGTAACAGGATTAAGGGTAATAGACGTTTTCTTTCCTTTAAGTAAGGGTGGAACTGCTGCTATTCCAGGTGGTTTTGGAACCGGAAAAACAATGACCCAGCATGCCATAGCTAAATGGTGTGATGCAGATCTTATCGTTTATATTGGCTGTGGAGAGCGTGGTAACGAAATGACAGACGTTCTTACAGACTTTCCAAAGCTTATTGACCCTAGAACAGGCCGTTCCCTTATGGAGCGGACCATTCTTATTGCAAACACTTCAAATATGCCTGTTGCAGCCCGTGAAGTTTCCCTTTATTCAGGAATTACCCTTGCTGAATATTACCGTGACATGGGTATGCATGTAGCAATTATGGCAGATTCAACATCCCGCTGGGCAGAAGCCTTACGTGAACTTTCAGGCCGTATGGAAGAAATGCCTGCAGAAGAAGGATTCCCTGCCTATCTTCCAACCCGTCTTGCAGAATTTTACGAAAGGGCAGGCCGTGTAAACTCACTGTCAGGCCAGGAAGGTTCTGTTTCTGTAATCGGTGCGGTTTCTCCTCCAGGTGGTGACTTTTCTGAACCTGTAACCCAGCATACAAAACGCTTTATCAGATGTTTCTGGGCCTTAGACAGGGAACTTGCCAATGCCCGCCATTATCCTGCTATTGGCTGGATAGATTCTTATTCAGAATATGCTGACGAAATTAAAGTCTGGTGGGATAAGTTTGATCCCCGCTGGTCAGAAATACGTGTAAAGGCCCTGGATCTGCTTAAAAGGGAACAGCGTCTTCAGCAGATTGTCCGTCTTATTGGTGCAGATGCCCTGCCGGAAAGTGACAGGCTGGTTCTTACTGTATCAGAAATGATTAAGAACGGCTTTTTACAGCAGGATGCCTTTGATAAGGTAGACCAGTTTTCTGTACCTGAAAAACAGGTTCAGATTCTTCTTTTAATAATGAATTTTTATCAGAGAGCTGCGGCCCTTATAAAAAAAGGCTGTCCTTTATCAAGGATAAATGAACTTACCGTTAAAAACGAAATTGTTCGTGCCAAGGGTGTAGTAGAAAATGATCAGCTGGAAAAGCTTTCTTCAATTGATAACCATCTTGAATCACAGATGCTGGAGCTTGAACGTCTTTATCAGCGTGAATCTTAAGGGAGTACTTTAATGAAAGGAATTGAATATACCGGACTTACAAAAGTAGACGGCCCTATCGTAGCAGTAAAGCGAAGTGAAAATTCCAGCTATGACGAAGTTGTTTACGTAAGGGATAAAAACGGAGAAAAACGTACAGGCCGCATTATTGACCTTAACGAAAAGGCTGCCATAGTACAGATTTTCGGAAGTACAACAGGTCTTGATCTTGAAAAAGCAAGTGTTGAATTCCTTGAAGAGCCACTGGAACTTGCAGTAGGTAAAGGTCTTTTAGGAAGAATCTTTAATGGTCTTGGAGAACCTGCAGACGGTTATCCTCCTGTTATTTCTGATAAAAAAGTTAATGTAAACGGCAATCCTATAAATCCATATGCCCGTGTTTACCCAAGGGACTTCATTCAGACAGGTATTTCTTCCATTGATGGTATGAATACCCTTATCAGGGGCCAGAAACTTCCAATATTTTCTGGTAACGGACTTCCTCATAATAAACTTGCAGCCCAGATTATCCGTCAGGCAAAACTTCTTAACAGTGACGAAGACTTTGTAATGGTTTTTGCCGGCATGGGAATTAAATACGACGTTGCCCAGTTTTTTAAGCATACCTTTGAAGAGTCTGGTGTACTTTCCAAGGTAGTAATGTTCCAGTCCCTTGCTGATGCTCCATCTATTGAACGTATCATTACTCCAAGATGTGCCCTTACGGCAGCTGAATATCTTGCCTATGAATGCAACATGCACGTACTTGTTGTTCTTACTGATATGACAAACTACTGTGAAGCCCTCCGTGAAATTTCTACTACAAGAGGAGAAGTTCCTGGACGTAAGGGTTATCCTGGCTATCTTTATTCAAACCTTGCAGAACTTTATGAAAGGGCAGGAAAGATTCAGGGGTCAACAGGTTCAATTACTCAGATTCCTATTCTTACAATGCCAAACGATGACATATCCCATCCTATTCCGGACCTTACAGGTTATATTACAGAAGGACAGATTGTTCTTGACCGTGAAATGTCTGCAAAGGGAATGTACCCTCCTGTTTCCGGACTCCCGTCTTTAAGCCGCCTTATGAAGGACGGTATTGGAGAAGGCATGACCAGGGAAGACCATGCAGCTGTTTCAAGTCAGCTTTTTGCTTCTTACAGTAAGGTAAAGTCTATCCGTAATCTTGCATCCATTATTGGAGAAGAAGAATTAAGTGAACTTGACCGCCTTTACCTTAAGTTTGGTAATGAACTTGAAGGAAGATTTTTTACTCAGGGTGAATACGAAGACCGTTCCATTGAAGAAACCCTTGATTTAGGCTGGGAACTTCTTTCAATTCTCCCAAGGGAAGAACTTTACCGCATTAAGGATGAACTCCTTGATAAGTATCTTCCTGCAAAAGAGGAGAAGTAGTATTTATGGCCAAGCTTAACGTTGCACCAACAAAGTCCAATCTTCTCGCCATAAAGGAACAGCTTGCCATAAGTACAGAGGGATATGACCTCCTTGAACAAAAGAGGGAAATCCTTGTAATGGAACTTATGAAGATAGTAGAAAGGGTAAGGCTTCTTGAAGCTGATATAGACAAGTGCATCGGACAGGCTTATCCTGCTTTAAAAACCATGCTTATGCATGTTGGCGGTCAGAAGGCTGAACGTATTGCAAAAAGTGTAAGCTATGATTTTCATATTCACGGAAAACCAGTAGTAATAGGGGGTATGTCCTTTACAACCCTGGACGTTGTTCTTCCGGAAAGAAAACTTTTTTCTTCCATACTTGGTTCTTATCCTGACAGTGATCTTGTAATGGCAGAGTTTTTTAAGCTTTTATCCCTTCTTACCCAGCTGGCCTCTGTAAGAACAATTGCCTGGCGTCTTGCAATGGAAGTAAAAAAGACTCAGAGAAGGGTAAATGCCCTTGATAAAATGGTAATTCCACAGAATACTGAAACTGTAAAATATATAGAAAGTGTACTTGAAGAACGGGACAGGGAAAATGTTTTCGTTCTCAAAGCATTAAAAAACCGTCAGGATTCAGAGCAATGAAAAAACTTCTGGAAAAGGTTCTTGTAGCCTGTAATGGATCAGACTCTTCTTTAAGGGCTGTAAAGTATGCCGTAATTCTTTCTCGTCAGACCGGAATTAAGGTTAAGGTCGTCTATATTGTAGACTCTGCGTCAATTAAGCAGCTGACTTTGTCCCGTTTTATGGATCCGGAAGAAGCTGCAAATATTGCTAAGCGCCTTAAGGATGACGGAATCCATATTCTTGAACACATAAAAAGTCTTGCCAAAACTAAAAGAGTCGATATAGAAACTGAATTAAGGGACGGTGCCGTCTGGTCCCAGGTTATTTCTGCAGCTGATGAATGGCAGGCAGACCTTATTATGCTGGGAGGAACTTCCGAAGGCAATAATATGAGGGCTTTAAACCGTGCTTCAGTAACCAAACAGGACAATGAAATTATAGGAAGTGCCCACACCAGTGTTATGGTGGTAAGGGAAAATCAGATAGATCAGTTGTTTAAAATTCTGTAAATGAGAAAAAACAAACAATTATAATGTTTATAACAGAAAATTATAAATTTTCAAGAATTTATACCGCCTCAGGTGTATAATTTAAGACATGAGAATATTACTTGTTGAAGATGAAGTCCGCCTTTCACAGGCGCTGGTTGAGATTTTTCAGAAAAATCGTTATGGAATCGACGCCGTGTATAATGGCGCTGATGGTCTTAAGTATGCACGTTCCGGAATCTATGATGCAATTGTTCTTGATATGATGCTTCCGGAAATGGATGGTATTACAATTCTTAAAACTCTTCGTGAAGAAAAGAATCAGGTTCCTGTACTCTTTTTAACTGCAAAAGATGATATTGATACTAAGGTAAGGGGACTGGATTGTGGTGCTGATGATTACGTAACAAAACCATTCAGTACAGAAGAACTTCTTGCAAGAGTAAGGGCTCTTACCCGTCGTAAGGGAGAAGTGATTGATTCAAGCCTGACAGTTGGTGACCTTGTCCTTAATAAAAGAAAGTGCGAACTTCAGAAAAAGGACGGAGAATCAATAAAGCTTTCCCTTAAGGAATTTCAGATTGTGGACCTTCTTTTTGAAAATCCTGGACAGATTATCAATAAAGAACGTATCATTGAAAAAATCTGGGGTGGTGATTCAGATGCGGAATACAACAATGTAGAAGTTTACATTTCATTTATCCGCAAGAAGATGGAACACCTTCAGGTTGCTACAACTATTCGCACAGCCAGAGGAATAGGGTACTCACTGGAATCTAAAAATTGAACAAAACTTCTCATGACCTGATTTTCAGGAAGGTACATTTTAATCTTTTCATGACCGCAGGGGTTTCTGTAAGTCTCCTTTTTGCAGCATTCTTCCTTATATTTAATATTTATATTATAGGAAGTAATTATGCAGATACGGATACTTACTTTGACTCCATATCTCCGGAAAACTTTTTTCCAAGATACCTGGACCAGCCCCCTGAATTTAATGAAATAAGGGATAATAATGTAGAACCGTCAGGTCCTGATAAGGAGAATGAACCAATGTATGACAGGTTCCGTCCTCCAAGACCTCCTGAATTTGAAGATGATGAGAATGAATTTTTTAACCGCAAGGGTCCTGAAAAGGGATTTCCTTTAAGAGATACCCGGCCTTATGAATACAGGGACCATTTTGTTGCCCATGTGGATCAGGAAGGAACTATTCTTCTTGTCTTTCATGAGTTTTCTCAGCAGCAGTCCCTGGATGAAGACCAGGTTGAAGCTCTTATAAAGCGTATGATGAAAGAAGGCCGTATTCAGAATTATAATTTTGAAGGATACGCCTACAGATTTGCTTCTCATGGTAACGGCTTTTCCATTGTAATCATAGACAGAAGAAGTGAGATTTATAATGAAGAGCATTACGCCTGGATGTCTTTATTTATATTTTTAATTGCAGCAGCTGCAGTCTTTATTCTTTCCTGGAAGTTTACCTGGGGGGCCCTTGCAACTGCAGAAGAATCTTACAGCAGTCAGAAGCGCTTTATTGCAGACGCCAGCCACGAATTAAAAACTCCAATCAGTGTAATAGGAGCAAATATTGACGTTCTGGAACAGGAGATTCCGGACAACAAGTGGCTTGAATACATAAAAACAGAAAATACAAGGATGAGTACCCTTGTAAAAGACCTTCTTTATCTTGCAAAAAATGATGCAGGCCAGATTGAATATTCAATGATGCCTTTTGATCTTGTTAATGCCTGTGCCTGTTCTGTCCTTGCCTTTGAAAGTCTTGCCTTTGAACAGAAGAAACGTCTTGAACTTGAAACTCCGGAAGAAAAAATCATTATAAACGGTGATGAAGCAAAAATCCGTCAGGTAATTATTATTCTTACGGATAATGCCCTTAAAAACTCAGATGTTAATGCCCTTATAAAAGTAAGCTGTTATGTAGAAGGTGATTACGCCTGCATCAGGGTATGGAATTCTGGACATGGTATTTCTCAGAAAGATATTCCTAAAATTTTTGACAGATTCTTTAGAAGTGATGTTTCCCGTTCCAGAGTTACAGGTGGTTCAGGACTGGGACTTCCTATTGCCCTGTCAATTGCTGAATATCACGGGGGAACTATTACTGTAGAAAGTGAAGAAAATGAATATGCCGTATTCATCTTAAAAATCCCTCTGGAAAGATACAATTAAATTTAACTTTTTAAGAAAACAATATAGTGACTCTGCTTGTAAAAGAATATTCATTACTGATATATTTAAAGAACCGAATTAAAGTGAGGTATTGATAATGATAGAAAGAAACAAAGGTTTTGCAAATCTTGCTGCCGGATATCTTTTTCCGGAAGTAGCAAAAAGAAGACGTGAATATCAGGCAAAGCATCCTGATGCAAAAATTATTAGTCTTGGTATTGGTAATACAACTGAACCACTTACTCCTCATATTGCAAAAGCTATGGCTGATTATGCAAAATCTTTGGGAACTGCAAAAGGTTACTCAGGTTATGGAGATGAGCAGGGTAATACAGAACTCCGTTCAAAAATTGCAGAAGTTCTTTATCCAAAAATGGCAAAGGCTGATGAAGTTTTTATTTCTGATGGTGCCAAGTGTGATATTGCCCGCATTCAGACACTTTTTGGACGTAATGTAAAGATTGCAGTTCAGGACCCTGCATACCCTGTATATGTAGACGGAAGTGTTGTTGTTGGTGCAGCCGGTGCATCTTCTAAAAAGGGTTATAAGGGAGTTACCTATCTTCCTTGTACTGCAGAAAATAAATTCTTCCCTGAATTAGAAAAGATTCCTGCAGATTCACTTATTTATTTCTGCTCACCAAATAATCCTACAGGTGCATGTGCAAGCAAAGCCCAGCTTAAAAAACTTGTAGATTATGCAAATAAAAACGGCTGTATTATTATTTTTGATGCTGCCTATTACGCTTTTATCCGTGATGACAAGCTTCCACGTACAATTTACGAAATCCCTGGAGCCCGCAAGTGTGCAATAGAAATCAACTCTTTCTCTAAGCTTGCAGGATTTACTGGTGTTCGTTTAGGCTGGTCTGTAGTTCCTTCTGACATTAAATTTGCTGACGGAACTCCTGTAAAACAGGACTGGAACCGTGTAATGACAACTCTCTTTAATGGTGCAAGCAATATTGCTCAGGCAGGTGGTCTTGCAGCTCTTGATAAAGAAGGTCAGAAAGAAACAAAGGAACTTGTTGATTACTATCTTGAAAATGCAAAGCTTATGGAAGAAGCCCTTACAGGTGACAACTTTAAGAAAGCCGGAGTAAAGGTTTATTACACAGGTGACTCTCCTTATCTCTGGGTTAACTTCCCTGGATGGAAGAGCTGGGATATTTTTGACAAGATTCTTGATGAATGTAATGTAGTAACAACACCTGGTTCAGGTTTTGGTCCTGCCGGTGAAAGCTATCTTCGTTTTTCAAGCTTTGGTCACAGAAAAGACGTAAAGGAAGCCTGCAAGCGCTTATCTAAGCTTGTTCTCTAGTACAGACTTCCTTTAATTAAAAAGTATTTACTATTATAAAGGTCCTGGATTATCAGAAGCGGGTTTTAAATCCTAAGCTGAAGTCCAGGGCTGATTTCCAGTCATCCTTAAAGTCCAGAATGCTTGCTGCAAGGTTAGCATTCATTGAACCACCCAGAACAGGGATTGTAACGTAAGGTGTTACATAAATCTCATAATTCCAGTCAAGAACAACTTTTGGATCATCCTTTAATTCTTCTATATCACTGTCAGTAAGGATAAGGGTAGAGTGAATGCCGAATGTAACATTTGTATTTCCAAGATAAAGATGGTCTGTAACAATGTTTGCATTCAGGCCAAGAAGATTTGTAATTGTGTCATCTTCATCAATTGCCCTTTTAAGATAAATCATGTGTTCAGCACTTTCTGACGGAATATTGAAGGCTGCAATATTAAGCTGGAAAAGTCTTAAAGTCAGACGTGGTTCAATAAGGAAGTAAAGGTCAGAAAAAGTAATCTTGTGGGAAGTATCATTATCAGAAGTAAGTACAAATTTGTTAAAACCTCCCTGCATAAAGAAGGAAGTTGTATATCTGTTTCCTAAGAGAAAGTTAAAGCCTGCGTGAAGCTGTATCTCTTTAATAAGAAGGAAAACTTTATTTCCGTTTTCATCAGTATCTTCTATAGGAAAGCCGAAACCTGCAGAAATATCAGCTGTAAGGTTAGAAAAGAGTTTTGCAAGACGTAAATCAAGGTTAAGGACATTTTTTGTTTCATCTTCTTCTGTCTGCTTGTTCATATAGGCATAAAGACCAAAAGCACCGCTGGATTCAGGGTGATAAACATAGGAAATACCAGAACCATAGAAAGGATAAACCGAAGCACCGCTTAAACTGTGCCAGCTGGCTGTAAATCTTGATGTTACAGGCTGAATACCAAATTGTCTCTGAAGGAATATATCTGAGCCTATAGGTTCAAAGTTTCCAAGGAAGGCAGAAAAATAATGGGAACTGGAAAGGGTACTCATTTTATAGGTTGCAGAAAGTTCTTCTATTTTAAAGACTGCATTGTTTACTTCACTTTCTTCAAAAAGATCGTTCTGAAGAAGGTCTTCACTGGAAATATAGAATTCACCCCTGGCAAGGAATTTTCCGCCAAAATCCAGCTGTCCGGAGAAAAAAGCTTCTATGTCAATGTCAGGATCATAGCTGTCAGAACTGCTTTTTCCGGTCATATTACCAAGAAGTCCTGCATAACCGTTAAAAAAAGGCATGTCCAGAGCAAATGCATTAAAAGTCACAGCAGCCGCTACTAATATAGAAAGTAATTTTTTCACGATTCCCTCCGAAAAACTAAACTGAAATCCGCTATCAGCCTGGTTTTTCAATATTATTATTCCTTTTGAATATCGGAATTCCTGTCTTTTTACTTTATATGTAAATAAATGACACATGTATATAGAGGGAAAAAATTTCCCTTTTACTTGACTTCTTCTGATAACGGATTAAAATATATTGTATGAGTGATTATCTTGACAGTAATAATGAAGAACTTCTCAAGGACTTTTTCGCTGAAGCTGAGCAGCAGGTAGAGACTCTTGAAAGCAATATTCTTGTAATCGAGAATGACCCGACCAATCATGACGCTATAGACGAAATTTTCCGTGCAGCGCATACATTGAAAGGTGGTTCTGCTACAGTAGAAATGACAGAACTTGCTGAATTCTGTCATGACGTAGAAGACTTACTTGATGCTGTAAGAAGCGATCTTGTAGAAGTAAATGAAGCTATTGTTGATGTGCTCCTTACAGGTATAGACACTATTAAAGCTATGCTTGAGGCCAGAAGCAACGGTTCTGTATATCAGGAAGATGTTTCTCCACTTGTTGGTAAAATAAAATCATTTATTCCGGAGAAGGGTGGCAAAAAGAAAGAGAAAGCCCCTGTAAAGCTTCCGGAAGGTATGCTTGGTGCAAAACCTGCTCCTGCAGCAGCGGCTCCGGCTCCAGCTCCTTCAAATGGTATGCCGGCACTTCCTCATCTTTCTGACAATGACTATAACGAGCTTAAGGGTGCCCTCGAAGAAGGACAGAAACTCTGGGCTGTAAACGTAACATTTGACGAATCAAATCCAATGAACTCAGTTGGTGGTATTCAGGTATTTGCTGCCCTTAAAAACTGCGGTTCAGTTCTTAAGACTGTTCCTGATTTTGAAGTTTTATATGAAGATGAATTCCATTTTCAGGTAGTTTATTATCTTGCATCTTCATCAGAACAGTCTGCAATTGAAGATGCAGCTTTCCTTGATGACGTAACAATTGGTGTTGATGCATCTTTAGTAGATGGTGCTACATCTTCAAGCCTTCAGGCTTCAGAAGTTCATACAGAGGCTCCTGCAGCAAGTGCAGCTCCTGCTCCTGTTGAAGCAGAAGAAAAAGAAGAGGCTCCTGCTAAAGAAGCAGCTGCAGAAAAGGAAGAAAGTTCTTCTGAATCTGTTCCTGCAACAACAGCTAATGTTCAGCAGGCAAAGAAAACAGTTGCTCCTGCTCATTCAGCTGTACAGACTGGTTCAATTCTCCGCGTAGATTCAAAGCGTGTTGATAACCTTATGAACCTTGTCAGTGAAACTGTAATTACAAAAGCTGCCTTTAACCAGAATGGCCTTCAGATGGCTGACCTTCAGGTAAAACTTGCAGGCCTTAATTCACAGTTTAAAGAAAAACACAGACAGCTTATGGATTCAATTCCAAAAGTTGTAGAAGAAGTACAGAACGGTGTTTCCCTTAAGGATATCCGTCAGAAATTTGCAGATGAATACGGTAACATGGCCGGATGGTTTGATTCCTTTGAAACTGAATTCAAAACTTCATCTACAAAATATCGTGCAACAACACAGAATCTTGGACGTATCTCAAGTGAACTCCAGGAAGGCGTAATGAAGATCCGCATGGTTCCTATTGGAACTATCTTTAACCGCTTCCCTCGTGTTGTACGCGACCTCTGCCGTGACCTTGGACGTAAAGTTAACCTTATTATAGAAGGTGAAGATACAGAACTTGATAAGACTGTAGTAGATGACCTTCTTGATCCAATCATGCACTGTATCCGTAACTCAGTAGACCACGGTGTTGAGCCTCCTGATGTTCGTGCAGCTAGTGGTAAGGATGAGACAGGTACTGTAATTCTTCGTGCTGCTAATGAAGGTAACATGATTGTCATTGATGTAATCGATGACGGTGAAGGTATTAATGTAGAAAAGGTTAAGGAAAAGGCTATAAAGAAGGGGCTTATAAGTCCTAACAAGGTTATTTCC
The DNA here is from genome assembly GCF_024696245.1 of Treponema sp. Classification (GTDB taxonomy): domain Bacteria; phylum Spirochaetota; class Spirochaetia; order Treponematales; family Treponemataceae; genus Treponema_D. The sequence goes on from NZ_JAILGZ010000127.1 coordinate 18,068, forward strand.
AACCAGGATGCCTACAACCTTATATTCCTTCCTGGCTTCTCAACCAGTGACAAGATCAGTAACGTTTCCGGACGTGGTGTAGGTCTTGATGTTGTAAAGACAATGGTAGAAAAGCTTAAGGGTACAATTAATGTTACCTCAGAAAAGGGTAAGGGTACTAAGTTCTCTATCAGACTTCCTCTTACACTTGCCATTATTCAGGGTCTTCTTGTACGTGTTGGAAAAGAAGTTTACTCAATTCCAATTACAAACGTAATAGAAAGTCAGCGCGTTAAGCTTGATACAATTAATACAATCGATAATTATGAAGTTCTTAATGTTCGTAATGAAGTTATTTCAATCCTCAGATTGAACAGGCTCTTTGGAATAAAGAATTCTCATAATGGAGAATATTGCTTTATCGTAATCGTCGGTTCTCAGGAAAAGAAAATCGGTGTTATGGTAGATGCTCTTATTGGTGAAGAAGATGTTGTTATTAAACCTCTTCATGATCAGTTTACTTCATCACCTGGAATTGCCGGTGCATCAGTATTGGGAGACGGTTCCGTTTCTCTTATTATTGACGTAAGCCAGCTTCTGGACCTGGGTGTTAAGCAGGAACTTAACGCACAGCAGATACGTGAAGAAGCTATTAAGAATTCGAACTGAGGTAGGGTATGGGAACTATACAGGATAAACTTAGTGTATTAGCAAGTACAACCGAAAGCGCAGAAAGTGGCCTTACAAACGATCAGCTCGACGAAGAAAAAAAGAAGGTTTCAGTAGTTGATTATAAAATGGTTACTTTTTCTCTTTGCGGAAAAGACTATGCCATTGATATTATGAAAGTAAAGGAAATCGCAAAGGCCGGACGTTTTACTTACGTTCCAAATACACTGCCATTTGTACTTGGTGTATATAATCTTCGCGGTGACATTATTCCTATTATTGACTTAAGGCTTTTCTTTAATATTGAAATTCCTGAGCGTGAAGATAATTCGCTTGAAAACATGCTTATCGTTACCGTTGGTGAACAGACTTTCGGTGTTGTAGTAGATGCAATTGATAAGGTAGTTGGTATTCAGAAAAGTACAATTCAGCCTCCACATCCTCTTTTTGGTGATATTAACATCAAATACATTTACGGTGTTGTAGAAGCTGAACGTCATCTTTACATTCTTCTTGATATTGACAAGATTTTTGGTTTAAGAAGTCCTTCTGAAGAAAGGGAAATGGCAGAAACTGCAAAGGCTCAGATGAAAAAGCGTCAGGCTGCAGCTATTGCCATAGAAAAATCTCATGAAGAGACCCAGACTCCTGCTAAGGCTGCAGAAACAGCTGTGCAGAAAAAAGAAGTAGACTTAAATTTTATTGCTGATTCCCTTAAAAACTTCAAGAAATTTTTTCTGACTGATGTTAATAAGGAATGGGTAAAAGAAAGATATAGTGAATGGGAAAAGACAAGAGGTGCTGATAAAACCCAGCTTCAGTCTGATGCTGATGCAGAACTTTTCCTTGCACCTTTCTATTCAAAATGTACAGGAAACTGGTGGACAGAGGAATATGCCGAAAGCGTTGCAAAGGCTCTTCCTGATAACAGTGCTAAAAATATCGTTGTATGGAATCCAGGTTGTGGTAAAGGTTATGAATCTTATTCTCTTGCCTGTCTTCTTAAAAAACGGTATCCTGAAGCTAAGATAAAAGTTTACGGTCATGACGTAGACCTCCTTAGTGTGTCAAATGCACCTTTGATGAATCTTACTGATCAGGCTAGTTCTGACTGGTATCAGCCATATACAGTACAGAGTGTAGGTGGTGACTATACCTTCAGTAAAGAAATCAAGGATTCGGTTATGTTTGAATACCATGATTGTGTTCATACAAATAACCTGCCACCAATTGACATCATTTTTGCAAGGGATATTCTTTCATTCCTGCCTGAAGACTCACAAAAAACAGTTTTAACTGATTTTAATGAGAAAATGAAGGGAAATGGTGTTATAATAGTAGGTGACAATGAAAATATTGCTATACCTGGCTGGAATAAAAAACAGGCTGGAAACGTTGCAGTATATTCAAAATAGTATAAATAAAAACTGGAATACACTTAGGGGGATATTTAATGAGAGTAGAGTACATTAACCCATTCGTAGAAACTTCATACAAAATATTGAAAGAAGTTTTGGGTGGAGCTGACGTAAAACGAGGTGATTTGTACCTTAAGTCTACTGCCATGCCTGTAATGGGCGTTGCTGCATTAGTAGGACTTGCCGGAGACGTAGAAGGTCGTGTTCTTTTTGATATGACATTTGATACGGCTATTAACATTGCATCACAGATGAATGGTGAAAAACTTGCAGAATTTGATGATCTGGCAAAAGCTACAATCAGTGAACTTGCTAATCTTATTACAGCTCAGGCTGTTACTAAGCTTCATGAGCTTGGATTTAAATTTGACTTAACACCACCAGCATTGTTTGCAGGTGAAAAAATGGAAATAGCAGCTTTAAGTGGTACGAACCAGAGTGTTGAAGCTCTTATCGTTCCTCTTATCACTGAATTTGGTAAAATTGAAGTCAACGTCGCAATTCGCGAACGCGCATAAGGAGTACAGAGTATGAAGACTAGAGAGGATTTCCCGTCAATTAATGAACGTCCGCCTGAGGGAGTTAAACTTGATGGCACCAAATTCCGTGTACTTGTTGTAGATGATTCTATGTTCGTTGCTAAACAGTTGACCCAGATTCTTACCAGTGATGGTTATGAAATTGTCGCAACAGCACAGGATGGAAAGGACGGAGTTGACAAGTATAAGGAATTATGCCCAAATGTTGACCTCGTTACGATGGACATCACAATGCCTCGTATGGACGGTATTACAGCACTTGAACAGATTATGGCTTTCGATAAGAATGCCCGCGTTGTTATGGTAAGTGCTCTTGGTAAAGAAGAACTTGTAAAGAAGTCTCTTCTTAGCGGTGCAAAGAATTACATCGTTAAACCACTTGACCGTAAGAAGGTTCTTGAGCGTATTGCTGCTGCATTGAAATAGTCAGCATAAAAATAAGACTGCCCTTAATTAAGAGCAGTCTTTTTTATTTTAAAAGGATATTATTTCGTGATAGACAGTAATTGCAAACTGGTCTGTCATTCCGGAAATGTATTCTATTACACATTTTTCATAGCTTTCGTCTTTATTTACATCAAATACTTCCTTTGTATGAAAGCGCATAATACTTTTCTTTTCCAGATCATAGTTTGAGTATTTTATAAGCCAGTCAATAAAGGTTTTCTTTAGATTAGGAGCATATTTAAAACACTGTTCCATTTTTCTGTTCTGGGCATAAACCTGGGTTTTCATAAGGGTTCTGTAAAGACAGCCAAGAATATCCCTGGCGTAATGCTGAAATTCAATTAAGCGCCAGTTGTTGTAGATGTTTGCAAAACTAAATCTTTTTAATTCAGTAATAAACTTAAAGTATGGCTGACTGAAGCATATTCCATCCTGGGGATTTGAATTTTCTGTAAGGTCTACAATCATGTCGTTTATAAGAACTGTAGTATTAACGGCACGGCCTGACCTGTGTACACCGGAAGTTGTACGTGGGGAAGTTTTTTTGTTTGGTCCAAAGCCTAATGTGGAAGCAACTATTTCCCTGAGCTGGCGGTAACTTGCCATATCCAGAAGGTGGTAGGCTCTTGCGTCTTCTATATCCCTGCCTAAAAAAGCAATTTTATCGCTTACTTTTACAATGCAGCCTTCCCAGGTAAAGGGAGAAGTCATTCCCGGTCTTTTTATGTCATAAAGGTCCATGGCTTCTTTTCTTGGTTTTAAGCCCTGCTGATCTATCTCTCCACAGTGGCATATAAGGCCGTCCCTGACTGCATAAGTAAGGTCAAGATTTTTTTCTATCCCTTCCGGATCCTGCAGGGTTTCTATAAAATCTGCAAAAAAAAGGCTGTTTCTTTCGTGCCAGAATTTTTTTCCTGCATTCTGTCCTTCCTGTTTAAAAGTAATAAGGGAATTAAGAATGTCTTCTCCTGTATGTCCAAAAGGGGCGTGTCCTATGTCATGTCCTATGGCAATGGCATTTGTAAGTTCAACATTAAGTCCAAGATGTTTTGCAATTGTTGTGCTTACAGAAGCTACATGCATTACGTGTTCCATTCTTGTGCAGACGTGGTCATTTTGTGGGGCAAAGAAAACCTGTGTTTTATGTTTTAATCTTCTGAAGGCAAGACAGTGAAGGAGTCTTGTGTAATCCCTTTCAAATTCACTTCGTATACCGTTACCCCTGGAATAAAGGGAGTTTTCTCTTTTTATACAATCCTGCCAGACAGGATTATTTTCGTCTGTTCTTACTTGAATAAATGAATCGTTCATGCTTTTATTTTAACTGCTGGTAAGAAAAATGGAAAGTGATAAAAGAATTGATTCATCCCTTAGTGAGAAAAATGTTTTAAGAAGTCAGATGAGGCTTAGTCTTAAAGAGATTACTCTTTCAGAAAAGAAAATCATGTCGGAAAATGCCTGCAGGATTTTTTTAGCTTCTGACCTTTATAAATCCTCTTCAATAATTCTCTCCTATAAGGACCTTAAGTCAGAAATATCTCCGGAAATTATAAATCAGGCAGCTGTAAAGGATAAAAAACTTCTGGCCTTTCCAAGAGTATGCCCTGACAGCAGTGACATGGATTTTTATTTTTACAGCCAGACTCATAAAGAAGAAACTCCTTTTAAAAAAGGCTCTTTTGGAATAATGGAGCCGGAAGAAAAAGCTGAAGACCTTTTATCAGAAGAAAGGCTTTTAGAAAATAGTAATATTACGGTTATTGTGCCGGGCCTGGCCTTTGATAAAAATGCAGGCAGGCTTGGAAAGGGTAAGGGCTATTATGACAGATATATAAAAAGACTGGCTTTAATGGCAGAGGCTTCTTCTTCAAAACTTTTTCTTCTGGGAATGGGCTTTACCTGTCAGATTACAGATAAAGTTCCCCTTGATCACCATGACCAGCTTTTAGACGGCCTTCTTACTGACACAGAAATGATTATTTTTTAGTGTCTGCAGAAAATACCTTTAAGGCATCTTCTTCTTTAAAAGAGTTTTCCAGAACCTGTAAGAAATCTCCGGTAATTGCTTTTTCTATTAAAGTATAGTCTTCAAGGTATTTAAAAGGATTTCCGGCAATAAGACTTTTATGAAGAAGTTCTGCTGTTCCTTTAAGAGTCTGGCACTTAGTCAAAGCTTTTACTGACCACTGGGCCTTTAACCTTAAAAGGCTTTTTTCTGAATTATTGTCATCATTAAGCTCTTCTTTAAGTTCTCCCAGGGCTTCCTTTAAGGCTTTTGTAAGCTCTGAAGTTTTCTTTATTTTTTCTATGGTTATTATTCCCCCATTAAAATCAGAAGTCATAAGGTCCTGAGTAACAGGGGAAGAAAGTTTTTTAGAAATCCTTAAAGAGAGGTCTATAAGGAGGGCATTAAAAATTTCTTCCTCCCCATAGTTTTCCGGTCCCTTAAAAATAATAAGGGCCGGGTCCGTAAAAGTTTTTGTAGGAACAAGTACAGGAACATCCTTAGGGGCATCGGCAATTGTTTTATCACTTGTATAATTATGACTGAGCTGGAACTTGTAATTTTTTTTCTTAAAGTCAGGAAGGGGACTTGTTATGTCTTTACAGGCAGTTTGTTCCTTTAAGAGACCAAAGCTTTCTTCCAGAAGTTTTTCACATTCACCGGCTTTTACATCCCCTGCAATCACAATGGAATAAAGGGAGGCATCCAGGAGTTTGGTGTAGTTAAGGGCCAGACTTTCATAAGTAGTGGCTTTTAATATTGGCGACTGAAGGTCATAGAGTTTTTCGTATTCAGTTTTATTATAGGCCTGACGGAGAAAAGCACTTTTGAGCTGAAAATCCAGGTACTGTTTTTTTAGTGACCACTGGTAGTTCTGTTCACTTACAAGATGGTCTGCCGTAAGGGGCTGTATTTCTGCCCATATTAAGGATGAAATACAACTGGCCAGAACTTCTTCTAAGTCTGCAGGTAAAAATTCAATTTGAATAAAGGATTTGTTTTCTTCTGTCCATGCAGAAATCTGGGGATTAGAAACAATTACGGCTTCATTCTTTTTTTTGTTAAGGCTGCTGTTTATATTTATGGAAAGGGCATTTACAAGTATTGTCCTGAGCTGAAGTTCCTTTTCCGGAGAGGCTGCTTCTCCTCCTGCAATGGCCAGAGATAATACTGCTGATGAGGAACCTTCTGTTTCTTTTACGGCACATTTAATTCCGTTCAGGAGGTTAAAGCTTTTAATCTGGGAATAGTTGTGGAAGTAAAAAAGATCTTCCGGAGTAAATTCCCTGCTTCCTGTAATGGCAGCCAGGGTTTCTTCCAGAGGGGTAAGTTCGGCCTTTTTTTCTTCCAGGGCTTTTGCCTTCATAAGTTCCTGATTGTACCAGAAGCCTGAATCAGTCTGGATTTTTTCATAGCCTGCTTTAATAAAGTCTTCTTCAAAATCATTCCAGAGGGAATCATTTATTATAAGGAATATAAAGGGCTGGCTGCTTAAAATCTTTTTTGTTATGTCCCTTTCTGTTTTTGTGTAAACCGAATGGGTAAATTCTGAAAACCTGCTGCAAAAAGTGTCAGCTGTTACTTCTTTATCAAGAGCCCAGAAATCAGCCAGAAGTTCCATGGCTTTAATGGAAGAGCCTGCTGTATTAAGGTATTTTCCGTTAACAGAATCCTGGGCTTTTATAAACATGCTTCTATCCATAATTGCAGCATGCTTTACTTTGGACATAAAAAGTTCTGCCTGGCTTACAGGATTATTCTGACTGCTTTTTTCAAGAAGGCTTTGTATTATAAGGCGGCTTGAACCATTTTTTCTTGCGGCTGCTGCTGAAATATAGGCTTCGCTTCTGATGGCAAGACTTTCTTCTGATAAAAGTTCATTTTTAAGGGGAGAAGGTACTGCATTAAAGGCTGCACTTAAAATATCACACTCTGCTTCATCAAGACTGGTGTATTGAAGTACCAGCTGGGTAAGTTCAGGAGAAAAATCCGGCGAAATAATGGCATACTTTTTTTGTTTTTCTTCAGGGAGTTTTTCTTCCTGAATCTGATTTTTAACGGGAGCAGAGTTTTTCCAGTTAAAGAACTCCTTCTGGCAGATATCGTAGACCTTGTCTTTGGAAATATTTCCTGTAATAAAAAGGGCGCAGTTGTCAGGAATATAGTATTCCTTTTGTATATTTTTAAGGATTGTCCTTACTTCTCCCAGTGAATAGCCTGAAAAAAATGAAGGGTAAATACCGCTTTCCTGCTTCCAGGGTTCTTCTGCAAATACTTTTGAATCAATGGAAGTATTTATAAAACCGCTTAAACTTAAAGCGTATTCATTTATTTCTTTTTTGTATTCTGCAAAAGTACTTTTTAATTCTCCGTCTGAATAAAGGGGGGATGACAGGCATAAACAGAGGGCATTTAAATATTCTTCCAGATATTCTTCCGGAACATCGGCCGTGTAACTGCTGCTGTCTGCACTGCAAAGAGCTTCTACATCTATAAAATCCAGGGGATTGTTTTTAAGGGAAGAGGCGGTTTTTGTAAAAAGCTGGCTGTAAAGAGAAAAAAAGCCGGTATTCCCTGTATTCTGACTTGAGTAACCGGCCCTGCATATAAGTTCAGTATGGATAAGTGGAATTGTAGAATCTGTCCTTACAAAAACAGTGAGTCCGTTAGAAAGTGTAAGTATGTTTACTTCTGCATTGTTTCCTTCAAATTTAAGGTTTTCCTGTGCCGGGATTTTTACCCATGTTAATGCAAGAATAACTAAAATTGCCCTGATGAGTTTTTTCATACTGTTAATAATACAATCTTTAGGCCGGGAATGAAAGCTATAGAAGTGTCTTTTATATTTTCACTGATTGCTTTATAATTTTATAACTATGTTAAAAGTAAACGTTTTGTCGGATGATTTTAAAGATGCCCTTCCTCCAGAAGAACTGCTTGTAAATAAAAGGCATCTTACTCCCAGTGAAATTTATGTACTTATTCAAAACAGAAATATCTCTTCAGACTCTGACTGGCAGAATGTTTATGTATGTGATGGAGAAGGTGAATTCAATCCGTCCCAGATTGTTCAAAGTGAATTTTCCGGCTGGGTAATTCTTGGCAAAATCAGGAAGGCTACCCTTAAGTTTCATGACCTGGAACTTAAAACCGGGGTTTTTTATTCCCATCTTGAAAACTGTATTACCGGTGATGACTGCGTAATTAAAAACGTAAGCTTTGCAAGCAACTACCATATCGGTAACAGGGTAATGCTTTTTAATATTCAGGAAATAAGCTGTACCTGCCATTCCAAATTTGGAGAAGGTCTTCTTAAGGAAGGAGAACCTGAAAAAAACAGAATATGGATTGGTGCCGGAAATGAAAATGACAGAAGGGCAGTTCTTCCTTTTACGGAAATGATTCCTGCAGATGCTTATTTCTGGAGCCGCTACAGGGATGATGAAGAGCTCATGAAAAGATTTGTTGAGCTTACTGAATATCAGAAGGATAAACGTAACAATACCCACGGTATTATAGAAGATGACTGTGTAATAAAAAACTGTACCCTTATTAAGGACGTAAAAATAGGAAGCTGTGCTTATATAAAGGGAGCCTTTAAGCTTAAAAATATTACCGTACTTTCTTCTGAAGATGAGCCAAGTCAGATTGGTGAAGGTGTAGAAATGGTAAACGGAATCATGGGTTACGGAAGCCATGTCTTTTATCAGGCAATAGCCGTTCGCTTTATAATAGGAAGAAACTGTCAGTTAAAGTATGGAGCCCGTCTTTTAAACTCAGTTCTTGGAGATAATTCAGTAGTTTCCTGTTGTGAACTTCTTAATAACCTTATTTATCCTTTCCATGAGCAGCATCACAACTCATCTTTCCTTATTGCTGCTACTGTTATGGGACAAAGTAATATTGCCAGTGCTGCAACTATTGGTTCAAATCATAATTCCCGTTCACCGGATGGAGAAATGCTTGCAGGCCGTGGTTTCTGGCCGGGTTTGTGTTCAGATTTTAAGTATGATTCCCGTTTTGCTTCATTTGTTCTTGTGGCAAAGGGAAGTTATGAATACGAACTTAACATAACCTATCCTTTTTCTCTTGTTGCCAGTGATAAAAAAGACAAGGCTGTGCATATAATTCCTGCCTACTGGTTCCTTTATAATATGTTTGCCATTGTAAGAAACAAATATAAGTTCAGGAACCGTGACCGCAGGGTTATTAAGATTCAGAATATAGAAACCAACCCTTTTGCTCCTGATACTGTTCAGGAAATTCTTACAGTCCTTGACCGTATTATTGAACTTACAGCCCGCTATTTAAAAAGTCCTGAAGATGTTTTTCAGAAAATGACTCTGGATAAGGGTGAGGGCAATATTCTTTATGAATACAGAAAAAAGGCTCTCGAAGCTTCAGAAGAAGATGTGTTTAAAACAGCCAAGGATTTTCTTCATCACAATAAGTCTGCTGAATTTATTTTAAGTGATGACCGCTGTCAGAAAAAATATGGTGCCCTTATATATAAAGCTGCCAGGGCTTATAAGGAATACCGCAGGGTTTTAAAATATTTTATTGCAGAAACTTTTATGCAGTGGATTGAATCCCAGAATAAAGAAATTCTTGAACAGGAAGATCTTGAAGTTCTTGCCTCTATTCCTCTTTATAAAAACTGGGTTAATGCCGGTGGCCAGGTAATGCCTGAAGAAAAGGTAAAGGATCTTTTCTTTAAGATTAAAAGCTCTGCCTTTAAAAACTGGCAGGATGTTCATTCCTTTTATAATGACTGTCAGAAAAATTATCTTGCCTATAAGGCCAGGTACTGTCTTTATATTCTTGAATTCCTTTATTCAAGACCGGTGCAGGATTTTGATTCAGCCTTGTACAGGGATTTTATGCAGGATGTAGCCTACGTTTCCATGAATATGTATGAATCATCTGTGGCATCCAGGGAAAAGGACTATACTGACTTCTTCAGGTCCATAACTTTCAGGAATTTTAAGGAAAAGGAAGCTGTTATCGGTTCTTTAAGTGAAAATTCTTTCCTTATGGAACTTAAAGATGCAACATCTGTCTTTGATTCCAGCCTTGAAAAACTCTTCAGGAATCTTGTATCAAAAAAGTGATTATAAAAGAATAATTGCCATGCAGGTTTTTTTTCTTTATAATCAGAAAAGTTTATTTTTATTCAGGAAAAGATCATGTCTTTAGAAAAAATGAGAAACATCGGCATTATGGCTCATATTGATGCCGGAAAAACTACTACAACAGAACGTATTCTTTATTATTCAGGTAAGATTCACAAAATTGGTGAAATTGATGATGGTGCAGCAACCATGGACTTTATGAAGCAGGAACAGGAACGTGGTATTACAATTGGTTCTGCTGCAATTACAACTGACTGGAAAAACTACCAGATAAATATTATTGATACTCCGGGACACGTAGATTTTACTGCGGAAGTTGAACGTTCCCTTCGTGTTCTTGATGGAGCTGTTGCAGTAATCTGTGCAGTTGGACACGTTCAGCCTCAGACAGAAACTGTATGGAAGCAGGCTGATGAGTTTAACGTACCTAGAATCTGTTTTGTAAATAAAATGGATAGAACCGGTGCAGACTTTTTTGGTGCAGTAGAAGATGTAAAAAAGAAGTTTGGCTGTGAAACTGTTGCAATGCAGATTCCTCTTGGACAGGGCAGTGATTTTGACGGAATTATTGACCTTATGTCCATGAAGGAGATTCACTGGGACCCTTCTACTGATGGAGAAAAATTTACAGTTTCTGATATTGCTGATGCAAATAAAGAAGCAGCCCTTCAGTGGCATGAAAAGCTTATTGATACAGTAGCATCTAATGATGATGAACTGGGCGAAATCTATCTTGAAGGCGGAGAAATTACAGCTGAACAGTTAAAGGCTGCAATCCGCAAGGCTACAATTAACCGTACCCTTGTTCCATTTTTCTGTGGTACTGCAAGAAGAAATCAGGGAATTCAGCCTCTCATGGATGCAATTATTGATTATCTTCCTGCTCCAGATGAAGTACCTGCAGCAGAAGGCCTTCACATTAAGAAAAATGCAGAAGAAAAGGTAAGCGTTACCTGTGACCCTGATGCAAAGGCTCCTGTTGGTCTTGTATTTAAGATTCAGTATGACGCCCAGATGGGTATGCTCTGTTATGTAAGGATGTATGCCGGAAAAATCTCCAACGGTACAATGATTTACAATACAGCTAAAAAGAAGAGGGAGAGGGTTAACCGTATCCTTCGTGTAAATGCCAACCATATGGAACAGATGGACAGTGTTTCTGCCGGTGACATTGCAGTATTTGTAGGCTTTAAGCTTGCTCAGACCGGAGACTCTATTGGAAGTGAAGGATTCCCTGTTCTTCTTGAAAACCTTAAGTTCCCTGAACCGGTTATTTCCGTTGCAATTGAACCGGAAACAATGAGTGATCGTGACAAGCTTATGGAAACTCTTGATGTATTAAGCCATGAAGATCCTACATTTACATATCGTGATGATTCAGAAACAGGTCAGCTGGTTATCAGCGGCATGGGTGAACTTCACCTTGATGTTCTTGTTACAAGAATCCGTGATGACTTTAAGGTTCAGTGCCGTGTTGGTAATCCTCAGGTTACTTACCGTGAAAGTATTTCCATTGCTGCAGACTATACAGAATCCTACAGCCGCAATCTTGCCGGTAAGGATGTTACTGCAGGAATTACCATTCATGTTGAACCTGCTGCCAACGGAGAAGGTAACTCTTATATCTGTAATGTACGTAAGTCTTCTGATATTCCGGAAGAAATCTACGATGCAGTTGAACACAGTATTAATTCATGCTTTGGCGGCGGTATAAAATTCGGCTATCCATGTGCAGATGTTAAAGTTTCTCTTGAAGACTTAAAGTATTCTCCTGAAACTTCTACAACCTTTGCCTTTGAAGCAGCTGCTGCAGAAGCCTTTGACAATGCATGTAATCAGGCTCAGCCTCTTATGCTGGAACCGGTAATGGCTGTTGATATTGAATCACCTACAGAATTTGTAGGAGATGCAATGAGTGCCCTTACACAGCGTGGCGGAATCATTAACAGCATGGAAGATAAGGCTGATTCCAGTGTAATTCATGCAGAAGCACCTATGGTAAAAATGTTTGGATTTACAACTGCATTAAGGTCTGTTACTCAGGGAAGGGCAAGTTTTGGAATGACATTTGCCCACTTCCAGCCTAAGGCATAAGTTTTAGATGATGAAAACAATTGTATGCGCAACAGCCCTGGTTGAGACTTCTCCCCAGGCTTTACCCCTGGGGGCTGCATGTATTGCAAGTGCGCTTTCATCATGTCCTGATATAAAAAATGAAGCTTCTGTTTATCTTGAAGCTTTTTCCCTTGAAGATATAGCTGCCCCGGATTTTTCTCAGGCAGCTTCTTTTATTGCCGGTCAGCTTTTGTCCCGTCACAGGGATATGGATTTTCTTCTTTTAAGTATTTATGTTTGGAACCGTCAGGTTTTAGAAGAATGTGCTGCCCTTATTAAAAAAGAAAAACCTTCCGTCATAATTATTGCCGGCGGTTGTGAAGTTACTGCAAATCCCCTTAATTTTAAAAATATTGATTTTTCTATCAGTGGAGAAGGAGAAGACTCTTCCTGTCAGCTTTTACAAAAACTTTTAAACATAAAGGACCAGGCTTTAATTGGAGAAGATGATTTTTCCATTCAGGGTGTGTACAACTTAAAAAAATCCTATTCGTCAGGAAGCATCCGTTCTTTAATGCCTGATGTATCAAAGCTGCCATCTCCTTATCTGGACGGAACTTTAGATCCTGCTTCCTATGGAGGCGCCTTATGGGAACTTGCCAGGGGCTGTCCCTTTAAGTGTTCCTACTGCTATGAAAGCAAGGGAGAAAAGAAAATACAAAGATTTTCCAGGGACAGGCTTTTAAAGGAACTGGAACTTTTTGCTAAAAAAAATATTGCCCAGGTATTTGTTCTGGATCCTACTTACAATGCTGATAAAAAAATGGCCCTGGACATGCTCAACCAGATAAAAAAAACTGCTCCGGATATTTTCTTTTATTTTGAAGCCAGGGCAGAATTTATAGACAGGGAACTTTCCCGTGCTTTTTCTAAAGTAAACTGTGCCCTTCAGTTTGGACTTCAAAGTTCCAATCCTGAAGTATTAAAAAAGGTCAACAGGACTTTTAACAAAGAAAAGTTTGTAAAAAATATTGCTTTCTTAAATCAGGACGGTGTAATTTTTGGCTTTGACCTGATTTACGGCCTGCCGGGAGATAATCTTTCAGGATTTAAAAAGAGCGTGGATTTTGCAATCAGGCTTTATCCTAATAATCTGGAAATGTTCTGCCTTAGTGTACTGCCTGGTACAGATCTGGCTGATTCAGCTAAGGACTTGGGGCTTGTATGGCAGAGTCAGGCTCCTTATCACGTAATCCAGAGTTCAGGTTTTTCTAAAGAAGATCTGGCTCAGGCTTCTTCTTTTTCTTTTGCCGCAGATCTTTTTTATAACAAGGGAAGGGCTGTTCCATGGTTTATGTCCATGATTAACTATCTTCATGTAAAGCCCTCTGTCTTTTTTGAAGATTTTGAAAACTGGTTAAAAAATAATGAAGCTGAGCTTTTTAATAAAAGGGATTGTAATTCCCTGGACTTTATTCAGGTTAAGGAAATCCAGAAAAGATTTACAGGGGATTATTTGAGAAAAAGAAATTGTTCTAAAGCCTGTAATCTGGCCTGGGACCTTATTGAATTAAACGGAGCCTTCAGTCTTTTAACTGCAGAAGGAAAAGAGTCTGTGGTAAAACTTTATTACCACAGTGATGATCTTATGAGTCAGGCCAGTCTTGACTGGAATTTCTTTATTAAAAATGCGGCTCCATACCGTAATAAAACTAAGGTGTTTAAAAGTAAAAATGGACCTGACTTCAGGATTGTGTAAATATTGAAGAATAAAAATCCAGGGCTGCCTGAAGGTTTTCCTTTAACATCCAGGGAGGATTCATTATAAAAATTCCTGAACCGTACATATGAGGTCCTTCTTCTTCCTGCAATTCATCAGGATTTTTTACAATCAGTTCCATTTTAAAAGAGTCTGCAGGATTTGTTCCCAGCTTACCAAAGTCTTCCAGGGCTGTAAGCATTTGAGCCGTGTCATTTTTACGTCTGGCAAGAAGGGGATACCATAAGGCAATTATGGCTGTGTTCCATTTTTTGTGGACAGTCATTAAGCTTTCCCTGACTTTTTTATAATCTTCCTGATCTTCAAAACTTGGGTCACATAAAACCAGCCCTCTTTTTATCAGGGGAGGAGTAAGGCTTACAAGATTTTTATAGGAATCTTCGTTATGAAGGTTAACTTTTCCAGGGCAGTTAAAAACTTTTTCTTCATCTATAAGGGGTAGAGACATGTTTTTTTTAAGGGACTCAAAAACCTGAGGATGCAGGTCGTTAAGATGAAGCTGGTCTCCCTTTCTTAAAAAGAGACGCTCAAGTTCCGGACTTCCGGCATAAAGCTTTTCCTTTAAATAGGGAGCTTCTTTTTCCATGTAAAGGTTTACGCCATAGGGAATATCTTTTTTACCTGACAGGGCTTCCTGTAATTTTTCTATTCCCTCTTTTCCTTCTCCAGTTTTAAGAATCCTTTCATCTTCAAGGCTGAATCTTCCTGCTCCTGAATGGGAGTCTATAATTGTAAAGGGTTTATCTTTTTTGCAAAGAGAGTCCAGTATAAGACAGAGGGCTGTGTGTTTAAGAATATCTGCTGTATTACCGCAGTGGTATTCGTGCTGGTAGCTTAGCATTCTTCTGCTTCCTTAAGCCATATTGCAGCAGAGGCATCACTTGGCATCCTCCAGTCTCCCCTTGGAGAAAGGTTAACAGTACCAACTTTAGCTCCGTCAGGCATGCAGCTTCTTTTAAACTGCTGGGAGAAGAATCTTCTGTAAAAATTAACCAGCCATTTTTTTATAATTTCTTTTGTGTATACAGTATCTGTTCCTTCTGCTTTTTTACCAAGAAGAGCCTGGCAGGCAAGAAAATAAATCTTGGATGGGGTAAAGCCATAGCGGAGTACGTAATAAAGGAAAAAGTCATGAAGTTCGTAAGGTCCTACAAGTTCTTCTGTTTTCTGACTGATTTTTCCATCCTTGTCAGGAGGAATAAGTTCAGGACTTACAGGTGTTGCAAGTATGTCTGTTAAGACATCATGAAGTTCCTTATTATTTTTAGAATCTGCTTCATCTGCAAACCAGGATACAAGATAGCGGACAAGAGTTTTAGGTATGGATGAGTTTACTCCGTACATACTCATGTGGTCGCCGTTGTAAGTACACCAGCCTAAGGCAAGTTCACTTAAGTCACCGGTACCAATAACGATTCCGCCACATTTATTTGCATAGTTCATAAGGATAAGGGTTCTCATTCTTGCCTGACCGTTTTCGTAAGTAACGTCATGCTTATCTTTATCCTGCCCAATCTGTTCAAAATGAAGAAGAACTGAATCCTTTATATCAATTTCCTTTAATTCAGCTCCGGTTTTTTCTGCAAGAATACAGGCGTTTTTATAAGTACGGTCTGTAGTGCCAAAACATGGCATTGTAATGCAGGTAATTTGTTTTCTGTCTATGCCGCATTTATCAAAGGCTCTTGCTGTTACAAGAAGGGCCAGGGTAGAGTCCAGGCCGCCGCTTAAACCTATAACTGCACTTCTGGCATTTATATGACGCAGGCGTTTTGCAAGTCCTTCTGACTGAAGTTCAATAATTGACTGACAGCGGATTTTTCTTTCTGTCTGACTTTCTGGAACAAAGGGATGACAGGGAATAGCTGCATAAAAATCAGGGGTCTCTTCTTTTTGAGATAGCTCAAGATTATTTTCTTCAAGAGAAATAAAGAGTGTTACGTAAGAATCAGATTTTTCTTTTTTAGCTGTATCTGCAAAAGTAACTGTCCTGCTTCGTTCACTGTCAATTTTTTCTATATCAACATCAGCTATTAAAAGATTCTTCTGGTTTTCAAAAGGCTGTCTTTCTGCTGCAATGGAACCGTTGGCTGCTATAAGGCTGTGTCCTGAAAATATCATGTCGGTGGTACTTTCATCATGACCTGCATTTGCGTAAACATAAGTACATATATTTTTTGCAGACTGCATTGCTATAAGGGAACGGCGGTATTCAGCCTTAAGGGCTACTTCGTTTCCGGCACTTAAGTTTGCTATAACAGTAGCTCCGTTAAGGGCATGCTTTGTAGAAGGGGATAATGGTACCCATACATCTTCACAGATTTCTGCAGCAAATTTTATCCTGCTGTCGTTTTCATCCTGAATAAGAATTGAAGTTCCAAAAGGAACGCTTTCAAAAGAGGCTATGTCTGTATATTCAACAGCATCTGATGTAAAGGCTGTAAACCATCTCTTTTCGTAAAATTCACCATAGTTAGGAATATAAGTTTTAGGTATGACAGCAATGAGGCTTCCCTGATAGATGAAGGCTGCACAGTTATAAAGGGCTCCGTCTTTTCTGAATGGAAATCCCACTGCGCAAAGAAGGTCTGAGTTTTTTGTAGCGTCACAAATCTTTTCTATTGAATCCAGGGCTCCTTTAAGAAGGCTGGACTGAAGGAATAAGTCTCCGCAGGTATATCCAGTTACTGCCAGTTCAGGAAAAACAAGAAGCCTTACATTTTCCTTATCTGCCTGCTCAATTATTTCTATAATCTTTTTTGTATTGAATTCAGTGTCTGCAACCTTAAGTTCTGGTACGGCACAGGCACAACGTAAATAACCGTATTTCATTCTGTCAGTTTACCACAAACACCTTTATTGTGTCGAATGCTGATTGAAAATATCAGGTGCTTATAGTAAAATCCCTCTATGTTTATTTTATTCAGAGATTATCAGTGCTTTACTTATAAAAAAGTAAATTTCAGAATCTGATCAGTCCCCTTTATTAAAATAAGAATTAAATAAGCTATAAATAAAAAGAGGATAAATATGAATAAAGCGATTGAAACTTTAAAAGAACGTGGATTTTTTAATCAGTGTACGGATCTTGATGCCCTTTCTGCAAAAATGGATAAAGGACCTGTTGCATTTTATGTAGGATGTGATCCTACAGGTCAGAGCCTTCATATCGGACACATGGTACCATTCTTTGCCCTTAAATGGCTCCGTTCTTTTGGACATATTGGTGTTGCCCTTATTGGTGGTGGAACTGGAAGAATCGGTGACCCTTCCGGAAAAACAGAAATGCGCAAGATGCTGGATTATGACCAGATTGATGCCAATGTAGAAAACATCAGAAAGCAGCTTGATAAGTTTATCGGCTTTGACGGAAAAACTGCATTTGCCGTAAATAACAAGGACTGGCTTGAAAACTTAAATTACATTGACTTCCTCAGGGATATTGGTTCCTGCTTCAGCGTAAACAAAATGCTTACTTTTGAAGAATACCGCCTTCGTCTTGAAAGGGGACTTTCTTTCCTTGAATTTAACTACCAGCTTCTTCAGGCTTATGATTTCTTTATGCTTCATCAGAAGTATGGCATCTGCCTTCAGATTGGTGGTGCTGACCAGTGGGGTAATATTACTGCCGGTGTAGACCTTATCCGCCGTAAGCTTGGTGGTACAACAGAACTTAATGAAGAACATCAGTCATTCGGTCTTACATTCCCTCTTATTATGCGTGCAGACGGTAAAAAGATGGGTAAAAGTGAAAAGGGAGCTATTTTCCTTGATCCAAGCCTTACTTCTGTGTATGACTTCTTCCAGTACTGGCGCAATGTTCCTGATGCAGATGTTCGTAAATTCTTCCTTCTCTTTACTTTCCTTCCTGTAGCAGAAATCGACCAGATTCTTGCAGGTGATATTAACGAAGCAAAAGCCCGTCTTGCATTTGAAGTTACTAAAGAGATTCACGGAGAAGAAGAAGCTGTAAGGGCAAGAGAAGGTGCTAAGGCTGCCTTTAGTGGTCAGGGAGATAAGTCTTCCATGCCTACAGTTGAACTTTCAAAAGCAGACGTAGAAAAGGGTATGGGAATCCTTAATCTCTTCTCTGCTGCTAAGCTTTGTTCTTCTAACGGAGAAGCCCGCCGCCTTGTTGAACAGGGTGGAGCTACTGTAAACGGTAATAAAATTACAGATGTAAAGGCTGTAATTACCCTGGCAGATTGTGATGCAGACGGTGAACTTACTTTAAAAGCAGGTAAGAAAAAGTTCTGCCGCATTGTTCTTAAATAGATTTGTTATTGCTGCAGCAATGCAGTGATAATGTAATAAAATAAAAAGCCCGGCATCCTTGAGTTATTAAAAACTTTACCGGTATGCCGGGCCTTTTTTATGTCTTCTTTTATAAGATATAAGATTTACTTTTTAGATGACTTAAAGATTTTAGAAAAGAGTCTTTTTAGAAAATCCCCAAGCCTTATAAACAAATCACAAAGCCATTTAAGGATTTTCATAAGGAGGGAAGGGTTTCTTAAACGTTCAAGCCTTTTGTATCCTTCAATAAGTTCTTCGTCGGTAAATTCCTTACGCTGGTTGTTTTCTTCAATTTCCATTTCCAGCTGATGAATCTTATCAACAGGAGAAGCAATCATTATGGCATGTATGCTTTCCCAGCCTATAGCTTTTGCTGCTTCAAGACGACGTTCCCCGGCAATAAGTTCGTAATTGGAATTTATTGTAATAGGGTTAAGCAGTCCAAAAGAACGGAGACTGTCTTTTAATGAAGACAAATCGCCTAAATCCTTTCTGACACGCTTTTTAACTTTGATGTCGCTTATTTTAACCAGCATAGGCCCTCCATTTAGATTTTATTGTAAAAGCCAGTTATACATCAAGTCTGCATCTGCATCATCTTCAGAAGAATCTCCTGAATATGAAGAAGATATTTCATCAGAAGTAAGGTCATAGTTAAGGAAGTCAAGGTCATAGCCTAAATCTTCACCTGTTTCAAACTGGAACTGATAACCTGATCTCATTCCTTCAATCTGAAGTCTTGTAATTCCTATAAGGTTTGCAGAGTTATTTGTATGGTATGTACAAAGTTCTCCTGGTTCCGTTCCAACAAGATAGTAGCCGGTAATTTTATTATCACCACATTCAGGTGTTATAAGACCGCCGCTTTTTGTACATACGTCTAATTTTACAACTCCGTCAGGTATTTCGTCATTAAAGGCCTTCCATTTTAAGCCCTGGTGAATGTAATTCATAAAGTCACCCCAGGCTACACCGGCAAGGGTTGAACCTGTAAGTCTTAAACCCAGGGACTGCCCCGGTCTGTCAAATCCAAACCAGAATACTGATGTATAATAAGGTGTAAATCCTACTGTCCATGCATCGGCCCAGTTCTGGGTTGTACCGGTTTTACCTGCAGCAGGCATAAGGAAGCTTTGTCCTGTATCAGAGTCCGTAAACCTGAATTTGTTTCCGCTTCCTTTCTTTTCTTTAAGACAATAAGAGGTAGAATCCCAGCTTGAACCAAAGCGGAGAGTTCCTGAATCAACGGTCTGCTTAAGCATTTCCTGCATAATAAAGGCTGTCTGATGGGAAATAATCTGAGCTGAACTTCCCTTTGACTTAAGTTCAATCTTTGCATCCTTTTCCGGATTAAGGATAATGTTACCGTTCTGGTCTTCTACAGTCCTGATTGCAATAGGAACAACTTCATAACCATTGTTGGCAATTGTAGAGAAGGCTTTAGCAACTTCTATAGGTCTGACTGAACATACACCAAGTCCAAGAGGATAAACAGGTTCAAAGTGTCTGTCTGCAAGTTCTTTCTGAGGAATGCCGTAAAGGGAACTTGTTCTGTCTATAGCTGCACTAAATCCAATTGCATCAAGTACTTTAAGTGAAGGTACGTTCATGGAGTGGGCCAGGGCATACCAGATTTCTACGTCTCCTTCCCACACACCCTTAAAGTCCTGAGGAATATAGGCAGAGCCGTCTTCCTTCTGGAATACAACAGGAGTATCACTTACGATGGTGCTCCAGGTAAACTGTCTTGAATCAATGGCTGCAGAATAATAAAGAGGCTTGATTGTAGAACCAGGCTGGAGTTTAGCCTGTACAGCCCTGATAAACTGATTCTGCTTGTCATATTTGGAACCGCCTACAAGGGCATTGATGTAACCTGTAGAGTTCTGTAAAGAAATCATGGTTCCTTCTATAGTAGTTTTTTCGTCGTTTTCACGGATAAGGGCATTGCCTTTTGTAACGATATTGGATTTAAGGTTTTCCATGCCGTTCATTAAGGCAAGAAGGTCAATAACAGGGTTAATTTCTGTCCTGTACTTTTTTATAACAAGATTCTGGGCCCTCTGGTCATTAACGTGAAGGTCAGGAAGATTAAATACAAGCATACAGAGTTCAGAGAAAGGAGTGTACCTTTTAAATGCCTCCCTGTCTTTTGATGCCATAGTACTTTTGTACCTGTCATTGGCATATTTTATGTAGTCCTGCATTATCTGTTCAGCCTGTTTCTGATGGGACAGGTTAAGTGTTGTATTTACAACAAAACCTCCGGAATAAAGGTCATTGCTTCCGTAAAGCATTCCGCTTAATTCACGTCTTACATATTCACTGAACCATGGGGCTTCGTCTGTCCTTAAGTCGTAGGCAGATGTGCCTGTACGGGTATAGTCAAAGGAACCCCAGTATTCTTCAAAGGAATCTTCACTCTGCTGTTTTGTAATGTAACCTTCATCAATCATGGCATTAAGAACGCTTATCTGCCTTCTTTGAGCTCTGTTAGGATGTTCAAAAGGGTTATAGTAAACTGGGTTTGACAGCTGAATTACAAGAATTGCTGCTTCTGCCGGGGTAATTTCCATCGGACCATGACCAAAGTAATATTTGCAGGCTGCGTTTACACCGTATGTTCCGCCTCCAAAGTATATTTTGTTCATGTAAAGTTCCATGATTTCATTTTTAGAAAAGCGGCGTTCCATCTGAATGGCCCACCAGAGTTCCTTAAGCTTTCTTTTTGCAGAGATTTCAGTTCGGTCACAGTAAAGGGTTCCTGCAATCTGCTGGGTAAGGGTTGAACCTCCTCCTAAAGAAGAGTGGGTAAGTACACCAAAGACAGCACGGAAAAGGGCTTTTGTACTGAATCCAGGATGTTCATAAAAGATATGGTCTTCGCGGGTTATAAGGGCATCCTTCATAAGCTGTGGAAGGTCATCAAGAGCTATGATTTCCCTTTTTTCGTCACTGGAAAATTCCGTAATAAGTTCACCGTTTATATCAGTAATCCTTGTAGGAAGGGCTGTTTCAAATTCAGTAAAATTTTCAATATTTTCTATATTTTTAGTTGCAGACAGGGCAAGACCAAGCAGAGAACCTATAAGAATCGCATTAAAAAACGAAAGGAAAATAACTGCATAAGGCCATATTTTTCTTTTATTCATATCAAAGTATTTTAATGATAATCTGTCCTTTTATCAATATTAAGACTGACAGGGCAAAAAAAAAGACCGGCTTAGATTAAGCCGGCCAGTGCCACTTGTGGCGCTTCGGGTGCCAATGGGTGGGAGGGGATATATTGACACCCGACATTTTTATTATCGGCCATAAGTCCTGAAACTTTAATTTTTTTTGAAAAATTTACAAATTCTGCTTGACAGGGCTAAGCAAGGATTAAAAAAGCTTAACAGACTTATTCTTCTTCTGTTATGAGGGCATCCATATTTATAAGGAAGGTATAGCTTCTTCCATTTACGGCGGTAAAGTTCTTTATTATTTCATAGCCGCCCATCTGGAATTTTACAGTATGTTCCCCAACAGCCATTATTATGTCATGGCTGAAGTCTTCTATCTTTTCTTCGTCAATAAAGAGAATACTGCCTTCCGGTACTGCAATATGGAGCAGGGGTTTTATATCCTGAAATTCAACGGTAAGCTCTGTGGTTTTTGCAGGCTCAATGCTGATTGTACGCATTTCATTCCTGTAATAATCACTTACAATGCTTACGTTATGCATTCCTGCTTCAAGAGTATAAAAATTCTTTACTGAAGGGCAGGGGGTTCCGTCTATAAATACCGAATAAGGAAGTTCTGCTGTATCCTGGGGAAAAATAACATTAAGGTGAAGCTTACCCGAATCCTTAAAAATAGGCCTTACGTAAAGTTCCACACTTCCCTGGAGAAGTTCCCTGCTGTTTTTATCTGTAGTAGACAGACGGAAAAATACATAACCGTCTTCTATAGATTGAAGTTTTTCTGACATGGCAGAAAGGGCATCTTTTTTAAGGCTGCTGTCTGAGTCAAAAGGTATCCTTATTGTAACTCCCAAAGAATTTCTGAGGGTGCCGCTAAGGGAAGGTGTGCCGCTGTAATCAAAACGGTCTTCTGATGGTACAGGCTTTACACATGAAAAAAGAGTCCAGCTGATATTCTGACTTATGGAAGCTGTTTCCTGAGGTACCTGAATATAAAGTTCCACTCCCTGCAGAAAGACTTTTGAAGAAGGCAGTTTTATGGTAAGTGCATCATTAACCCCCATAGAAATCTGCTTTCTTGAAGTGCCGTCTTCCAGGCTGAGACTGTGAGTTTTCTGAACCCTGAAGGATTCACCTGAAGCTGAAAAAGATAAAAATGCAGCTGCAAGGAGAAGCCAGAGTTTTTTTAAATAAAAGCTCATCATTTAAAGTTTATAACGATAAAAAGAAAAATACTATATAAAACGGGATTTAAGGCGCTTTTTTGAAAAAAAATTTGCAAAAAATATAAAAAATTTCAATCTTTTTCAGTGTTTTTAAGCTGATGAAGATAATCTGAAGGATCCCTGCTTTTTCCCCCGTTGTGAATTTCAAAGTGAAGGTGAGGGCCTGTAGTAAGTCCTGTCAGACCTACTTCCCCGATTTTTTCTCCTCCGGATACCACCTGTCCTTCTGTAACATCAATTTTGCTCAGGTGGGCATAAAGGGTTTCAAGGGAATAATCATGGCTTACAACAATATAGGAACCATAAACTTCATCATTAGTAACTGCCTTTGTAACAATTCCGTTTTTACAGCTGAATACATGACTTCCTACAGGCGCTGCAAGGTCAATTCCTTCATGTTTTTTCCATTTTCCGCTTATCGGGCTGATTCTCATGCCATAGGATGAAGTAACTACAGCTTCTTCTAAGGGCAGCCTCATTCCGGAAATAAGAAAAAATGCCCTGGATGAGGGAGACATTCTTTTACCTTCCAGAAACCAGTATTTTTGTCCGTTTATAGTGTAGGAAGGTGTTCTGGATGTAATGCTCTGGTTATATTCACTTCTTAAAAGTACTTCCAGGGAATTTGAAGGAGACTGGCTGATAAAAAGGCCGTTTATTGTTGGCAGAATCAGGCTTTTGCCTTCTATGTTTTGTTTTGCATCTATAATTCCATTTGCAGTAGCCAGGGTTTCCTGCCTGAGCATACAGCGGGAAGATACAGTAAAGAGGGTATCTTTTTTTACGCAGGTATAAGTATAAAAGGACATCTGACTGTCCCTGTCATTAAAAAAGGCTGTGTTGTTTTCTTCTATTTCTTCCTGATACTGTTTAAAAATAAGGTTTCTTGAAGAGAGCTCAGGTATTTCTACATACTGCTGGGCCTGAGTCTTTATCAGGGGGAAAAGGAGGGTAAAGAGAAGTACTTTATATGAAAAAAAATTTTTTATTTTCTGCATACTTTCCCTTTGATTTTTTTTATCAGGGGAATAATTACAGCAAGAGCTGCTGCACAAATTATTACTATTGAATAGCTGGATGGAGAGATAGAAGCCCATTTCCACAAGGGAAAAGCAATCGCTAAAGAAAGAAGGGCGCAAAGTAATATAAAAAAGAGGGCTGTTAAAAGTCCTGTAACTGTCTTTTTTATTGAATTAAACATGCTTAAAATATAGCACCTGACTATGAAAAATAAAAGGTCTCTTTTTTTATAAGAAAGATTTTTAAATAAAAAAAATCAGCACCACTAAAATAAAAGGAAAACATCTTTTGCCACTGGCATATTTTCCTTAAAAATTACTTTAGTCTGCTGATTTTCCTTTACCGCTATTTGTGCGGTACTATTACATAGAGTAACATTAAATGTTACTCAGTAATTGCTCCTACCGGGCAAACTGAAGCGCAGGAACCGCATGAAACGCATTTTTCTGCATCAATAGTTCTTTTATCTCCAGCTTCGCTGATTGCTTCTGAAGGGCATTCGCTTTCGCATGCACCACAGTTAATACATTCACTTCCGATTTTGTAAGCCATATCCTAACCTCGCTTGTTATTGTTAAATAAAATTTATCATATAATTTGCGAAATGACAATTATTATTTCGTTATATGATAAAGAATTAGCTAGTGCTAATTAAAGTTAGTTTAAACTTACATTAAGCTTCTGATAATCTTCCTTATAAATAATCGCTGTCACTATCACTATCGTTATACCAGAGCATTCTGTTATCTTCCAGCCTGTATTTAATCAGCCCCCTGTTACAAAGACAGGACAGGTAAGACTGAATTGTTGTCCCTATGAGAAGGTATTGAATAAGTTTTGGCTTTATTCCTGCAAAGTCCAGTATTTCTTTAAGGATTTCTTCATGACTCATGGCTTTTTTCTTTAGAAGTTTGAGTATTTTAAGTTCAGCTTCCAGGGTAACCATAATATTAAGTTCTGCTGCAGCATGTACTGTATCTTTTGTGTATACACCTCCGTGGGCAGCAACATAATAGTCACATTCAGTTTTTTCAATTTTTTCTATGGACTTTCTAAAGGCATCTCCGTCATATATAAAGGGCAGCCAGGCTTTTTTTAGCATATCTTTTCCAAAGAATCCGTCCCCAAGAAAGTAGACTTTTTTGTCCCCGTCATCTGCAAGTATGCCGTAATGGCCAAAAAAATGTCCCTCTGAAGGAATAAAGGAAAGTTTTACTCCTTCAATTTCTATGGTTTCTTCCTTTATAAAACGGTCTGCCCTGGAATATTCACTTTTAACCCTGTTATGCCCGGCAATTTCATTTACAGGTGTGCCTCCTGAATAAAGGTAACCGGTAATTTCTGGCATTCTTAATATGCAGTCAGCTTTTTCTGAACACCAGACCTGGGCGCCTGTAAGTCTTACAATTGCTGCATTACCTCCGGAATGATCACTGTGGGAATGGGTATTTATTATGGCAGCAATTTTTTTCTGAGGAAAAATTTCACCAATTGCTTTAACAAGGTCTTCTCCATCCTGGGAAGAGACTCCTGTATCAATTATATAAACCGACGATGCAGTGGTTACGATTCCGCAGGCATCTGAAGTATTAAAGTAGCCGCAATTTTGAGAAAGTTTAACGTAGCAGGATTTTGTTATTGCCAAACTTAAGTCCTCCATAAAAAAAGGCTGCCTGATTCAAGCAGCCTCAAAATTTAGTTTATAAATCTAAACCTATACCTAGAACTTTGCAGCAACAATGTTTTTTACTGTAAAGTCATAAAGGTTACCATTGATAGAGAAACTTTTTTCGTCTCCAACCTTAAGGTTAAGAAGATTGTCTCCCAATGGTGAAAGGTAAGAAATAATGCCTTCATCAGTATTTGATTCCCAAGGTCCAAGAATTGTATATTCAACTTCCTTGTTTTCATTGTTACTGAAAAGGGTAGCCTTAGTACCGAAAGAAATAAATGAAGTTGTGATTTCTGTAGGATCAAATACAGTAGCACGGCTGATTTCTTCCTTAAGCTTTGTAAGCTTGTGGTTCATGCGGTTCTGAGCTTCCCTTGCAGAAATGTATTCAGCATTTTCCTTAAGGTCTCCCTTTTCTTTTGCTTCTGCAACTTCCTTAACGATTTTAGGAAGCTGTACTTTTTCGATATCTTCTGCTTCTGCACGCTTTCTGTCCAGCATGATGGCAGTAACAAGAGTTCCTTTTGGAGCTTCCTGTTTTGTTTCTGATTCCTGGAACTTAAAGTCAGGGTATTTAGTAAGGATACCGTTACGAAGCTGTGTCTTGTAAGATCTGTCAAGGTCACGTACGTCGTTAACCATTGTGTAAAGCCTTGTAATGGATTCACGGTCGCTGTTAAGCATAAAGTTAAGCATTCTGTTTTCTACATCACCGTTAATCTTGTCGGCAAAGAGAAGGGTAGTTGCGTTCTTTATAGTCTTTTTGTTATCAACAGTATTTACGTGGTTGCTGATTTCGCGGTAACAAAGTGAAATAATGTTTACAAGGGTAACAAGCTGTTTTTCTTCCTTAACGGCTGCTTCCTTAAACCATTCAGTTTCACGGCACTGGTCTACAAGGTAGATGGCAGCATCGCGGTAGTTGCGGTATTCGTTAAAGCAGTTCTGTACCATATGAACAACTTTATCTTTTTTACCTGCATTAATCATTTCTTCAAGCATTGCCTTTTTAAGAACAACAGGGAAGAGGTGGGTATACTGTTTGTCCCAGTCTTCAAGCTGTCTTACGTTTGCAAGGAACTGCTGTCTCAGACAGGTATTTTTTGTATCCTTAAGCTTTGCATACATGCTGCGGCGGCTTGTAATTTCTGAATAAAGGTCTGCAAATGAGAACTTAACAGGTGATTCAATAGCAGGAACTTTCTTTGTAATATCCTGAATAACAAGGAAAGAAGCTGTAACCTGTTCAGTAATGTTTGTAAATGCCTTTACGTAACCTGCAAAGTAGCTGAACATATCTGTAAACTGTTCTTCTGCAGGGTCAAAGTCATCAAGGTTTATGTAACGTGTAATGATGTCTACTTTAGCAAAGAATGACTTTTCTGCCTTGAATTCATTTGCAAGACGTTCTGCCTTACTGATTTCGTGATCCCTTACAGTGTAGAAGTTAATGTCAGAAGGGTTTACATCAAATACAGGGTTTGTTTCAAGAATCTTTACTGCCTTTGTATGCCAGCTTGTCCATTCACCCTGAGTAAGGATTGATGGTACAAGTTCTGCCTTAATTCTCTTGTCGTCACAGTTGTTGTTAAAGCTGCGGATAATTGTTTTAAGGGTTCCTTCGATGTCAGATTTTACAAGTTTAACAAGGTCTTCCTTCTTTTTTGTAGCCTTAAGAACCCAGATATGACCGCGTTCAAGAGGCTGAAGGGCTTTAACTGCCATTTCAAGGTTCATCTGGTGAATACCTGTTTTCTTACCAAAATTGATTGTAAGCATATCACCTTCAACCTTTACGATTTTACCTACACCCCAGGTTCTGTGGAATACGAAGTTCTTTGCATCAAAGGCAATGTGTTTTTCAAAGTCATTGATAGCTTCGAATACATCACGGTATGCCTGAGAAAGGTTGGAAAGACGGATGTAGTCTTCAAGATGTGTATGATCAGCGTATTTATGGCTGTAACATTCAGTGATTTCTTTTCTTGCCCAGCTGTCTTTTGTATCGTGTTCAAGGATAATCTTAAGGATGGCAATAGCTGTATCCCATTTTGCGATGTCCTTGTAATACTGGTAAACTTCCTGCATAAGGGAAGCGGCCTTGTAACCGTTAATGTTCTTTGTAACCTTGCGTTCAACACGAAGGAAGAAGTCCAGGTCTTCAGGAATAAGCTTTACGAGTTTAGACCACACTTCCTTTACTGCATTTGAATTTTTTGCAGAAACATAGCGGAGGAGGGCTTTTTTATAATAACTTACAGAAGTTTCCCTGTTTTCCTGGGATTCATATCTTTCTGCAAGAATCTTAGCAATATCAGCTTCTTCAAAGTCTGCCTTTACGATTCTTTCATAAAGTTCCCATACTTTGTCGTTGTTTGTGTTCTTGTAGAACTCAGCAAGCTTTCTTAATGCAAATTTGTTCTGTGAATCTTCTTCAAGAATAGAATTACAAAGGTATTCAACAAGAGAATCCTTAAGGTTTTTTTCGAATATTTCGATAAGAGTAACAAGAGAACTTGTATCTACATCGCCTGAGCGCAATGCAATCATTCCTGAAAGATAGAGTGCAACAATGCTGTCCTTTGAATGAGCAAGCTGTTCATCACAGATTTCCTTAATCTGTTTTTCGCAATTTTCAGCCCTGGCTTTTTCCAGTGTTTCTGCCAGTTCCATAAGGTTGTTCTTTGTAAAATCATTGATGCCAGCTCTCGTCCATGATTCTTTCTTAAGCATTTCACGAACGGAATTTTCAAGTTCTTCAGCCATGTTTTTATACTCCTGTTGTATGGTTGTGTTTTTTTATATTGACTCTTACTCGTTTACGTAAATCTTCCAGATGGTTCTGTCATGATCTCTTATTTTGAGCAGAATTTCATTTATACTGGCTATGTTCTCTTTTGAAAGAACATAGTGATCAATAAGCCTGAAGTACAGGTTTATCAGTCTCGGTGTAACTACCGCGCTGTTGCAGGAAGGATCCTTAAGTTCATTTTCCCTGGAATAAATTTCCTGCTTAAGCCTGAGAACTTCCAGAAACTTAAGTTCCCTTTTTTTATTGAATACACCAAGAAGTACTCCGTAAACCGGAATCCATTCATGAAGTGCATCCCCTTCATAACCCTTAGCCCTTACTTCATTGATAAGAAGGTTTATCAAGGGTGAATCAAGAAAGTCAAAGTCAATCTTACGGGCGTTCATAAAAAAGGCTTCCTTGAATAAAAGCTTTGCATAGCGTGTTTCTCCGCATAATGCATAGCAGTCTGCTTTTTCTGCAACGGCAGCAGCGTTGTTAGGCAGTAACTGAACTGACTGGGAAAGACATTCCAGTGCATTTTCGTATGACCCCAGTTTTTTGTAACAGAGACCCCTTTTACGGTTGATTTCTGCACAAAGACTTTCATCTCCTGTAGATCTGTCCAGTGCCCTGGTATAACACTCAAGAGCCTGGGAAAATATGCCTTTTTTTAGGGAGTAGACAGTTTTTCCTAAAAATTCTGATTCCTTAAGGACTTTTGCAGGCTGAATAACAGTCATAAAATCCTTCCAGTGGTTAACAAGGGATTCTCCCTGGTCAAAACTGTCAAGTTTCGGAAGTTTTTCAAGGGTTTTCTGCCAGAAGGCGCAGTACTGAATGGAATAGACTATGTCCTTGTTGTCTAAATCAGAAGTAAGAGTGTCGTTAAGTACGGTTCCAGCTTCTTCAAGACAGCAGATTTCCATTAGTTTGTATGCCTGTTCAAAGGCAGACTGCGACTGAATTCCCATGAAATATATTATACAAAATAGAATTATTTAGTCAATGTAGCTTTTTGGATTTTTGGGGAATAGTTTATAATGGTTTTAAATATATTTGTCAACATTGTTTCTATGTTAAAGAACAAAAAAGATAAAGGTTTTTTGTGATAATTATTATCAGTCAGCTGAAGCTAAGTCTTAATTTTCTTCATTATATTGTAAAAAGCACTGTCTTACGTTATCATATTTTATTATGGATAAAAATGTAATATTGTCGCCATCCCTTTTATCTGCTGATTTTGCAGAGCTTGGTGCAGCTTTAAAAAAAATAGAGTCATTTAATAATTCCTGGGTTCATATTGATGTTATGGACGGGCATTTTGTACCTCAGGTTACTTACGGTCAGCCTGTAATAAAATCAATCCGTAAAAATACAGGACTTCCTTTTGATGTACACCTTATGATAGAAAAGCCTGAACTTTCCATTCCTTCATACATAGAAAGTGGTGCGGATTACATTACTTTTCATGCAGAAGCTACAGCTCATGGAGATTTGTGTTTTCAGATGATTCATAAAGCCGGAAAAAAAGCCGGTATTGCCATTTGTCCTTCAACACCCCTTTCCCTTATAGAAGAATACCTTCCTTATGCAGACCTGGTGCTGGTAATGACTGTAAATCCTGGCTGGGGAGGACAGAAACTTATTCCATATACTGTTGAAAAAGTAAGAAAACTTGCCGATATAAAGAAAAGGGAAGGGTATAACTTCCTTATTTCAGTTGACGGCGGTGTTAATTCAAATACCCTGCCTTCAGTTCTGGAAGCCGGAACCGATGTTGTAGTCTCCGGTTCATCTTTCTTTACAGGGGAACTTAAGTGGAACCAGTAAAAAAAACATGTGTATTCATATTGCTGTCTTTCTTTTTAGCCTCAGGCATTTATTCCCAGGGAACATCATCTTCCATTGATTCTCAGGGCCGTTCCTATATTCAGGGCCTGGAATCCTACAGAAATGGTGACTGGACAGGTGCAAGTCTGTTTTTAAGGCAGGCAGTTGCTTCTCCTGCATATTCTACGGCAGACAGCTGGTACATCCTTATTTTAAGCGAAATGTACGGAGAAGATTACAGCAGTGCTGTTAATGATGCTGATTATTTCCTTACAACTTTTGAAGATTCAGGACTTGGTCCTTATGTTGCCTATCAGAAAGGCAGGGCCCTGCATTATCTTGGACAGAATGATGATGCCGTAATTGTTTTAAGTGATTACTGCCATCAGAATCCTGGGGATACCATGTATCCTTCTGCATTATTCTGGCTGGGTGAATGTTTTTATGATGACTATAATTTTGAAACAGCCAGGGCTCTTTACGAAAAGGTTGTGGCAGATTTTCCTGAAAATGAAAAATCTCCGGATGCCCAGTTTAAGCTTGACCTTATAGCCCAGAGGGAAAGGGAGCAGAAGCTTCTTTACCTTCTTAAAATGACTGGAGAAGAATATTTAAGCTCCAGGGAAGAATATGAAAAGCAGCTTCGTGAATATCAGACAGAAGACCTTGTTTCTTTACGCCGCCAGCTGAATGCAGCAAATCAGCGTATTAAGGAACTGGAAGCCGGTGCTGCCAGTGTAAAAACCGAGCCTCTTTCTAATGGTGTTTCTGACGAAGAAATGGCAGCCCTTAAGGCCAAGGCCCGTCAGATTCAGAAACTTCTTGATGAAAAGAATGGCGGAATGTAAGGAGAGGTTTTATGAAAAAGATTACTTTTGTTTCAGCTGCTGTAACAGCCCTCCTGCTTATTAGTGAGCTTTTTACTTCATGTTCAAGTTCCGGCCTGACTCCGGAAGAAAAGCGCCTTAAGAAACTTCAGGCAAAGCAGAAGAAAGATGCCTATACAGGCTGGATTTATGTACCGGAAAGAAAATTCTCCATTACAAAGGATGACATAAAGATAGATATGAACGGAAGTACTGGAACTTTTGGTCTTTATGCAATTCCGGAACAGGGTGATCCTGTACCTTTACTTTCAAACTATGATTCCTTTACCTCTACTTTTGTAAGCGTAAAAATCGGACGCAAGGAATACCGCCTTAACAGGGAGAACGGTGTAAAAAGTGAAGCCAGACGTACTCCTTATGGTGCCCAGATGTGCTATACCCTGAGTAATCAGGCTCAGGTTGTTGTTGATTTTAGTTTTCTTCCTTCCATTGCCACATCATCCAGGGTTGATATGCTTCGTGTAACCATATACACCATAAATCTTGGAAGAAGTACCCAGTCTTTTACCGTAAAGAGTGTATTTGATACAATCCTTGGTGAAAATACAACTACTCATTTTTCTACTGCAGCCAGATCCAGAATTAATACTGAAGTTCAGTACCTTACAATGGCAGATCATCTGTGGGTAAGGTCTTCAAATGAAAATACCAGCCTTCAGTTCCTTCTTAGTGGAAAAGGCATTTCAAGTCCAAGCCATGTAACCCTTGCAAATAAGGATTCACTTGCAGAGTCCAACTGGGTTCCTCAGGTAATGGAATCGAAAAGCTTTAATTCTGTAATTTCATACAATAACTCTGCTGTAGGCCTTAACTGGAAAACAGCTTATCTTGATCCTTATAAAACTGATGTAATTACATTCTATCTTTCAGTAGGCATTGGTGGAAACGAACCTGCAGGAAAAGATTTTCTTAAGGCTCTTGAAGAAGGTAAAACTGCACTGGCTGCTTCCCTTCCGGACTTTGCACCTTATACAAATGTAGCTCCAAGTCCTTCTGAATTAACAGAAGATGAACTTCAAACTCCATATTATGAAAATATGCCTGTAATTCCGGGGCAGGGGAATATTCCTGAAGCAGATTCAGAAAAGAATGCAAAAACTGAGGCACCTGCTAAGGAAGAAAATCTTCCGGAAACAGAAAATACATCAGCAGGGGATAATACTTTACCGGCAGATGCTGAACCGGAAGAAAAAGTTGTAATTACAAAAATGCAGCTTAATCCTGAATATATTCAGCAGCTTCTTGATCATATTGCAGAACTTGAAGCCGGAGACCCTGGAGTTAATAAGGCAGAAATTGATGCCCTTAATTCTGAGCTTGATGGTATTCTCCTTATGTTAAAGTCCATGGAGTAAAGCTTAAGTAGATGAGCCGTTCAGCCATAGACAGGGCAAGGTCCCTCTTAAAAAGAAGAAAGTTTTCTCTTGCAATTACTCTTCTTCAGTCATATTCAGATTATTACGCTGAAGATTTTGAGTATAATCTTCTTATGGGCCATGCCTTTTTATACTCCGGTGATTTTGGTTCTGCATCTTCCTACTATAAACGTGCAAGATCCATAAAAATAAATGATACCCAGCTTATTCTTGGCCAGGCAGCAATTTTTTTGCAGAGGGGTGATACTAAAAGAGCCATTCCTTATTATCTTGATGTTCTTGATATTGATCCTGAAAATGCCATTGCCAGGGCTGCCCTTGATTTTATAAGGGATTATGGTGAATATCCTGTAATAGTAAGATGGTATGAAACAGGAAAACTTCAGAAATTTTTCCCACCTCTGGGGTTAAATCCTGCCCTTATAGTAAAGTCTCTTGCAGCTGGAGTAATACTGGCCCTTGCTGCAAGTATTGTTTATATTGCTGTTTCTTCAATAAAGCCTGCAGGAAATTATATTGCAGGTCCAAGAATGAATCTTTCTTCCATGGGACTTGAACTTACTTCTGTGCAAAGGGATCAGGCTCTTGCTAAAGATTTGTCAGGAACAGTAGTTCATTTTATGCTGACTAATGAGGAAGCAAACAGGGCTTATGATGATGCAGTTATGTATTTTCAGGATGGAAGGGATAATGCCTGTCGTGTAGAAATTAACCGTCTGCTTCAGTCCAATGTTTCTGCAGATTTTAAAAACAAGGCTCATATCCTTGAAGAACTTCTTTATCCTGAGCCTCCATCATTTGACAATCTTCTTGATAATGTGTCATATGAAAAGCTTGTTTCGGCAAAGGTTCCGGAACTTTATGAAGGCTGCTATGTAGCCTGGGGCGGAAGAATTTCCAAGGCCCTTATTCATGATAATGGAAGCTGGTCATGTACACTTTTAGTAGGTTATGAAAATCTTGATGACTTTGAAGGTTTTGTTCACGTTAACTTCCCTAAAGGTCTTACCCCTGTACCTGATGGCAAAAAGGCTGTACGTTTTTTAGGAAGGGTTTCCTTTGCTTCCGGCAGTCTTGAACTGGAAGGAATCTCTGTTTATCAGCCCCTTAAGGACGGAGTTCTTAAAGACTAAATTTTTTTAAATTTTTTTGTAAAATTGTGTGGATTTTTGTTAATCAGTTAAAATATATATATGTAGTGAAAATAGTGGGAGGTCATTATGGCAAAGGCGGCAGAAGAAAAAATGCCACAGGAAATGTCTGAAAAATTAAAGGCTCTTGAGGCCGCACGTCTTCAGATTGAAAAGCAGTTCGGAACAGGTTCCCTTATGAAGCTGGGAACTAAAACTGATGCAACTGCAATTGACGTAATTCCGTCAGGTTCCATACTTCTGGATGAAGCTTTAGGTATAGGTGGTTATCCTAGGGGTAGAATTATTGAAATGTACGGTCCTGAAAGTTCAGGTAAAACAACACTTGCCCTTCATGCTGTTGCTGAAGCACAGAAGCTTGGAGGAATTGCAGCTTTTATCGATGCTGAACATGCTCTTGATCCTGTTTATGCAAAGAATCTTGGTGTAAATATTGATGAACTTTATGTTTCTCAGCCGGATACTGGAGAACAGGCTCTTGAAATCTGTGAACAGCTTGTTCGTTCAGGTGCTGTAGATATTATTGTTATTGACTCAGTTGCAGCCCTTACTCCTCAGAAAGAAATTGAAGGAGAAATGGGTGACTCTGTTATGGGTGTTCAGGCCCGTCTTATGAGTCAGGCCCTCAGAAAACTTACAGCTATTGTTGGTAAGAGTAAGTGTCTTGTTGTATTTATTAACCAGATCCGTATGAAGATTGGTGTTATGTTTGGTAATCCTGAAACTACAACAGGTGGAAACGCCCTTAAGTTCTATTCTTCAATCCGCCTCGAAATCCGCAGAATTGAATCAATTGATGGAAAGGGTGATGAAGATGCAATCGGTAACAGAGTCAGGGTAAAGATTGTAAAGAATAAGGTTGCTCCTCCATTCCGCAAGGTTGAACTTGACATTTACTTTGGTAAGGGTGTTTCTGCATCTGCATCAATTCTTGATTCTGCCGTAAAGCATGGCCTTATTGATAAACGTGGTGCCTGGTATACAAGAGGCGACGAAAAGGTAGGTCAGGGTAAGGAAAATGCCGTTAACTATATTGAAAATAATCCTGAATACCGTATTCAGCTTGAACATACTCTTCGTGAAAAGATTTTCCCTGGTCAGGTTCTCAGAACTAAAGAGGGAGAAGTTGTAACTGAAGAGCAGATTAAGGCTTACGAAAAAGAAATGAGGGCAAAGGGTGTAGGTGTTCCTGCAGGTCAGGCAGAAGAAAGTGAAGAGGAGCTTCCTGCTTCAAGTGCTGCCCCTGCTGCTGCATCTGCTGCTAAAGAAACAAAAGCTGCTTCAAAGGCTGCAGGTCTTGCCAAGGCCGCTGCAGAAAAGCCTTCTGTGGAGGATCTTTTCTAATATGACCTGCGTAGTGCTGGGGCTTGGCTCCAATAAATCTTTTGACGGTCTTTCTCCTTCTGAGATTTTAAACAGGGCCTGCTCTGCACTGTCAGAACTTTTACATAATGCAGTTTTTTCTTCAGTTTATGTTACTAAGCCTATGTATGTAGAAGACCAGGAGTATTTTCATAACATGGTATGTGCCGGATGGTATGAAGGCTCTGCCATGGAGCTCCTGGACCGCATTCACAAAATCGAAGCCTGCTATGGACGTAACCGTTCATTAGAGGTACGCTATGGGTGCAGGTCTCTTGATATAGATATAGAGCTTTTTGGCATGGAGAAAATAAGCAGTGATGTTCTTACTGTTCCCCATGAAAAGATTCTTGAAAGAAGTTTTGTTTTAACTCCCTTTCTTGAAGTTTTAAAAAAATATGCCGATATTGAATGTGAGGGTTGCAGTATAAAAGACAGCCTTCCATTTTCAAAAGAATATATCAAAAAACAGCTGGATTCATTACCTTTTCAGGATGTCAGGTTGCAGAAATAACTGGCAGGATAATCCGGCAGGGGGCAGTATATGGAACAGACTCAGGTTGCTGATACAGTAGTAACAGATGATGTACAGTCAAGACGTCAGAAATTCAGTGCAGGTATTTTTGAAGGACCGCTTGACCTGCTTTTGAGTCTCATAAGAGAAAATAAAATCAATATTTACGATATCCCTATTGCAGAAATTACAGATCAGTTTCTTGATTATCTTGATTATGCCGTAGAGCTTAACCTTCAGGATTTAAGTGATTTCTATGCAATGGCATCAAAACTTGTTCACATTAAAAGCCTTATGCTTCTCCCTGTTGAAGTCAAATATGAAGAGGGAGACAGCATGGAAGATCCTCGTGATGAACTTGTAGCCCAGCTTATTGAATATCAGAAATTCAAGAAGCTGTCGGTTCTCATGGAAGAACAGGAAGAACAAAGTGAATGGAGTTTTGAGCGTAAAAAGATTGAACGCCTCCTTCCTTTTGAAGATGAAGATTCCATGTGGGAAAAGGTAGATTCCTGGGCTCTTTTGCAGGATATGCAGAAGATTTTCAAGAACCTTACCAATGTTTCTCAGGATGACCGCATAATCAATATGAATGAAAGCATTACTCCAAATGAAAAAATTGCCCTTATGAATGAACTTCTGGAACGCAACGGGGAATGTATGTTTACTGACCTGATAACCCGTCGTGGTAACGAACTTGACGTTGTGTGCGCATTTATGGCAATCTTAGAGGCCGTTAAGCTTAAGCTGGCGGATATATTTCAGAACAGAATGTTTGGAGACATAAAGATATGCAGGAAGAAGCAGGCAGCATGACCTCAGAAGAAAATAAGGAAGAAATTACAGAAAATACTGCTTCAGAAAATACATCCGTAAATGAAGAAAAACCTGCTGTTCAGGAAGAAAATCCTGAAGTTCAGCAGGAAAAATATGAAGAAGAGTCTGAAGAAGAGCAGGCCAGGGAAGAAGAAAGTGCCCTTGATTTAAAAAGGGAAAACATGACTCTTGACGGAGAAACAGCCCTTCTTGAAACAGTTCTTTTTCTTGAAAGTGAACCGCAGAATGTAGATAATCTTTCAAAAATTACAAAGCTTTCTCCAGATGTAATAAAAGAATGTCTTGAAAACCTTAAGGCGAAGTATTCAGCACCTGATTCCGGAATTGAACTTTCCCAGATTATAGGCGGCTGGATTCTTACACCAAAAAAGGAATGTTTTGATTTTGTAAAGGAACGTTACGGAAAGAAAAATGACGGTAAGCTTAGTAAGGCTGCAGTAGAAACCCTTTCCATTATTGCCTACAGCCAGCCTGTAACCCGTGCAGAAATCGAAAGCATCCGTCATGTAAGTGTTGATAACATGATGCGTATTCTTCTTGACCGTAATTTTATAAAGGAAGTAGGTAAAAAGGATATTCCTGGAAAACCGGTTCTTTATGGTACAACAAAAGAGTTCCTTGAATTCTTCCATTTACAGAGTATCAGTGATCTTCCTCAGCTTGATGAAAAAGAAAACGAGAGGTTTATCGAACTTGCAAGATAATGTTATGCGTTTACAGCAGTATATGGCCAGATGTGGAGTTGCCAGCCGGCGTGCCAGTGAAGCAATTATCCTTGAAGGCAGGGTTCAGGTTAATTCAGTAGTAGTAACTGAACTTGGAACAAAAGTTTCTCCGGGAGACATTGTTCTTGTTGACGGAAAGGAAATAAAGCTGGAAGAAGTTAAGCGCTATGTTCTTCTTAACAAACCTCAGGGCTATGTATGTTCCCTTGCAGATGAAAAAGACAGGCCTGTTGCAGCAGATCTTTTAAAGGAAGCTTTTCCTGAAAGATTATATAATGTGGGCCGTCTTGATATGTTTTCCAGCGGACTTATTATTTTTACTAATGATGGTGATTTTGCAGCCCGTCTTTCTCATCCTTCTGCAGAACTTGAAAAGGAATATATCGTTGACTCAAGTACAAGCCTTCCCCGTGGTCTTGCGGAAGATTTTATGAAAGGCATAAGGATAGATAATGTTTTTTACCGCTGTAAGCAGGCTGTTGAACTTAACAGCCACCGCATGAGGATTGTTCTTGTTGAAGGAAAAAACAGGGAAATCCGCAGGGTTTTTGAGGACCGTCAGGTTGGTATAAGAAGCCTTATGAGAATCCGCATCGGTAGTGTGGGAGTAGGAGACCTTCAGTTTGGTCAGTTCAGGGAACTTACCGCTCAGGAAGTAAAGACACTTTTAAGTCTCTGTCATAACGAAAGTAAAAAATTCAAATCAGTTAATTTTCAGGAGTATTAAAAAATGGTTGTTGCCATCGACGGACCGGCTGGTACCGGTAAAAGTACAGTTGCCCACAGGGTTGCTGAAGATCTTGGTCTTGTTTATTTAAACAGCGGCAGTTTTTATCGTGCATTGACACTTGCCCTTCTTGAAGAAGGAGTTAATCTTGATGATTCTGCAAACGTGGTTTCTTTTGCAAAAAAACAGCACCTTGATTATGTAAATGCCCGTCTTATCCTTAACGGAAAGGATGTGGATGACCTTCTTCATCAGGATAAGGTAGATGCCAATGTTTCAAAAGTATCTGCAGTTGTAGAACTCAGGCATTTTGTAAACGAAAGGATGAGGGAAATCGTAAAGTCCCTGAGCATTATCTGTGAAGGAAGGGATATGACTACGGTTGTATTCCCTAAGGCTGAATATAAATTTTATCTTGATGCAAGTATAGATGTTCAGGCACAGCGCCGCTTTGATCAGGGAGTAAGTGACCTTACTCTTGAACAGATTAAAGAGGCAATACTTGAACGTGACCGTATGGACAGAAACAAGGCAGAAGGGTCCCTTAAACAGGCAGAAGATGCCGTTTATGTTGATACATCTAACTTGACCATTGATGAGGTTTGTGCAATAATCGAAAACAAAATAAAACAGAAAGGGTTTGCTATGGAACAGAAGGAAGTGGTACAGAATGGCGTAAACGGTTCCGACGACATTCACACACAATTGGAAGCATCTATCAACAAAATGGAACCTGTTGAAAATGGATCTAACGTTCAGGGTACAGTAGTACAGGTTACAGATGACCTTGTATTCGTTGACGTTAACTGTAAGTCAGAAGGAAAAATTCCTGTTTCTGAATTTGCAGGTGAACTGCCATCAGTAGGTGATGTAATCACAGTATATCTTGTGAATCAGTTCGGAAAATACGGTCCTGAAGTATCAAAAATCAAGGCTGACGAAAGAAGGCTTTGGGATGAATTCAAAGTTGCATTTGAAAAGAAAGAGCCTGTAGACGGAACAATTTCTTCCGTAACTAAGGGCGGATATATGGTTAATCTTGGCGGCGGAATCAGTGCATTCCTTCCAATCAGCCAGGCTGACAGCCAGAAAGTAGAAAAAGAAGAAAAACTTGTTGGACTTAAGGGTAAGTTCTATGTTGAACGCCTTTATTCAAACGGAAAACGCAATGTTGTAGTTAACCGCCGCAAGTATCTTGAAGAACAGATGAACGTTAACCGTGAAAAGTTCTTCAACGAAATCAAAATCGGTGACACTGTAAAGGGTGTTGTAAAGTCATTTACAAGCTTCGGTGCTTTCATTGATCTTGGTGGATTTGATGGTCTTCTTCATATCAATGATATGTCATGGGGACACGTTACACGTCCAAAGGATTTCGTAAAGAAGGGACAGGAAATCGAACTTAAGGTTATCCGTCTTGATCAGGAAGGAAAGAGAATTAACCTTTCCCTCAAGCATTTCTCTGAAGATCCATGGATGCACTTTGAAGAAAAGTATCATGTAAATGATATTGTAAAGGGTAAGGTTACTAAACTTACTGACTTTGGTGCTTTCATCGAACTTGAAGAAGGAATCGAAGGTCTTGCTCATATTTCTGAATTCAGCTGGACTAAGAAAATCAATAAGCCTTCTGATATGGTTAAAGAAGGTGATGAAGTTGAATGCATGGTATTAGGCTATGACATTCAGGCAGGACGCGTATCTATCGGTCTTAAGCAGGTTACTGCTAATCCTTGGGATACAATTTCTGAAAAATATCCTGTTGGAACAAAAGTAAATGGTAAAGTTGTAAAGATTACAAACAGCGGTGCATTTGTTCAGCTTGAAGAAGGCATTGATGCTTTCCTCGCAGGTGAAGATCTTTCATGGACAAAGAAAGTTAAGCATCCTGGCAGCGAAATCAAAGTTGACCAGATGCTTGATGTAGTTGTAATTGAATGTGATGTAGAAAATCACAGAATCCGTGTTGGTGTAAAACAGCTTACTGACAATCCATGGATTGCATTTGCAGAAGAAAATAAAGTTGGAAGCACTCTCGAAGGAGAAGTAACTTCTATCACTGAATTCGGTATTTTCGTTAAGGCTCCATGTGGAATCGAAGGTCTTGTAAACAAGGTTAATCTTTGTGAAGACCGCGAAACTCCTTATGAAGAAGCAGTAAAGAAATACAATGTTGGAGACAAGGTAAATGTTTACGTTGTTTCTGTAGACGTTGAAAGAGAAAAGGTTGCATTCTCTGTAAGGGAATACAAGAAAGCTCAGGCTCGTGCCGAAATTTCACAGTATATGTCTTCTAGCAATGATGACGATGGTGCTTATACTATCGGAGACAGCTTTAAGAATCAGACTGAAGAAAAATAAATACTTTAGCAGTGTTTGTGTAGATGAGTGAATTCGAACCAACTTTTATAGAAAAATTAAAATCGCTCATTTATGCAAATACCCGTATATCAGCTTCATATGAAAGTCCAAGAAAATTACTTAGTGTAATTCTTGAGTCTGTAAAGACAGTGCTTTCATGTGAAGCTGCTT
Organism: Treponema sp.; assembly: GCF_024696245.1. Lineage (GTDB taxonomy): Bacteria > Spirochaetota > Spirochaetia > Treponematales > Treponemataceae > Treponema_D. Next base: position 58,223 of record NZ_JAILGZ010000127.1, read on the forward strand.
CTGTTTTAACTGTAAATCAGGAAGACGGAAGTTTAACCTTTGATGACGTTTTAGGTCCAAAGGGTGAAGAAGTTAAAAAAATCCATGTAGAAAAAGAAAGTATTGCCGGCTGGGTTGCTGAACATCAGGAACCACAGATTATAAACAGTGCAATAGACGATGACCGTTTTAATCCTTTCGTACAGAATTCCACAAATTACATAACCAGAAACATGATGGCTTATCCTGTAGTTGTAAATGGCCGGAGTGTAGCTGTTATAGAAGTCCTTAATAAATCAGATGATCAGGATTTTACATCAGAAGATCTTGATGTTCTTGAACTTATTGGAATGCAGGCATCAGTAGCTTATAGAAATCTTTCTGATTACAGGGGAAAAATGGATCAGATTGATCAGATGCAGAAGTCCTTTAAAAGTGCAACTGATTATCATGTTTTTGTTGCTAAAAGTCCTGCTGTTCTTGACATTCTTAAAGTTCTTGATTCAGTTGCAAAAATGAATTCCTCTGTATTAATCGTAGGAGAAAGTGGAGTAGGAAAGGAACTTTTTGCAGAACAGGTCCATTTAAGAAGTGACCGCAAGGATAAACCTTTTGTCAGGGTTAACTGTGGTGCCCTTTCTCCAACTCTTCTTGAAAGCGAACTTTTTGGTCATGTAAAAGGTGCTTTTACTGATGCTGTAAGTAATCATATCGGCCGTTTTGAAATGGCAGACGAAGGCACTATATTCCTGGATGAAATAGGAGAACTCCCTCTTGATCTTCAGGTAAAGCTTTTGCGTGTTCTTCAGGAAAGAAAATTTGAAAGGGTTGGTTCCAGTGAAACAATCAGTGTTAATGTAAGGGTAATAGCTGCAACCAATAGAAATCTTGAAGAAATGGTAGAAAACGGTTCTTTCAGAAGTGATCTTTATTTTAGACTTAATGTTGTTCCTATTAATGTTCCACCTTTAAGGGACAGAAAGGAAGACCTGGAGATTTTAAGTCAGCACTTCCTTGATAAATTCAAGATGGAAGCCGGTAAGGATTTTAAGGGCTTTTCACCTCAGGCAATAGATGCAATTCAGTCTTATTACTGGCCTGGAAATATCCGTGAGCTGGAAAATGCTGTAGAAAGGGCATGTATTCTTGGTACTCCTCCATATATTGAACCTTCGGACCTTCACCTTCCTGTTGGAATAGAAAAACATGAGGTCCAGGAAGAGAGTGGAAGCGGATTTAACCTGCTGGATTCAGGGCTGGAATTAAAGGATGCAGTTAATGAGTTCAAAAAAGAATATATTACCAAGGTTCTTGTAAAATCCAACTGGAATCAGACGGAAGCTGCCAGAAGGCTTGGTATTCAGAGAACTTATGTTTCCCGCCTGCTGAATGAACTTGATATTAAAAGAGTATAAATTTGTTATTAGAGTGTAAGCTTTTGACAAATTTATATATTTAATATATATTATTTTTCTAAATATTTACT
>NZ_JAILGZ010000160.1 GCF_024696245.1 Treponema sp.
TGGCGAATCTAGAGTCTGGTGAATCTAAGGTCTAGTGAATCTTTGGAAAATCAGAGTACCTTGTAGTCCAGCAGGGACTTAAAAAATCTCTTTTCATCTGCCAGCCGTCTGCTTCTGCTCCTTTTGCAAGAGTAAGGCTTCCCCGTCCGTAGGTTTCTGCAATCTTATCCAGGGACAGCATGAAGTTTCTTTTTTTTATGTCCTCCCTGGGAGAAGTCCACAGTTCACCCTGAAAAGCTTCCGGAAGAATATCCATTAGAGTTACCATAATGGTTTTATAGCCGTAGCCCTGCCTGAAAATACAGGGGAGTATTTTTCTTGCAGCCCTTACTATGTCCGGTGTATAGCTTGTCATTCTCTCAAGTTTTATGTAAGCACCGTTTGAATACTGTTCCTCCTGATTCTGATTGTAATAGTTACATGTAGAAATATATATGTGTACGCTTCCACATTCACATTTCTGCAGCCTTAGTCTTTCTACCGCAAGTTCCGTATACTGAACCAGGGCACATTCCATAACTTTAATGTCATAAACTTTTACGGAAAACTGCCGGCTTGATGTTATTACATCCTTCTTTGTTCTGGTTACCTTGTCTATACATGAGATTCCATTAAGTTCCTGTACTGTTGCAAAGCCTTGTATGGAAAGAAGTTTTTTTGCATCAAAAAGATTCATCTCCTTTAGCATAAGAGCATTTTTTATTCCGTGCTGCTTCAAAAGAGCTGCCCTTGCATGTCCTATACCCCATATAGTTTCGCAGTCTGTAGAAGCGAGAAGGGAATCTGCCTTATCTTTTTCGTAGACAAAAACTCCGCCGTGTTCCTTTGCTTTTTTATTGTAAAGTTTTGCCAGTGTTTTTGAAGGTGCTGCTCCAACACAAATGGGCATACCTACTTCTTTATAAATCCTCCTTTTTAATTCATGTCCTATCTGATACCAGTCCCTGACAGAAAAATTACAGCCTTTAAAGAATAAAAAAGATTCGTCTATTGAATATTCTTCAATGTCAGGAGCATATTCCATATATATGGAAGTAATTCTTCTGCTTATATCAGCATAGAGGGTATAGTTGCTTGAAAAAACCGTAATCCCTTTCTGCCGGCAGACTTCCCTTACTTCAAAATAGGGATCTCCTCTTTTTATTCCGCAGGCCTTTGCCTCCCTGTTCAGGGCTATAATTACGCCGTCATTGTTTGAAAGAACAGCTACCGGCTTGTTCCTTAAATCCGGACGGAATATCTGTTCACAGGAAGCATAGAAACTGTTTCCATCTGCATGAAGTATCATTGTTCCTTTACCGTATGAATTACATGAACTACAGCTCCTGTAACCACAGCTTCTGTTTTTATCCTTCCGGCCCGGCCTATTACAAACTGCCCCTGACTTTCGTAGACTACCAGGGTACCTGCCTTTATCCTCCTGGACCGGTCTATGATAAGAAGGTCTCCGTTAAAGATGCACATACTGCTGTAGCGGTCCGTATCTACGGTCATAAAAATCGTAGCAGAGGGATGCTTTACGTAAAGGCTGTTGAGGTCAAATCTGTTGTCTTCATATCCCTGAGCCGGGCTTGGAAATCCTGTAATCATTTTATGACTTAATAATACATTCGGAATAGTTTAAAGTCAAGAAAAATAATCAAATGGAATAGTATATTTTACTTTTATGGAAAATATGTTATACTTTAGGTGAGGTATTAAATGGAAGCAGCAGACTTTTGGAAGAAAATAAAGGAAAAACTCTCTCAAAAAGGAAAGACTCAGGAATGGCTTTGTAAAGAAACAGGCATGGACCTTCAGTCTATGAGGAACAGAATATATAAAAACCGCTTTCCTTCTATAGAAGAGACCCTTAAAATGCTTTCTGTTTTTAATACCAGTGCAGAAGCTTTTTTTGGAATGACGGAAGAGAGTCTGGATGATTTATTAAAAAAAGATGTCATGCTTATTCCTGTAATGGAACAGGCTTTTTCTGCAGGCCGTGGACAGTTTGTTCCGGATACAGAAGAGGTAAAGGATTATATAGCTGTTCCAGGTGAATTGCGCAGGTATGGTTCAAGATTTGCAGCTTCAAGGGTAAAGGGGGATTCCATGGAGCCAACTCTTTTTGACGGAGACATAATTATCTGCGATGTAAACGGTTATGATGGTACTGATGGAATTTATGCAATTATCTACAAGGGAAATGGATTTGTAAAAAGACTTCAGTGTACAAACGAAGGGGTAAGGATAATTTCTGACAACCGTCACTATGAAGCTATGTTTGAAAATGCAGAAAGCGAAGATTTCCGTGTTATAGGAAAAGTCCGCTCCGTCATGCACAATCTGTAAAAATACAGCTGTAAGCTCTTAAGCTGCCACAGGAGATGGTGTACCGTTGGGATTGTCGTTTCCATTGTCATTCATACTGATAAGCCATAAAAGCCAGCGGATTTTCTGAGGCAGTATCTGATGAATTAAAAGCCCCGGGCCGGATGATTCACTTACAGCTTCTTCTGTCATATCGCTAATAAGGGGTGGAAGGGCTCCAAGTACTTTAATGGTTTCTTCTGAGGAGTACTGACGTTTTTGCAGAGGCGGTTTGTGAAGGGCAAGTTTGTCTTCCGGATAGAACTTACATGGACGCCAGATACTGTCTCCATTTCTTGAAGAATAACTTGAGGCTCCAAAGAGACGGCATATAAAAGCTCTTCCTCCGTAAATTGAACAGTGAAAGGGTGATTCAGAATTAAAAAAGGGGCAGGTTCCATCATTATAATTAAAGGGAAAGTTATTGTCTGCAATTTTTAATGCCAGGGAATTCTGGTTTTCTAAAAGCCAGGCAGCCATGTAAAGGGCTTCTCCTTCGTGGATATCAGGTTCAAAACCCCTGCAGCAGCTGCCGCATCCTTGTGGGCAGGTAAAGTTTGTTTTTTTATACCATTCAGCCTGTTCTTCATAAATATGTAGGTATACCTTTTCCATCTGAATAAGAACTTCACAGGCAGAAGTTCCCTCTAGTTTTTCCAAAACGCCGGATATTTGACTCATGATTTTTTCCGCCTGAAAAAGGAGGATAGCTTAATGAATTAAAAAATGCAAGCAGGATTACAGTAGAATGGGATTTGCAGACCATCTTCCTGCCACTGGTAAGAGGATAAAAAAGTCTTAACTTACAACCCTTTGCTTTTTTGCTTCGTAAAGTTTTTTATCAGCTTCGGCAATAAAATCCTGAATGGACTTCATGTTTTTATTGTAGAGGGCATACCCTATGCTGAAAGATAAATCGTAGGCTACCTTTTCTTTTTTACAGATGTAAGCAAGTTCATTCTTCATTTTCTGACAGTAGGATTCAAGAGAATTTTTATCCTTGATTTCTGCAATGACAATAAATTCGTCTCCACCATATCTGCCAATAAAATTCTGTCCGTCTTTTTTAAAAGTTTTTAATGCCTTTGCACAGCGGACAAGGGCAGCATCACCTTCAACATGGCCGTAAGTATCATTTATCTTTTTAAATTTATTTACGTCCAGCATAAAGACGTAAAGATTTTCGTTTTCATTTTCGTTTCTGATTTTATTACCCAGATATTTCATCAGCTGATTTCTGTTATTAAGGCCTGTAAGGGTATCAACTGAAATCAAAAGATTCTGCAGGTCTATATAAACAAAAAGGAAGGCAAGGGAAATACCAATACTTACTGTTGGAATTTCTGGAAAAATAATCTGTATGATTCCGATTGTAAGTGGGAATAAAAGGAACATGGAAAGAATCTTGTATTCAAGCTGCTTAAGATAAACTTTTGTTTCCAGAGATCTTTTAAGGGCATGAAGGGATGTAACAAGAGTAAAGCTGTGGCAGAGAACTGTGTGAACTATAACAAATTTTCCCCTGTGGTAGACATTATTTTCATCTATGTAGAAAAAGAAGCCGTTAAAGTAGGATGCTATAACTCCAAGAATAACAATCAATACGGGAAGATTTGCTGCAATTCTGTAACCGGATTTTTTTAATGCTTTTGATTCAAGGGCAGTTTCTACATAATTCAACCAGAAATATCCCATTAATATAGAAGAAATATAATAAACTGCATTTGTAAAGAAATTAATTATTCGTGGTTCTCTGATAATATTGCCTTCAAGAAGGGCCCAGTTAATTTCTGATAAGAAAGAAACAACACCCATTATGAGAGCCTTAATGTAGTAGCGCTGTTTTGTCTGTCTGTCATAATTCTTAAAAAGACTGTAAAGTATGATTCCTAAAATAAAGCAGCAGAAAGTGTCTATTTCAATTATCCAGACGTAATCCATTGTAAAAACTCCATTAGATTAAGAAGACTCTG
>NZ_JAILGZ010000163.1 GCF_024696245.1 Treponema sp.
ACCTCATGTCAGCAGACAGCCATTAATGACAAAACAGACAAAACAGTAAAATTGTTTTATAATGCAAGTGCATGGGATAAATCAGAGGACGAGGAATTAAAAAGCCTCTTTAAATTTGTCTGTTACAACAAAGCGGAAAGTCCTAAATTAAAGGGATCATTTTTACAGATAAAGATTACAAAGCTTTCAGGCAGATCTTTGTAGACACGGCCTTTTAAAAGATTGTCTACATCAATCATACTCTGATAGTAGCGGCTTCTAAGCAGGATTTCTGAATAATCTTTATTCTGCATCTCGATATCATAAACTTTGTCTGAATCCTTAACATAAACATCAAAGCGTACACCATGAGATTCATAGGTGGGCTTGATGGATTTTTGAAGTTCAGGATATTCAATGTGGTCTACCTTAATTTTTAAAAGGCGTTCAATAAGGCCGGCACAGAGTTCCGGGTCTTTAAGAACTTCACCGAACATATAGTCGTCAGTAAAGGTAAGATTTTCTAATTTTTTAAAATAACTGGATTCTTTCATTGCTTCTCCAAATTTTGAAATTAATTTTTTAAGGAAATATGTTCTTAAAAAATCATGCAGCTTTTTAACAAAAATAAATTGGCTTAAAATATCTGACAGATTTTTAAAAGCAAATATCCCCCATATATATATTTTAATCGTTTAACAAAAAACCACACAAATTACCAAAAAAAAACGGCAGCCAAAAAAAATCAAGCTGCCGTTTTTTGTTTATACTTATATAAGCATGTATCAGAAGTTATATCTGTATTTAAAGCCAACAGAAAACTTTGGAACAAACATAAATGCAGATTTTGCAAACTGACTCCAGGTATCACCCATATCACAGTAGTACCAGGATAAATCAAGATTCAGAATTCCGGAATTTGGATAACTTTCTACAATTTCAATATCCCAGCCTAAAGAAAGTGTTGGATAGCAGAAAGGAATCTTAAAGTTACTGCTATAGTCAGCCATAATATAATGAATAAGATTTCCACCTGCAGTTATGTAAAAAGCGTCACCATGAAAACCTAAAAATAAAGAAGGGATATAAGTATCATAATTTTCATTTACTTCTTTATTTCCCTGGTCGTCAGTGTCTTCATAAACTGCGATTGTATGAAAACCCTTGTATCCAAAATAAAAACCGTCCAGACAAAAAGAAATATCATGGTTATCTTCAACTACTGAATAGTTGGTACCAACTCCGATTCCGGCCTGAATAAAATTATCTGCAAAAACAGGTCCTGTTGTCAGGGCAAATAAAATAGCCAGCGATGAAAGAATTTTTTTCATATCTTCCTCCTGAATTAAAAAATCATATTTTAATTATAATGCTTATTTTTTAAGAAGTGAATCAAGTTCATTATTTTTTTGCAAGAGTTCGCTGTTGGTAGAATCCAGGGCAACTACCTGCTTAAGATAATATTGAGCGCGGCGGTAGTCTTTTTTTGAATAATAAATTTCATAAAGCCTGTAAAGTGAATCTTTGTTACGTGGATTTGAAGTAAGGCTAGAACGTAAGTCATTCAGTATTTCTTCTTCATTTGTATGTGTATAACTTCTCTGGTAATAAAGGAAACTTTTCATTTTTGCATTGGAAAGAGGAAGCAGTTTGTTAATCAGCTGCAGGGCATTTGTTTTTTGATAAGTCTGGATAAGAACTTTTATGTAAGCCTTCTGTGCTTCTTCATCGTTATTGTTTGCGGAATACATTTTATTTGCAAGGTTAGAAGCTTCAGTATTTTTTTTAAGGGCAAGACAAATATCTATATGACGATAAAACCATGAGTCAGCTGGATTTTCCTTAGCTATAAGTTTTGAACTTACGGCATAAGCTTCCGTCCATTTTTTCTGTCTGGTCATTTCATCAATATAAATTAAAAGAGCCTCGATATTGTCAGGATCAGATTCGAGGATTTTATCCGTAAACTGTTTTGCAGTCATTCCGTTAATTGCAGTATTTGCGGCAGAAGAAATCTGGGCTGCACAAAGAAGAACTTCATTGTCATCAGGATAAAGTGTCAGTGCCTTACCAATTGTTTCTCCGGCAGCCGTATAGTTTTTATTCCATTCACGCTGAAGCTTTGCCTTAAGTAAAAGGTATTCACGGCCGGAAGTGTTGTTTGTTGAATAAAGATCCAGTAATGAAGAAGCCCTGATAAAATCATTTTTATCCATAAGTATTCTTGCACGAAGAAGAACGTATTCAAGATTTTCCGGTTCAAGAAGAAGGACCCTTACAACATAAGATTCTGCTTTGGTTAAATCATTCATAGCATATGATGAACGGGAACACAAAGCCAGGACATCAACATTCTGAGGATACTGTTCCAGCAGGGATTCGCCTAAGGTAAGGGCATGCTCATAATTGTGAGCCATGTAATTTGCCTTGAGCAGGGCAAATTGAATTTCAAAGTTGGAAGGTGCCCCCTTTCTTGCCTGGGTAAGATATTCAATTGCAGCTTTAGGGTTGTTTTCCCTCAGTTCAAGAATTCCCAGAAGGTATCTAACAAGAATTGAATTTGAATCCTGTTCAAGGGCTGCATTTAAAGCCTGACGGGACTGCTGGTAGTAGTCATTTCTTGTTTCTGAAGTTACAAGTACCAGGGATGGAAGTACATTAGAAAAGAAGTCTCCTGAATTATGACCTGAATCATAAATACCCCGCTTTGCAGTTTCTATTGTACCGATATAAGTGTTCTGGTCAGAGTAGGCAGGTATTTCCCATGTAATGTTTTCTGACGGCCATACAATCTGCATTATATTTGTACAGATTCCAATAAGAATCTTTTCGTTATCCAGGTAGTCAGATTCAAGGCTTTTATGAAGCTGGGAAACTGCCTGTTTAATAGAAGAAGGTGAACCAATCTGAGCATTGCTCATAATTTTGTCATCTATTGAAGAAAAGAAGGTTCTTTTGTCTTTAAATTTATCGGGAATTGCTATGGCCTGAGGTTCCGGAGTAACATTTGATGTAGTACCGCAGGAGAGTGTAAACACAGCTGTGCAGGTACATAAAGCTAAAAATGCAGCTCTCTCCTTATCAAATTTCACGGTTTTACTCCTAAAAAAGTCTGGCATGCCTCAAATAGCCGCTAACTTTAAAGAATACAATATGTTTCCCTTCTTGCCAACTATGGCTTTGGTTTGATAAAATCATTTTATGTCATTTTTTAAAAGTTTAGCTGCAGCAATTTTACTTTCAAGCCTCTTTATTTCATGTAAACCAGAGCCAAAAGGCAGAATTCTGGCTGCTGCATTTTCAAATAGCTATACAGAGACCCAGCGTCTCCTTATGAATATTCTTGAAGACCAGACTCTTGAAGAAAAGAGCCGCTATGTTGTTGTAAACAAGATTGCAGAAAACATGCTTTCTGTTAACGATTATCCTTCCCTTATAACATTCCTTACCCAGTGGGTAGAAAAGCACCCGGATGATACATATAACGCTTACTGGCTTTTAATGACAGCCTATGCATATCTTGAAAATGATGCCAGTCCTATTGCTGAATATTATTTTGAGCGTATTATTGGTAATTACGAAGACCTGCTTGTTCAGGATCAGTCAATTCACTTTTTAAGTCTTCAGCATTTAATTCAGATTAGTAATACTCCTGCTAACCGTATTTATTATTTTAATCAGCTTATTAACCGTTTTCCAAATAAAATCAGTAAAACTGAGCTTTATTATCGTTTAGCCCTTGAGTATGAAAAAGAAAGTGAGTGGAGCCTTGCCCTTAAGACTTACGAAAAGTTCCTTGATCAGAGTGATGCTTCTACAATTCAGATAGAAGGTGTTCCAAATGCTTACCTGAATGCAAAGCAGCTTGTTGATTTTAACGATTCACCAAAAGACTGGACTTTTGAAAGCCGTGATGCCCTTGTAAATGCCATTAAAAAAGCAATTTCCAGCTATAACTACAATGCCCTTGAGCGTTATAAGTCAAAAGTAAACTTCTTTGCCATGACCTGGCGTTCAGAAGAGACAGACGAAAATGCTCAGGTTGGTTTTACCATGCATTCCTATATGCTGGGTAATCGTATCCGCTATAATGCCGAACTGGACCCTTCTTCTACACCAACAGAGGCTTACCTGCGTACAACAGGCTGGTCTACTTATGTAAACACCTGGTACCTTTATTTTAGAAAGGTAAACTTCCCTGCAGATCCAGAAATTCATGGTCGATGGGAATGGGCGGGTATATACCTTGGTGAAAAGCTTTAATAAATTGAATCAGCATAATCAGGACAGACTGTGTTTTACAAAAAAAGCGCTTTTATATTTGCAGTTTTAATATTCACACAGCCTCTTATATTCCCCCAGGAAGCAGCTGATGTTTCAGTAACAGAAGTATCTTTGGCAGAAACATCAACATCGCAAACAGCTGCCCCACAAACTGCCGCACCTCAACCGGCAGCTGCTGCATCAGATTCAGCCTCTGCAGTTCCACAAGCACAAAGTGCAGAGATATCTTCGGCAACAGCCACGGCCCCTAAAACAGCTCCTTTATCCGGTAAAACAGAAATTTTTTTTGACGCAGAAGCAGTTCTTCAGGAAGCGGCAGCAATTCTTTCTCAGGAAAAGGAAGAAGCTGAACCAGACCAGGAATATACTGAACTTTATACGGTAATTCCTGAGGCAAAAAGGTATTCAGTAGGTCTTGGGGGAATGAATCATACCCTTACTAAAAAGTTCCGCAATCAGTTTTTAAGGGAACACGGGCAAAAGCAGCTTACAGCCATTCTTTATGATTCGCTTCCATATAGAAACTATATCCGGGCCCAGCTTAAGGCTAAAAAAATGCCCCTTATCCTTCAGTATCTTCCTATAATTGAATCAAATTACAAGATAAATGCTGTTTCCAGAACAGGAGCTACGGGTTTGTGGCAGTTTATGGCCAACAGTATGCATCCCTACCTTAAAAAGAATACCTGGTATGATGAACGTCTTGACCCCTGGAAGGAGACAGAAGCAGCCCTTAAAAAACTTCAGGAAAACTATAAGATGTTTGGCAGCTGGGAACTTGCCCTTGCAGCATACAATATGGGTGCCGGTGCCATGACCAGGGTTTTAAAAAAGCATCCCGGTAAGGATTTCTGGTATCTGGCAGAACACGGATATCTTCCTGCACAAACCAGGGATTATGTGCCTAAGCTTATTGCAGCAGCAGATGTTATAGAAAATGCTGAATATTATGGCGTTTTAGAGATAGGAGCTGCAGATAAAGCTCTTGATACTCACCCTGTAGAAAATTATGAATATGTAACTGTTGCCGGCATGATTAGTCTGGATCAGATTGCAAAACTTACCGGTATAAAAAGATCAGAACTGGATTTTCTTAATCCTTCTCTTTTAAAAAAGTGTACTCCTGCAGGAGAAAAGTATTCTCTCAGGGTGCCGGCCGGAACTTCTAAAGAAGCAGAAAAGGCTCTGGAAAAGGCAGATATTGCTACGGATGCCCTTATTTATGTTGTTCAAAAGGGAGATTCCCTCTGGGGAATAAGCCGCAGGTACAAGCTTACCGTAGAAGATTTATGTAAAGTAAATAATATTAACGAAAAGAGTATACTCCGAATAAATCAGAAGCTTGTAATACCTGTATTTAAGTGATGGAAGATTAATGCCGATAATCAGCAAAAGAGGTATTTACCAGAAATGAAGAAGTTGATTTGTATAACAGGGGCACTTATTTTATCAGCCCTTGCTTTTTGTCAGGATACAATTACACCTGCAATGGCCGGCGAACTTGATATAGAAGAACTTGCCCGCCGTCTTGCCAATTATAGCGGCCATGCATCAGAAGAAGATGCAGTTATGACTTCTGTTTCTACTATAAATTGGACTAAAAATACCTTTACTTCCAGTGTTTCCCTTGATGTAGCCAAGGCAGGTATTCCTATGCCAAGCGGTAAATCTTCTTCAGTAAATAAGATTCAGATGGAACTTCCGGCTCTGGTAAAAGATCCTCTTCTTTCAATTTATGTAGATAATACCAGGACTTTAGGTGACCTTGTTCTTGAAGAAACAGTTACTCTTGAAGAACTTACCCGTATTATTGACAGCAGTAAACAGACTCCGGCATATTTTGAAAACGGTACAAATAATCTTGTAACCCAGCATACGATTCAGCTGCAGAATATTGGTGCCAGCCTTGTAAAGCATAAGGTTGCCTACACCCAGAGGGTTCCTATTGATACAGTTGCATCCAAGGCTTATACAGGAATTATTATTGATGCCAGGGGAATGCTTCCTGTTCATGGTGAATTTGTAGAAGACCGTACTTATCCATGTATTTTTCCAAAAATCTGGAGTGAAGACATGGACCTTATTTATGAACGTAACATGGTAGAACCTCAGATTGTAAAGGAAAGGGGCAGTGTTCTTTATTCATCCAGCAGGTTTGTAGAAGATTACGAAGATAGGGTTGGTAAAAAGCCTCTCTGGATTACTGCAAAAAAAGTATACGGTATAAATAGAACAGATGCGGTAATTTCAAGAAATGATTATCTTCAGATTACTTCCGTTAAAGAAAACATGGAACTTCTTCGTAAGGGAAAGGTTGTTATTCTTCTTGATAAGGATGTTCTCATTCACGGTGTAGCAGCACCTGATAAGAATAAGCGTTACTATGTTGCCTACGAAAAACTTAAGCGCTATGTACTTGAAAACCCAATTCCGGATACTTTCCTGCTTCCGGGGCCAAGCGGCTTTAGGTTTAAGATGGAAAACCTTAAGTTTATCGCAGATTCTCCTAAGCTTTTACCGGAAGAACAGGGTCGTATCAGTCAGATTGCCCAGTCAATAAAGAAGTATGTGGTTAATGGTGAATTTACTATTCTTGTAGAAGGTCATACAGCAGATGTTAACAAGCCGGAAGGTCAGCTTCAGCTTAGTATTCAGCGTGCACAGACAATTATTCAGGCTCTGGTGGATGAAGGAGTAGACAGTTCCCTCTTTACCTACAAGGGTTATGGCGGAACAAAGCCAATTGCAAGCAATACTACTCCGGAAGGTAGGGCTCAGAACCGCCGCGTAGAGATTCAGGTAATGCCTAAATCCGGCTACGTACAGCGGGTTGAGTAAAATTACAGGCTTTTAGTAAAGCAAATCACTGTTTTCTTTAAGGACTTTTCTGGCATCCTTATAGCCTAAAAGTATCAGGTTATCAATCTGGCTGTCATTAAAGTTCAGTGTGCCGTGAACTATGTCTCCCAAAGGTTCACTTGGAACGATTTCTATAAGTTTTTTACCCTTAAGTTTGGTATTTGACTTTGAAACCATGCTTTTTCCCAGGGAAGATTCACTTCTAAGGTAAACAACTATTACTGTTTCTACATTTTTGTCTTCAAGAAGGGGATCTACCGGAATATTCTGACCACCGGCATTCTCAAAACCACCATCTATGTATTCACCCTCAGAATTTAAAGGCTTTCCGTACTTGATTACACTTGTATCCAGGTGAACTGTGTCAAATACAGCAGGCATGGCAGAAGAAGCAAGGAGCAGTCTGGTAACATTGTCCTGTGAAGTCTGTTCGTTAAGGATAAAGGTCTCGCTGTAGTCCTGCCAGCCAAAAATACTGATGTTCATGATTTTTTTAGCAAGATTGTGCTTTTTAAGGCATGTTACGTATATTTTAACAGGATTACCGGCCAGACTTTCAAAATCAATGCTTTCTTCTATAATATCCGTAAGCTTAGACCTTGAAAAAAGACCCTTTGCAGCTTTTCCACTGTCAAAATAGTCCTTAAGGTAGGTGGCAATGGATGTAGCTATGTCACTTCCGGCTTTTTCCAGAGTTTCAAGGAAGGGGCTGTCTTCTGTAAGCAGGCCGTCTTTATATTCATTGTAAAGGGCAGTCAGGGATCTGGTGTAATCCAGAATAAGTGAAATAATATCAGCGTATTTGTCAAAATCCGGTGTTAATACAGATTCAAAGCCTATCTCGTTTTTCCACAGTTTTTTTACCTGATAGGGGCTTACATTTGTAAAAAGGGCAGCGTTTAAGGCACCAACAGAGGTTCCGGAAACAGCCGTTACGTTTTTATCCAGATGCATCTGCTGCATGGCAAGCCATACTCCGGCTTCATAGGCACCTTTAGCACCGCCACCAGACAGGCAGAGGCCTATTTTTTTATCTTCGCCATGAGAAAATACTGTAAAAAGACAGAAAAATATAAGAATAAGGCTTTTTTTCATTTAGAGTCCTTTTGCAAGAAGGCAGACACCTTCTACAATTGCTTTATGTTCTTCCGGGGCTATACGGGCGTAGAGTGAATCCGGGGTGTCACCTTCCATTACCGGTACTTTTTTCTGAATAAGTATTCTTCCAGAGTCACAGCCTGAATCTACCAGGTGAATTGTACAGCCGCTTTCTTTTTCTCCGGCAGCAAGGACTGCTTCATGAACATTGTGTCCCCACATTCCCACGCCGCCAAATTTAGGAAGAAGGGCCGGGTGAAGGTTAAGGATGTGGTCTTTGTATTCTTCTATAATTTTGCCTCCAAGAACAGACAGATAGCCTGCAAGAACGATTGCATCTGCCTTATAAGTCCTGCAGCATTCAAGAATAGCATCACTTACTGCAAATCTTTTCTGGTCACGGTCAGCAGTCTGGGCTTTTTCTTTACCTAAAACTGAATAAGGGCTTTTAATTTCTGAAGGAATGCCTGCATTTTGAGCTCTTTCCAGGGCATAGGCATTTTTTGTACTGCTTATAACTACACAAATGTGATAGGGACAGTCTTTGTTTTCTTTTTCATAATCAATGAGGGCCTGAAGGTTGGTTCCTCCGCCGCTTACTAAAACCGCAATGTTCATGTGAATACCTCTGCAAAAAGTTTACTAAAATAATGCCTGCCTTTAAAGTCCCGTCTCTTTTAGGGGCTGACCGGGAATTCAGTTGAAATAATGAAAAAAATCAGATAATCTAAATCACTAGTTTTAAATTAAAAGAAGGAAGGCAAAATGGTAGTAAATGAACTTTTTCTTCAGACTGCTGGGACCGGCGGCGGTGGATTCGGTATGCTGGTGCCGTTAATTCTCATCGTATTCATCATGTATTTTTTCATGATTCGCCCACAGAGCAAGAAGCAGAAAGAAACACAGAGAATGATCGATGCTCTCAAGAAGGGAGACAAGGTAGTAACTATAGGCGGTATTCATGGTACGATTGCACAGACAAAAGAAAAGACTGTAATCGTAAAAGTTGACGACAACACAAAGATTGAATTTAACCGTACTGCAATTGCAACAGTTACTTTTGAAAAACCAGTTTCAGAATCAGAAAAAAAGGCAGACGCTGCAGCATCTTCAGCAGAAAATGCAGAAGTAGTTTCTTCAGAAAAGTCAGATGAAGAGAAAGAAGCAGAAGCTAAGGCAAAAAAATATGCTAAGATCCGCATGATCGTTATTCTTATTCTTGTTGCAGTATTTGCATTCTCTATGATTTACAGGGGAGCAAACGCAAAGAAAGCTGATGCAAAAGCTTCTCAGTCTACAGAACAGAATGCTTCTTCAAACGAAGAAAATACAGCTGCAGAAACTTCTTCAACAGCAGAAACATCTGATGATGCAGATGAGTTTGATAAGTAAGGCGGAGTAAAAAATGAAAAAGATTACACGTTTAGTTATCATTGTTGCAGTTCTTGCAGCATGTTTTGCATTCCTCTGGCCTTCAATTTCATGGTACGGACGTACATCTAAGGAAGATCAGGCAGTAGCAACACTTTCACTTGAGAAAATCAAGGAAAAGTCACAGCAGCTTGCCAGAAGTGGAGCTAAGGCTTTTTACGCAGAAGTAAAGGCTAACCCTGATTCAAAGCTTTCTGCTGAATACAAATGGCTTGAAGAAAAAGTAAAGGATAATTTTGATAAGGCTGATAAAGAGGCTCCATCAAAGATTACATACAATAGTGTTCTTGAATCATATTCAGTTTCTTCTATAAACACAGCACAGGCTTACAGCAAGCTTCTTGGTGATTTTGAAGAAAACTATCGTATAAAGATTCTTGCTGACAGAAAACACTATCAGAACTCTGTAAAACTTGGTCTTGATTTAAGTGGTGGTATAAGCATCATCGTTAAGGCAGACCTTGATTCAGTAGCAAAGGCAGCTGATCTTACAGGTGGTCTTTCTGAAGAAGAAGTTAAAAAGCAGGCAATGGCTCAGACAATCGAAAATCTTACTAAGAAAATCGACAGCTTTGGTTTGAGTTCACCAGTTGTACGTCAGCAGGGAGATGACCGCATTTATATCGAACTTCCTGGTACAGCTGAATCTGATACAATTAATTCCATCGTTCAGGGAAGGGGTATGCTTAACTTCCGCCTGACACGTACAGACCTTACAAAAACCCTTAATGAATATCTTTCAGCACATCCTGAAAGCTACAACGAAGATGGTTCACTTAAAGAATCAGTTGCTAAAGATGCAGGTATTCCTGATGATGCAGAAATCCTTGGTTATTACGTAACAGACGATTACGGACTTGATGAAAGGGCCGGATATCTTGTTATTAACAAGGAAATCGTACTTGATGGTAAACACATTACACGTGCAGAAGTAGGAACACAGGAAACAACAGGTGAACCTGAAGTTAACTTTATCCTTGATTCTGAAGGTGCAAAACTTATGGGTGATTTTACATCAGCTCATAAGAACGACTTTATGTGTATCGTAAGTGGTTCTAAAGTTAAGTCAAATGCAAAAATTAACAATGCAATTATGAATGGTTCTGTAGCAATTACAGGATTTACAAGACAGGAAGCAGAAAACCTTAAGAAAGTACTTCAGTCAGCATGGCTTGATGTGCCACTTTCTGTAGAAAGTCAGCAGGTTATCGGTGCAGAACTTGGTGAAATTGCAATTAAACAGGGTCTTACCGCTATTGCAATCGGTCTTGTTGCAATCATGATCTTTATGCTTATCTGGTACAAGGGTGCAGGATTTAATGCATGTGTTGTTCAGGTTCTTAACCTTTACATCATGTTCTCTGTACTTAGTGCCCTTAACCTTACACTTACACTTCCAATGATTGCCGGTATCATTCTTACAATCGGTATGGCAGTTGATGCTAACGTAATTATTTACGAACGCATTAAGGAAGAACTTGCTCTTGGTAAGGATCGTGCGGCGTCTATTTCTACAGGTTTTGCAAACGGTATGTGGGCAATTCTTGACTCTAACATTACAACATTCATTGCTGCAGTATTCATGAGTCAGCTTGGTACAGGTTCTATTAAGGGATTTGCTTATTCACTGGCAATTGGTGTTCTTTCTACATTGTTTACAACACTTGTAGTTTCACGCCTTATCTTTGATTTTGGTACAGAAACAATGCACAAGAAAAATATCAGCATCAGCTGGAGGATCAAATAATGAGAACAGTAAAGAATTTTAGTAAAGGTTTTTTACCTTGTGCCATGCTTAGCTGTGCTGTTATCCTTTTTGGAATCGTAGGTCTTTTCGTAAGGGGAATTAACTTTGGAATTGACTTTGTTCCAGGATTTATTGAAGAAGTAGAGATTTCTGCAGCATCAGCTGAAAAGACAGCTTCAGAATCAGAAGAAACAGCAGTATTTACCGGTACAGTCACAGTTGATGCAGTTCGTTCTGCATTTGCAGACAGCAGCATTTCTGTAAAGGAACTTTCTTCTAACGGAAAAACAACTTACCAGATTCGTGCAAAGAGCAATGGTAAGGAAGAAGATGACCAGAAACTTAAGGATGAAGTAGTTTCATCACTTAACGCAAAGTTTGGTGCAGAAAACGTAAAAGTTGTACGTGAAGACTATGTAGGTTCAAGCTTTTCAAGCTCCCTTGCAGTTAAGTCTGTAGCACTTGCTCTTGTAACACTTCTTTTAATCTGGGGTTATGCAACAATCCGCTTCCACTGGGACTTTGCTCTTGGTGCAATCGTTGCCCTTGTACATGACTTCCTTATTATGTTTGCATTTATTTCATGGACACAGATTGAGTTCAGCACAACAACACTTGCAGCTGTTCTTACAATCTTTGGTTATTCTATCAACGCTACTGTTGTTATCCTTGACCGTGTACGTGAAAACATTAAGCTTGGACAGATTAAAGTATTCAATGACATTATCAATAAGTCAGTAAGCGATACTTTTGCCCGCTCAATCATTACAACTGTTACAACAATGTTTGCTTCTGTATCACTTATCGTATTTACTTCTGGAAGCATTCATGACTTTGCAGTAGTTCTTACAGTAGGTCTTCTTTCTGGATGTTATTCTTCTATGTTTATCAGTTCAGGATTTATTTCATTTATCCGCCGCAACTGGAAAGCAGAATACAAGAATCACGTTCATCAGCCAAAAGCAAAGAGAGCTCTTGCTGAACTTACTGTTGAGTAAAAATCAATTAAGTTGAATAATTGCCATTGTTACCTTGTGTAGCAATGGCTTTTTTTATTTAATGAGGAGTTTTTGTGGAAGTAATAAGGGCTAAAGTACTTGGTTTTTGTATGGGTGTAAGAAGGGCTGTAGAAACTGCAGAACAGTCTGTTTCTAAAAATTCTGCAGGCACTAAGATTTATACTCTGGGACCTCTTATTCATAATCCTGTGGTTTTAAATGACCTTGAAAAAAAAGGTGTATCTGTTTTAACGGATAAAAATCTTGACCAGGCTCAGCCGGATTCAATAGTAATAATCAGGGCTCATGGCACAACTCCTCAGGTTCAGTCATATTTAGAGAGTCATAATCATACAGTTCTTGATGCTACCTGCCCTAAAGTTCATTTAAGTCAAAAAAGGGCTGCTGAGTGGAATGGCAAAGGTTTTACCATAATAATTGCCGGTGACAGAAATCATGGAGAAGTTGTAAGTATTTCTGCCTATGCCGGAGGAAATGCCCTGGTAATAGAGAATCCCCAGGAGGCAGAAGCTTTGGATGTTCCAGAGAAGGCAGTTTTAATTGCCCAGACTACCTTTAGCCCGGTAGAATTTGAAAAAATAAAGTCTATTCTTAAAGAAAAAAATCCCCAGATTCAAATATTCAATTCAATATGTTCAGCTACTATGGAGCGGCAGGATGCTTTAAGTCAGCTGGAAGGTAAAACCGACGGTATTCTTGTTATTGGCGGTAAATCTTCTGCAAATACCCGCCGTCTTTACGAAAGGGCAGCTTCTATATGTAAAAATGCTGCTTTAATAGAAAATGCCTCAGAAATTCCCCCGGAATTCTTTAAAATGCAGAAAGTTGGGCTAACAGCCGGAGCTTCAACACCCGATAATATAATCGAAGAAGTCGAAGAGTTGTTATTACAAAATAATTAGTGTAAATTCAACTTGAGGTTATAAAATTGGAATAATAACGGAGGTTTAAATTCCATGAAAAAAATCACTGCTTTGGCAGCTGCATTATTTGCTTTTACAGCTGCGTCTTTTGCTTACAATCCACCTGCTGGCGGAGAGTATGTGTACACATTTACAAGTCCGGAAATGCTTTCTGGTGGAGCATCGGCTACTGGCGGTGCAGAGTTCAACATTGTTCCTGCTTCAATTATTTTTAACCCGGCCCTTACTGCAGGAGAGCAGAGGACAGTTGCAGATTTAAGTGCTTCTCTTCTTATAAATACTAATAAGAATGATTTGCCAGGAAATGATGATGCTTCTATGGGTTTTGGATGTCAGCTTGGTCTTATAATTCCTACAAGATACACAGTATTTACTGGAACAATGCAGGGGCTTTTTGCTGACTTTAACAACATGAACTTAAGGAACACAGTTGCAATTCACCTTGGAGCTGCAAAAGAAATCCTTGAAAAACAGTTTTATGTTGGTATGAATCTTTACGGCGGTTTTTATACTGGAGATGATTCAGATTTTACAGCCGGTATAGATCTTGGAACCCTTTATTTATTCCAGAATAATCTTGGTTTCCTTAAGAATCCACGTCTTGGAATTGCAATGCTTAACATCGGTAAGCCTTTGAACGGTTACTACACATACGGTATTAAGGAAGATGAAGGCGTTCTTTCTGATGGAGATTACCCTGGAGTATTTACACCACGTCTTTCTTTTGCATCAACACTCTTTAAGACAGCAAACGTAACAGGTTCTTTTAGTACAGATGCATCTTTCCCAACTTTACATAATGCAGTTTTTGATATTTCTTACGGCATGACTTTCTTTGATGTTATTCATTTGAATGCAGGCTGGTCACTTAATATTCTTGAACTTGCAGAAAAGGATTATACAGCTGCAATGCCTTCTATTGGTGTAAGCTTTAAGTTCCTCTTTAATTCTAAGAAGCTTGGAAAAGAAGACTGGGCTCAGAGCGAAATTATACCTTCACTTGCATGGCAGGAAGTATATAGCGGAATCGAAGTTGTAAGTCTTGGTGCAAAGGTTAATCTTGGTCTTGCAGATACATCAGCACCAGAAATTATTCTTTGGGATGAGGAGTAAGGCGTAAAATGAAAAATGTTTCTAAAAAAGTAAAATTAGTTGCAGGTGCAGCTCTTGTTCTTCTTGGAACAGCAGCCTTTGCAGAAAGAAGTCCTCAGTATATTTCACCAAATAATGACGGAAGACAGGATCGTCTTGAAGTTCCTCTTAAAATAAGGGACAAGCGTTATATCAGTGCCTGGAGTTTTGTTATTCGTGATGCACACGGAAATATTGTCCGCACAATCGGTAACAAAGTTCAGAATGAAGGAAGCATGACTTTTACAGGTTTCTTTAAAAAGCTTGTAAGTCCAAAACAGAGCGTAGAAATTCCGGAAAAAATTATCTGGAACGGTTTCTGTGATGATGGTTCCCTTGCAAAAGACGGTGTTTATAAATACAAGTTCTATGCAACTGATGATTCAGGTAACAATGGTGAATCAGATGAATATGTTGTAATCGTTGACAACACACCTCCAGTAATTAATCTTGCACAGCTTACATCTGATGAAAAGAATTTTGGTGAAGGTGCAAAATCAATCCTTCGTATTAAGCAGTCCGGTTCTGAAGAAGAATTATGGACAGCAAAAATTACAGATCAGTCAGGTAAAACAATCCGTTCATATAAGTGGGAAAAATCTGAACCTCTTAACGTTGAATGGAATGGTACAGATGACAAAAGCGCCATTGTACCGGACGGACTTTATAACTACGAAGTTACAGCAACAGACCTTGCAGGTAACGTTTCAGAAAAAGCCCTTATTACTAACATTCTTTTCTCTGCAGAAAAACCAGAGACAGCTGTTGCAATCAGTGGTTCAAAATATTTCTCTCCAGAAGGACAGAATTCTAAAATTAAGAATGTTAAGCTTGACGTAACAATTCCTAACCCTACATCTTCTGTAAACTCACTTACTGAATGGTCAGTTCAGATTGTTGATGCTAAGGATAAGGTTGTTCGTGAATATTCTGGTGATGGTAAGAATGCTCCTAAGGGTAACCTTACATTTGACGGTAAAGATTCAGAAGGAAAAGCACTTCCAGAAGGTCAGTACCGTGCAAAGATTGCAGCCACATATCTTAACGGATACAAACCGGAAGTTATCTATTCACCGGAATTCGTAATTGATAACAGCGCTCCAAAAGCAAGTGCAACTGTAAACTCTAAGATTTTCAACGGAAAAGACAGACTTAAGATTGCACTTTCTTCTGTTCAGAAGCCGGCTTACACTGGTGCAAAAACATGGACAGGTACTATTGTTGATGCAAAAAGCGGTGCTATCGTAAAGCAGTATAATTTTGGTTCAGAACTTCCTGCAGAAGTTGAATGGGATTCTGTTTCTGATGCAGGAACAATTGCAGCTGATGGTGATTACAGCTTTAAGCTTGATGTAGCAGATCTTGCAGGAAACACTGCATCTGTTTCTACATCTTCATTTAAACTTGATACTTCTAAAACAGAAGCATACATTTCTATTTCTCCTGCAGCCTTCTCTCCAAACGGAAACGGTGTTCAGGAAGAAGTAAAGATTACTCCAAAAGTAAATGCAGCCAACGGTCTTAAGAATTACACCATCAGGGTTGTTGATTCAAAGAATAAGACTGTATGGGAACAGTCAGGTAACGGAAATCCTCCAGAAAGCATTATGTGGAACGGAACTTCTAATACAGGTTCTGCTGCCGGAACAAAATGTGAAGATGGTGAATACAAAGTTACTCTTGATGCAGAAGCACAGAGTGGTACAAAGGCAGCTACTGTAACAAGTTCAAAGATTACTCTTGATACAAAGGCACCTCTTGTAAAAGTAACACCTGCATATACTTCATTCTCTCCAGAAGCTACAAGTACAAGACAGACTCTTCCTGTTAAGGTAGAAGAAAGTTCAACAGAAGCTTTGTGGAAGGCAGAAGTTATTGATTCTAAGTCAAAGAAAGTTGTCCGCACTTATACATGGACAAAGAGCCCTGTAAAGAATTTTGCCTGGGACGGAACAGATTCTAATGGAAACAAAGTAGACAACGGTACATATTCAATTGCCCTTTCTTCTACAGATGCTGCCGGAAACTCTGCTAAGGCTGTAATCGATAACATTAAGCTTGATGCACGTCAGGCAACTGTATACGTAACAAACGAACTTACAGGATTCTCTCCAAATGGTGACGGAATTCTTGATAAGCAGAAGTTTACTATTCATACTTCTTTAAGCGAAGGTATTTCTAAGTGGAGCTTTGATATTGTAGATGCCAACGGTAAGGCTGTAAGAAGCTGGACAGAAGCAGACAGCAAGAATCTTCCTGCAAACATTGACTGGGCTGGTGATACATCAGACAAGACAATTGCAAACGGAGTATTCTCAGGAAAGCTTCACGTTGAATACGAAAAGGGTAACGTTGTAGACGCAGTATCTTCTACATTTATCTGTACAGCAGAAGCTCCAAAACTTTCTGTAGGAACATCACCTAAGTGGTTCAGCCCTGATAATGATGGTACAGATGATGATCTTCAGATTAAGCTTAAGGGAGAATCCCTTGCAGCATTCAAGAGCTGGAGTTTTGTAATCCGTGACCGCAACGGCAATATGTTCTGGAAGACAAGTGGTAAGTCAGCAATTACACCACGTATTATCTGGGACGGACGTGGCAGCAACGGTGAACTTGTTCAGTCTGCAGAAGATTATCCATATGAATTTACTGTAACTGATGAACTTGGCATGACAAGCAAGGTAGAAGGAAAGATTCAGGTAGACGTACTTGTTGTACGTGACGGAGACAAGCTTAAGATGCAGGTTCCTTCTATTATCTTCCGTTCAGACAATGCTGACTTTAATGTTCAGAAGCTTGATGCAAACGGAAAGGTTATTTCTGCCGGAATTACAGCTGACCAGGCTAAGAACAACGAACGTGTAATTAACCGTATCGCAGAAATCCTTAAGAAGTTCAGTGATTATAAGGTTGTTGTAGTAGGACATGCTAATCCATCTACAAATGATCCTGCTGAAGAAACTACAGACAATCCGTCTAAGTGGGGACCAGCTCTTGGACCTCTCTCACTTAAACGTGCAGAATTTGTAAAGAATCAGCTTATTAAACTTGGTGTTTCTAAGAGTCGTCTTGGTGCAGAAGGTAAGGGTGGTACAGAACCTGTTGCCGACACTAAAGATAAGTCAGTTAACTGGAAGAACCGCCGCGTAGAATTCATTCTTGAAAAATAAGTTGAATTAAGCAGTAAATGCGCCGCCGGAGTAAAATCCGGCGGTTTTTTTATGTAAAATTCAGCTCATGTTGCATAAAATGCATTTATTTGTTGTAGCTACATCAACTATATTATGGTAGAATATACCGCTACTTTAAGTATTTTTATAGATGTTTATAAATTTCGAGGTTTCTAAATGTCACGTTATTTATTGAAACGAATTGCTACAGCTTTGTTTACTGCATACCTTGTAGCAACCCTTACGTTCTTTATTATGAATCTTGTGCCTGGAGGTCCATTTCTGTCAGAAAAGGCAGTTACCCCAACAGCACAAAAAGCTATGGAAGCTAAATACGGTCTTGATAAACCATTGGGACAGCAGTATTTAACTTATATGAATGGTCTTATTCATGGAGACCTGGGGCTTTCTATTAAAAAGCGCGGTAGAACAGTTGCTGACATTATTTCTACAAAGTTTCCTGTTTCTGCCCGTCTTGGTGGAATTGCAATGCTGGTTGCCGTTCTTGTAGGTGTTCCCCTTGGTTCAATAGCAGCTTTTAAGCGTGGAAAAACTGTTGATAACATCCTTGTTGTTCTTTCTACCGGCGGAATTGCCATTCCAAGCTTTCTTTCTTCTACATTGCTTCTTTATATTTTTAGTACAAAGCTTAAACTCCTTTCTTCAATAGGTCTGGAAAATCCTTCAAATTACATAATGCCTGTAATAGCCCTTTCTTTATATCCTACATTTTATATTGCCCGTCTTATGCGTTCTTCCATGCTGGATGTAATGGGTCAGGACTATATGCGTACAGCCCGTGCCAAGGGTGTAAGTACAGTAAAAATGATTTTTAAGCATGCCCTTAGAAATGCAATTCTTCCGGTTATTACATATATGGGACCACTTCTTGCTTCCCTTATGACTGGTAGTTTTATTATCGAAAAGATTTTTAATATTCCTGGTTTAGGTTCTGAATTTGTAGGAGCTATTACCAGCCGTGATTATCCTATGATTATGGGCACAACAATCTTCCTTGCAGTATTCGTTATTTTTATGAATGTGCTTGTTGATATTGCCTATGCTATCGTTGACCCAAGAATTAAGCTTAAGTAAGGGAAAGAAAATGAATAAGAATCCTTTGAGTTTTCAGCTGAATGTTGACGATTTTGTAGCAGCATCGGCTTCAGAAAAAGAATCTTTGACAGTAATGCGTGAATCCGTAGGCTTCTGGAAAGATGGTCTCCGCAGATTCAGAAAAAATAAGATTGCAATGACAGCTCTTGTTATTGTTTTAGCAATTGTAGTTCTCTGTTTTATCGTACCTGGATTTTATCCTTATAAATATGAACAGCAGATGAAGGGTAGTGAACGTCTTGCTCCAATGCAGTATTCAAAAATTGAACAGCAGCAGATTGATGCAGGTGAATCGGTATTCCCTCATATTCTTGGTACAGACAGTAACGGTCGTGATTATGCCATCCGTGTTATGGTAGGTGGCAGGGTTTCACTTATGGTCGGAATCGTAGCATCTCTTCTTATTCTTGTGATTGGTTCCCTTTATGGTGCAATTTCCGGATATTTTGGGGGAGTTGTAGACCTTATAATGATGCGTATCGTTGATATTATTTATACCATCCCTGATGTTCTGATTATTATTCTTCTTGCCCAGATCCTTAAATTCCCTCTTCAGACTCTTGGTGAAGTGGCAGGTTTTGGCTGGATTCAGAAGCTGGGTCCTAATATGATTTCTATGTTTATCGTATTTGCCCTTCTTTACTGGGTTGGTATGGCACGTATTGTTCGCTCACAGATTATGGTTCTTAAACAGAATGAATATGTAACTGCTGCCCGTGCCCTTGGTGCAAAAAAGCGCCGCATTATCGGAAAGCATCTTATTACTAACTGTATCGGAACCCTTATTGTAACTACTACACTTCAGATTCCGTCTTCTATTTTTACAGAGTCATTCCTTTCATTCCTTGGTCTTGGTGTTCAGGCTCCAATGCCTTCTCTTGGTTCCCTTGCATCTGCTGCATTAAACGGATTCCAGTCATTCCCGGAGAAGCTTTTTGCTCCTGCATTCCTTATTTTTATTATTATTCTTAGCTTTAACCTTTTAGGGGACGGTCTTCGTGATGCCTTTGACCCTAAACTTAAGGCATAAAAATGGCGGTGAAAAATGGCAGATAATGAATTATTAGTAGATATTCAGCATGAAAAGCTTTCGTTTTTTACGCCTGCTGGAGAAGTTAAGGCGCTTAACGATGTAACCCTTCAGATGAGAAAGGGTGAAGTTCTTGGTATTGTAGGTGAATCAGGAAGCGGTAAATCAGTAACTGCTTATTCAATTATGGGACTTACAGCTGACAACGGAAAAATTACCGGCGGTACAGTTACTTTTAATGGTCACCGTATTGATGAGATGTCAGAAAAGGAACTCCGCAAGATTCGTGGTAAAGAAGTAAGTATTATCTTCCAGGACCCTATGACTTCCCTTAACCCTGTATGGACAATCGGAAATCAGATTGAAGAGGCAATTAAGCTTCATACTGATAAAAGGGGTAAGGAAGCTAAGGAACGTGTAAAGGAACTTCTTACTCTTGTTGGTATAAATGAACCGGAAAAACGCATGAAGCAGTATCCTCATGAACTTTCCGGTGGTATGAGACAGCGTGTTGTAATTGCTATTGCCCTTGCCTGTGAACCGGAACTGCTTATTGCAGATGAACCTACTACAGCCCTGGACGTAACAATTCAGGCACAGATTCTTGACCTTATGCAGGAACTTAAACAGCGTCTTGGAATGGGAATTATTATGATTACCCACGACCTTGGTGTTGTTGCTTCTATGTGTGATCATATTGCAGTTATGTATGCTGGAGAAATTGTTGAGTATGGTACAACTGATGATATTTTCTATAATCCTCAGCATGAATATACCCGCGGCCTTCTCCGTTCAATTCCAAAATTCCATGAAAAAGATTATTCAAAGCTTGTTCCTATTGAAGGACAGCCTGTAGACCTTCTTAATCCTCCAAAGGGATGCGGTTTTGCTCCACGTTGTTCTAACTGTATGAAGATTTGTCTTGAGAAAAAGCCTGTTCGTAATGAATACAAGAGTCTTGGTGGTGCTAAGATTGGCGAAAACGTACATTACGGACGCTGCTGGCTTGAACAGAAAGCCCAGATGCTTGGCAGTGCGGATGCAGTTGTAAAAGGAAGTAATTCTGAGGGGGAAAGCAAATGAGTGAAACAAAAAAACTTTTAGAGATAAATCATTTGAAACAGTATTTCCCTGTTGCGGGAACAAAAAAGATTGTACATGCCGTAGATGATGTAAGCTTTTTTATTAACAAGGGAGAAACTTTTGGTCTTGTAGGTGAATCAGGATGTGGTAAAACTACAACAGGCCGTTCTATTTTACGTCTTACAGAACCTACTTCCGGTCAGATTATTTATGACGGAAAAGTTATCTTTGACAGTGAAAAAAAGATTAAGGAAAAGATGCTGCCTTACCGCAGAAAGATGCAGATTGTATTCCAGGACCCTTATGCTTCT
This sequence comes from Treponema sp., assembly GCF_024696245.1. Lineage (GTDB taxonomy): Bacteria > Spirochaetota > Spirochaetia > Treponematales > Treponemataceae > Treponema_D. The sequence goes on from NZ_JAILGZ010000163.1 coordinate 21,185, forward strand.
TTGGATCCACGTATGACTGTAGGTGATATTGTTGGAGAAGCCCTGGATATTCATCATCTTTATTCAGATAAAAAAGAAAGGCGGGAAAAAATCATTTCCCTTCTTTCTACAGTAGGTCTTAACAGTGAACATGCAAACCGCTTTCCTCATGAATTTTCCGGAGGACAGAGACAGCGTATCGGTATTGCCCGTGCCCTTGCAGTAGACCCTGAATTTATTGTTTGTGATGAACCTGTAAGTGCCCTGGATGTTTCTATTCAGGCCCAGGTTGTAAATATGTTTGAAGATTTGCAGAAAGAACGCTCCCTTACTTATCTTTTTATTGCTCATGATCTTTCTGTAGTAAATCACATTTCAAGCAGAATTGGTGTTATGTATCTTGGTCATATGGTAGAAGTTGCAGAAGCAGAAGAACTTATCTTCCATTCACTTCATCCATATACAAGATCTTTGATTTCGGCAGTACCTATTGCTGATCCTAAGGTTGCCCGTGCAAATAAGCGCATTATTCTTCAGGGAGATGTACCTTCTCCGGTAAATCCTCCTTCTGGATGTCCTTTCCGCACCCGCTGTCCTTATGCAGATGATTTGTGTGCTGCTCAGAAACCTGAGTTTAAGGAAGTGACAAGCGGACATTATGCTGCATGTCATCACCTTGATAAACTTAACTAGCATATTTTTTTAAGAATGCTGTGGTATAACTGCAGTATTCAGGAGGATTATATGAAAAAGAGTACAATTGCTATTTCAGTAATTGCTATGATTGGTCTTCTTTCTTCTTGCGGTGGTAAGAAGTCAGCATTAGAGGAAGCAATCGCAGCGGCAGAGAAGAACAAAACAGCCATTCACGTTCAGGTTGGTCCTTCTCCAGAAACAATCGACCCTGCCCTTAACAGTGCAGTTGACGGTGCAAACATGATTCTTCATTCATTTGAAGGTCTTCTTAAATTTGACCGTAACAACAACATTGTTGCAGGACTTGCAGAAAGCTGGGAACAGTCAGAAGATGGTCTTACATGGACTTTCCATCTTCGTCCAAACCTTAAGTGGTCAGACGGTAGTCCACTTACAGCAGAAGATTTTGTATATTCATGGAAGCGTGTAGCTGATCCAGTAACAGCTGCTCCATACGGATATGATCTTTTGAACATGGTTGTTGGTTTTGAAGAAGCAGAAAACGGAAATGTTGATGCTCTTGGCGTAGAAGCACCAGATGCTAACACATTTGTTGTTCACCTTAGCTCTCCTTGCATTTACTTTGACAAGATTGCTTCATTTGCTGTACTTGTTCCAGTTCAGAAAGCAACTGTTGAAGCAAACGGAGAAAGTTGGACTATTGATCCAAAAACTTATGTAACTGATGGTCCATATTTTATGGCTGAATTTAAAGACAATTCACGTATCGTATTCCAGAAGAATCCATATTACTGGGATGCTGCAAATGTAACATTTGAATTTATTATCTGGCATCTTATTGAAGATGCAAATACTTCTTACACTGCATATAACCAGGGTGAGATTCAGATGATTAAGGATGTTCCAACAGAAGAAATTCCTTCTCTTCGTGGTTCAAGCCAGTTCTATTCTGCACCAATCATGGGTACTTACTATGTAACATTCAATGTAGAAAAGAAACCTTTTAACGATCCACGTGTTCGCGAAGCTCTTTCTCTTGCAATTGACCGTAACTATGTTGCAAACGTAATCATGCAGGGTACATACCTTCCTGCTAAAAACTTTGTAGGACCAGGTGTATCTGATGCTGCAGCAGGTTCTTCTTTTGAAGATATTACAACTGCTAAATACGGTGATCATTTTGATATCAGCAATTACGAAGCTGACCTTGCTAAGGCTAAGAAACTTCTTGCAGAAGCAGGTTATCCAAACGGAAAGGGATTCCCAACATTTGAATATCTTACAAATGATTCCCTTTACCACAAGCCTGTAGCTGAATACCTTCAGTCTGCATATGCTCAGCTTGGTATTACAATGAAGATTAATATTCAGGAATGGAAGACTGTAACAGCTGACCGCCGCTCTGGTAACTTTGATGTTGCTCGTAACGGATGGGTTTATGACTGGGACGATCCTTCTAACATGATTAACCTTCTTGAAACAGGAAACGGTAACAACGATGGTAAATATTCTTCTGCAGCATTTGATAAAGCTGTAAGTGATGCACGTGCTACTGTTGATGTTAAAAAGCATTATGAATACCTCCATGAAGCTGAACAGATTCTTCTTAAGGATGCTGCTATGGCTCCTGTTGCTTACTACAACGAAGTATGGATGCAGGTTGATAACCTTAAGGGCACATGGCATTCACCTTATGGATACTGGTATTTTATGTACGGAAGACTCGAGTAGTCTAAGTGACATTTATAGTGCTTCGAGAGGGGCTTATAAGTGATGCTTGCACAGCCGCACGCACTTGCTACGGCTGTGTGTACGGTCGTCTTGAGTAGTTTAAGTGACTTTTGAATAATTAAGCCTGCAATTTTTGAGGGTAACTTCAAGAAATGCAGGCTTTTTTTTGCTGGTTTTTATTGTTTTTATTATCTACAAATCCGATTAAAAATTGGTATAATGTTTTTTATTAAGGTTAGGAGTTTAAAAATGATAACTGGCGAAATAAAAAATAAAATAGATTCAATCTGGGATGATTTTTTTAGTGCAGGTATGAGTGAATATCTTACTGTCATTGAACAGTTCTCATATCTTATGTTTATACATTCTCTTGATGAAGTTGAAAATGAAACTGAACAGTACGAAAAAATGTCAGGAGAAAAGAAGGAACATATTTTCCCGGAAGATAAACAGAAATACCGCTGGCATATTTTTAAGACCTTTGAAGAAACAGAACTCTTTAATTTGATGAACAAAGAGATTTTTCCGTTCATTAAAAAAATTAATGCAAATGAAGAAAGTGCTTTTGCCCGCTACATGAAAGATGCAGCATTCTCCATTCCAAGCCCACAGACCTTAAAAGCCGTAATTACAAAACTTGATGAACTTTTTGAAAATCCTGAAGTTCAGACCCGAGACATGCTTGGTGATATTTACGAATATGTTTTGAGCAAGATGAATTCTAGTGGCCAGGTTGGTATGTTCCGTACTCCAAAACAGATTCGCGACATGATGGTTCAACTTATCAGGCCTCAACCAATGGATAAAATCTGTGACCCGGCATGTGGTACTGCAGGCTTCCTTATTTCTTCTGCAGAATTTATCCGCGACACATACGGAAACAAGATGGGCGATAAAGAATGGGAGCATTATTCGAAAGGTCTTCTTACTGGTTTTGACACAGGAAGTACAATGCTCAAAATTTCCGCAATGAACCTTCTGCTCCACTCAATCCACGAACCACATATTGCTTATCAGGACAGCGTAAGCAAAAATAACGAAATTGAAGGTGAATTTGATATTATTCTTGCAAATCCGCCATTTACTGGAAGCGTAAATAAATCAACAATCGCAGAAAGTCTTACAAACGTATGTTCTACAACAAAGACTGAGCTTCTTTTTGTTGC